>CAZRMH010000163.1:0-7100 GCA_964600935.1 uncultured Candidatus Obscuribacterales bacterium
AAGAAAAAGTTCAAAGTCGAGCAGGGAACCAGCCATGGTTCACTGAGGTCTTACCAGTTTCTTCTGTAGAAACTAAATCGTATAGTGTAGGTCCCCCAAAAAGCAAAAAGTGGTGGCACGATAGGCTTTTTGTGTTGTTCAGCGTTCAAAATGGACGTCTGAAATGGAGGCGATGCAAACCGGCATCGCCTCCATTCGATTGATTGTGTCCGACCGCACATGCCTAAAGCATGCGGTTATAGGGTCGAGTTACTGTTTGTCCTGCTTGGGAAATAACAGCGACAACAGAATCGACGCTGCTAGAAGTGCTGCCACCACTGATAGTGAAAGGAGCACAGGAATCTTTATGATGTCCAGTAGCATCATCTTCCCTCCGACAAAAATGAGAATCAGTGCCAGACCGATTTTCAGCAGGTGGAATCGATGAATGATTCCGGCTAGCAGGAAGAAGAGCGATCGCAAACCGAGGATCGCGAAGACATTGCTGCTCAGCACGATAAACGGATCTTTGGTGACCGCGAAGATTGCCGGAACCGAGTCCACGGCGAAAATCAGGTCGGTGAATTCGACCAAAAGGAGTACCACGAGCAACGGCGTTGCGAATAGCGTCGGATTGCCCGAGGCTCCGGGTAGCCTTACGAAGAACCTCTGTCCATGATACTCGGCGGTGATCGGCATGATTCGACGTAGAGATCGGACGAGCAGGTTGTTCTCCGGATCTTTGAGTTCGCCGCTCTGTGTGGCCATCTTCAGACCGGTGAAAATCAGAAGCGCGCCGAAGACATAGATGATCCAGTGAAACTTTGCCAGAAGGGCTGCGCCCAGAGCGATCAGAATCGCACGCATGATGATCGCGCCAATCACTCCCCAGAAGAGCACGCGGTGCTGGTACTTCAGAGGCACCTGAAAGTATGAGAACACCATCACGAAGACGAAGATGTTGTCGACCGACAGCGCCTTCTCGATCAGATAGCCTGTAGCGAACTCCAGACCGGCTTGGGGACCGAGCGTCAGATACACCACAGCGTTGAACGCCAATGCTAGACCTACCCAAACGACGCTCCAGACCAGGGATTCCTTCATTGTTGGTTCGTGAGCGTGTCGATTGAATATGCCGAGGTCTAAAGCCAGCATGATGGAAACAATGGTGGCGAAACCGCTCCAGAGTAAGGTTATTTGATCCATAGTGAATCCTTTCAGTTCAGTTGGTTTGTTGACCGCCTGAGGAGGGAGATTTCCACCTCTTCGGCTGTGTTCCAACAGGCCCGTTGCCGCTATTTGCTGAAGTCAGAATGTTTTCAGCAGATAGATCAAGCCGCAGCCTGGATCTCCTCTTCTTCCTGATTGAGGAGACACGAAGACTTCAGATAGTCGACGAATCCGTAAGATGCTCCACAACTGTGATGGGCTTGTCCCTATTTTGCTGGTCGGCATGAGAGAGTTTCGTCCAGATTGTCGCTCAATTGATTACCCGACTCATCGCCTTCAGCTCAGCTGAATATGTGCAAGATGGTGATGGTGGAGCTGTTTGAGTTTGAGAGTTTTTTCGAGTTGCAATTGACGACATATCTAGATGTGCAAATCTATGCAAAAATATGTTTGTCGGTCAAGCTGGTCGAATTGTTAAACAAACCTGTGGATACCCCGAAAAATGAAGGTGTCGAATTGTGATATTTTTCGATATCTGCATACCTGCGAATATGTCTGGGATAGCCGAAATCGATTTGACCGTAAACCCTTTATTCAACAAGCTGGCAGTTAAAACAGCTTGCGCGGCTCGCAGCATCCAGTCGTCAGTCAAAACGAATTGCGTCCGTGTTCTGCGCTGGGACTCTCTCGTCGACCAATTACGGTTGAGCCGGGCGCGACAAACTCGATTCTCAATTTGTTTGATTCGATCAGTTCGGTGCATCAAATAAATTGTCGTGGTGAATATTCAGCGATACAACTGCTTCGTGTCGTTTCAAACGTCCACAGGGCATGCGTCTTTTGGGGGAGTGTCCAAAACGTCTGCTGTCCTTGGTTTCGTTCGAACGGCCTCCCGGTAAGTTTATTCACTTCTGACTGCAACAACGATTCCAACAGCACTCGTTTGAAATCTTCCATGAACAGGTCCACTCCGACTTGAGCTACGTTGGGAGTCAGTCCTAGTGCTGCTATCAATTCCTGTTGCTGGTTGCGGCGTGTTTTGGTATGCGATGATTTAGTCATGATGGCCCTCCTTGGGGGTTTGGAAACTTAAGCAATTTCACTTTTCCCAGGGATGGGTCATCTTCAATTTCAACGACCGATTGGACAGCCTCTGGTGGCACGGTGGCACTGGTTATATACTAAAAAACATAGTAGTGCAGGCAGAGAAGCCGAAACGGCAGATCTTGTTAGATCTGCCGCCCGGCCCCTTTGGAATCGACCATCGCTTCAGCCGCAGTCATCGGCTCAGGTAGCTTGCGCCATCTGAGCCTTTGACGTTAGGCGCTGGCTTCGGCCTTCTCCCGCAGTTTGCGGATCATCTCCATCGCGTTGGAGTTGACCGACTTCGCCGTGTCCGCCGGGTCGACTTCCGCACCAGCGTGCAGAATCAACCAGTAGGCGATCGTGGCTGCCGACCCGACATAGGTGGCGTAGACGGAACCGATGTCCTCGGGGATGTCGGACCCGCCGGCGACGAGGATGGCGGCCAACTTCTTGACCTTGTCCTCGCGGGCCTGATTCCAATCGACCATGTCGAGGGTCGACCGGCCTCCCAGCGACTTGAGCTTGGCCCGGATGATAGCCTTCGCCACCACCGGCGCTACCGCCTTGATGTCCTCGACGGGGAACGCGATCACCATCTGGGACTTCTTGGCCTTGTCGCCGCGAGCGCGCTTCAGGCTTTCGCCGTCGCCACCCTCGCCACCTTCAGCACCCTCTTCCTCGTGCTCTTCCTGCGTCCACGTGATGTGGCTGGGCAGGGGCGAACCGACCGCGAAGTCGGCGAGGCGACGGCATTCGTCCGCTTCGGCCTTGAAGCCGATTTCCTCCAGACCAGCCGCCACAATGTATGCGCGGATGTAGTCTGGTGGATGCGGTTCGAACACGAGGGCTTTGCTGCCGTCGTCCTGCGCGATGAGCGAGAAGCTCGATTCCGTGCGCAGGAGCTTCTTTGCCTTCCCGAGCGGCGTACCCCGCACGAGCATGGCCGGGAACGACAACATCATGTTGTACAGGTAGGCCGTTCCGGAGAACAGGACACCACCGGCGATGTCGGCGTCGATCTCACCGATGGAGTCGACCATCAGTTTGATCATCAAGTCCAGCGTATTGACCTTCTGGGCGCCCAGAAGAATCTCATTCGACTTGAACTTGAGGGTTCCCGCCTTGAAAGCCGCGGTGATCTCGGCCTTCAGGGTCGCCCGCATCTCGTCCTCCAGCCCCTTCACGTCGTGGAAGAGGTTGTGGCGGAACTCATGCGCCAACAAAGGCAACATGATTGCCATTACGTCCAGGAAGTCGAACGGCATCTGCAGTGCGTGGATACCGATCGGGCCCTTGGACCCCGGGATGGTCGCCAGCGACATGCTGGTGAACCGGGCCAGGTAGACATCGCCCACCTGATACATTATGGACTCGAGACCTTCCGGCAACTTCTCCGGCGAGTCGGGGTCGACGCGCTTGAACAAGGCCGCGGCCTGTTCGTAGAAGAAGTTGATCGCCTTCAGCTCGAGGGCATAGACACCGTCGCGGTACTGCGCGAACGATTCGGTGTACACGCCCGAGATGAACAGGAACCCGGCGAGTTGCTCGCGGAGCAGTTCGACCGCGTGCTTGATGAGCAGCGACTGAGGCGCATCCGGGTTGCGCTTCTGGAGTTCCTGCAGCAGTCCGAGCACGGCTTCCTTGAAGCGCGGCGTGATGGTCTCGAACTGCTTGCCGAGGCTGACCGCGCCGGCGCGGTAGCGTTCCGGCATGTTGGAGCGGGCCCAGTGCAACGTGCCCACCTGCGCGCCGAACTGCTCGTAGACCAGACCGTCGAGCTGACGCCCGATCATCAGGTTCTGCAGACCGGTCGCACCGCGCACGAGCGTCTTGCCGAGGGCGTCAGCCGGCGCGTTGGGGAGCGTCGGGATGATGCGCATCGGCTGGCTCACGGGCGGCAACATGCCCTGGACACCTTCGGTGCCGGCGGGCTTGCTGCTGGATCGGCTGGAGCGCTTGGAGCGGGTGCGCTTGCCTTTGGGCTTGGCGGCCGGTTCCGGCGTGGGCTCGGGCTGCGGCAGCTTCGACTTCTCGAGACCGCGCTTGACGAGCGTGGCGGTGTCCGGGAACTGGTAGTTCTCGGAGCCGGTGCCGACCACGTCGATGTGCGCCTCGTGCCCCGTACCCGAGCAGCTGCTCAGGTGCTGGAGAGCCGGGACATCCAGCTTGATGAACGGAATGTGTTTGCTTTTCATAGTGTAATCCTCGCTTTGTTCAGGTTTGGAAAACCGGAGCGGCGAACAATCCGCCCCGGCTGGTGAAAAACACAGAGTCTTGCTCGCGGCGCGTTTAGCGCTTGGTGAACATCAACTCGGAAGCGCGCTGCTTGAGTGCGGCAATGGCGCGTTCGAATTCGTCGGCTTCTTCGTAGCGGTGAGCCGTTCGTGCGATTCCGGCGTAGTTGGTCTTGGTGCGTTCCATCGCTTCCGCGAGGAGCGCTTTGCCTTCGCCCCAGCTCAAGCCGGGGGTGGGCGAGTTGCCGTCGAACTTGTGGTCGCAGGTGTTCATGACGAGGTCGTTGAACCAGCCATGGTCAGCCTTGAACTTCAAGGCTCTGGTCAGGTAGTTGACCGACACCCGACAGCCCTTGAACTGGACCCAGGTGATGCCGTTTCCGAGGCAGTACCCGATCAGTTCACCGAGAGTCCGGTCGCTGAGGAACTTGCCCTTCGAACTCTCGACAGTCCAGATGAGCAGCGAGTAGCCCGTCTCTTTGCTGTTCGCATTGAGGCGGTTGACACTGCTGAACGTCTTGTTTCCGTCGAAGTGCGTTTGACCGAAGTCCCAGCCGTTGGTCTTGGGGCAGAAACGAATTTGGATTGACATAAACTGTGGTCTCCTCGAATTAGTTCCGGTTGAGCCGGAATGGTTCTTGTAAAAACACGAGGAATGCGCATCGCGACGCACCCCAAGACCCAGCGGCACCGCTGGGGTAGTAACCACGTCCACCATCCGGCGGGCGTGGGTCAGTCGTTGAGCAGAAGCGCAGGGAGAGCCGGCTGTGACACCGACTCCCCCTGCATGGACTGCTTCTGCGGCCTCGTTACTCGGCGTCCACTTCCGCCGGCGCGTCGGGGACGTTGGCGCCGCACGACGGGTTGTTCGCCTTCTCCGCCAGGAACGCGTCGAGACGGCTGCCCATCGAGTGGGTGGCGGTCGTGTCGTTCCTGTTGAAGATCAGGTAACCAGCCTGCTCCAGCGGGTCCAGGTCATTCGTCTGACCGACGATCGTGTTCCAGTCGCCCGCCATGACGGTGACGCCGTCCGCGATGCGCTCCTTGAGCGGACGAGCGCGTTCGGCGGCCGCCAGCTCGCAGAGGAGCATGGTGATCGTGAGCGTGCTGTGGTCCGTGAAGCCGCGACCGAACACCTGGTTCTTCCAGATGCTGCGGGTCTGCTGGTTCTTCAGCACGGGCTTGACGCCGTTGGGCGACGCCTTGCCGTGTGCCTTGACGATCTCGACGCACTGCTGGTAGCGAACCGGAGCCGTCGCGGCGGGACCGCCACGCATGCTCTTCAGGTGGTACACGACCGCCTTGATGATCAGGCCGCTCCAGGTGTCTTCGAAGATGCAGACGAAGGCGGGACGCAGGTCAGGGATGCCCTGAACCGACGCGACCTTGTCGTACGAGATCGGGCCGCCGACGAGCTTCAGGCGCGGGTGCGCGAGAATGCCGACAGCCTGGTCACGCGTGTTGGCCTTCGACGCCCAGGAGTTGTAGCCGTTGTGCGACGCCAGCTCCGCGAGGAAGTCGCCCGAGATCTCGGACCAGAACATCAGGTGGTGCGGCTTGACGAGGACTTCCCAGGAGTCGGCGTAGGTGAGCGCCTTCTGCTTGGAGCCGAACAGAGCGTTCTGTTCGCCGAGGATGAGGTTGCCCGTGGGACCGGCATCCTTGACGCCCTTGAAGTAGGTGTCGACCACCTGCTTCACGACTTGCGCCGAGGGGAGGCTCTGCGGGCCGGAGGGCTTGCGGGGCTTGCCGCCCTTGCTGCCGCGCGCCTTCTTGAACATGTTCTCGAGATCATCGACGTCGAGCGCCGAGATATCGAAGTCGATGTCCTGCGGACGCACGAGACCGGAGAAGCCGAAGTCGGGCGCCTGGTGCGGTTCGAGGCTGATGATGTCGGCTTCCGGCAGCCAGATCATCGGGTTGGCGAGTACCTGCGCGGTGTAAGCCTGTTCGAGCGCGATGATGCGCTTGAGTTCGGCGGGAGCCAGCTTCGTCTTGATGCGGCTCTTGGTGGTGTTCTTCGTGGTGCTGTTCTTGCGAGTAGCCATGGTCGTAACTCCTGTTTCTTTGGTTTGATGAACCGGCGATGTGCCGGTCATCGGTTAAAAAAAGGGCCCCGTGACGACCTCGAACTCATGCCAACTCATTCGCGGGAGACAACCATCTCGCGAATGTATGTGTGGGCAGTAGTTCTAAATCAGCCTCGGAACGGGTCGGGGACAAAAGCCTCTGTCGCACACGGTGCGATGGAAGCTGGTTAGAGGGTGGGAAACTCAGAGGGTAGTGGTGTCTGAGAAATACGTCCTATTGGTTGTCAAGAATGGATGTAATTGGACACTATAGAAACAATCGCCCCTTAAGCAAGCTGTACACAAGGGCACGGTATGTTTGTAGTTATGACGATATCTATCATTCCTGCAAGGGATTCGTGATTATTTCCAGCTTTTAGCCAATGCAGTCTTTCTCGCTTCTCTTCACTCTAGAAAAGTTTAGGGTTAGCGGGGTCGCGATAGGTTTCTTAAGTCCTACTAAACTTGGAATTAAACATAAACGCTGAGTAAGGTAGCGCTATCTTCCGCCTGAGCTTGGGAAGGTGAACCGGGGTAGTATCGTTTCTATAGCGCTAGCGCG
>CAZRMH010000163.1:7200-16722 GCA_964600935.1 uncultured Candidatus Obscuribacterales bacterium
CTGATGCCGACCAGCAGGCGGGAACAGAGTGGTGACACCTGGTCCCACTTTTTCGGAAAAAGTGTGGGCCAGATCTTCTTCCGCCTGAGCTTGGGAAGGTCGTATCGCTTCTATAGCGCTAGCGCGCTGATGCCGACCAGCAGGCGGGAACAGAGTGGTGACACCTGGTCCCACTTTTTCGAAAAAAGTGTGGGCCAGATCTTCTTCCGCCTGGTCTTGGGAAGGTGAACCGGGCCAGATCTTCTTCCGCCTGAGCTTGGGAAGGTGAAACGGGGTAGTATCGCTCACAGCGCCAGCGCGTTGGTGCCGACCAGCAGGCGGGAACAGAGTGTGACACATTGGCACACTTTTTCGAAAAAAGTGTGCCAATGTGTCACATATTCGAGGTTCTACTGAAGAATGTGACTTTTTAATGAACTTGCCATTTTCGAGCACTTTCTCCGGGCTGGTGACGAAATTCGTGAGGAGATTCTTTGTGCGTGCCCTTGAGGAGTCAGCGAGATTCCTGTTGAGGTGCCGCGCGTTATGAAACGCCTGGGGCGCGATAAATTGCCGAAACTTGATGAAATTGGCTGTGCCGAGTTGGGAATTTTGCCGACGGGGTTGCGCTGTCAAGTGATTTCGATGTCTTGAAATGTAGTCTGTGACTGGATCAAGATGTAATGATGTGCTAGCGGTCACTGTCGATATAATGCTGCCAACTGTGCAAGATACGCCCGAAGGCGAGATTTTCTTAAAAGATCCTTGGCGGATATGTAACGAAAACATTTAATCGCTTGTGATATGTCCAGCAGATAGGCTCTTGCGGCTGTCAAGAATGCCCAAAACAGCCCCAGATGGGGTTAGAACACATTTCTCAAGAAGGGCGCATGAGAATTTGCTAAACACATATTCGCTTTGATAGGAATTAGTTGCGATGTTTTGTTCTTTGTTAGTTCGCATCTCACTGCCCTGTCCCCAAAATATAGACCCCTGGTTCTATGAGTTTGCTTGAATCGGACAGGATTACTAATGAATGATTCGTCGTGTCGAAAAACCAAATAGTTCGCCTTGACGGAAGATGGTTGTTAGCCTTTCCTGGACTAAAATTTTTCTGGCGTTACTATTAAATTGGATAGTAACAACGATGCTTTATAGTTGAACTGTTATAACGCTTGATTGGGGCGGAGTTTTGACAGTCTAAAACTCTTTTTTACAGCGGTTTGAATGAGCTCTAGTTGTTGTAAGTATCCGGACAGCTGAGGTTGGATTTATTAGGCGATCAGGCTTTACCTTGATTCCAAGGGAAGTAGTAAGGTTGTTCAGGGGGGCAACACCTGCACGGGCTGAATCATCAGGTTGACCTCGTTCATGTCTTCCATCAGAAGTTTTCTGAGCAAATCGATTCTCTCTTTACTCAGATTGACCGTCTAGCCTGTTTAGAAGAAGATTTAGGCATGGTCAACTTCCTGGCGGTCTACGCCGATTTTTGTTTTGACTTAAGCACTTGAAATAGTACCAAGTGCAGCCCACAGTGAGGTTCGTGACTAATTTCAACTAACCATCTGACATCGTCTTAAATTGGCGGTTTGTTGCTTGTTGTTTGTTTGTGTATAACGATAAGTGATAGTAAGTTGTCTTCTAAGCGAAAAGTCGCCCAGTTCCGTTTCCGGAGTGGACGACTTCCGCTCGACAGGCCTTTTCGCAATTGACTGCTGTCCGAATCAGCAGAGGAGGACAGCAATCACTGGAACGAGCTTACGAGGCGGTTGCGCGGGTGCGCGCCGCTTTGATGACCTCGTCGTACGCCTGCAGGGTGCGGGCGGCGATGTTGGTCCAGCTGTAGTGCTCGAGGACGTGAGCGCGAGCCCGCGTCTTCAGACCTTCCGCCAGTTCCGGGTTGTCCAGAACTTGCAGAATCGCCCAGGCCAGGCTGCCCGAGTCGCCGGCGTAGGTCGTCAGGCCGTTGTGCATGTGCTCGACGATGTCGACCAGCCCGCCGTTGTCGGACGTGATGGTCGGCACGCAAGCAGCCATGCCTTCCAGCGCGACGATGCCGAACGGCTCGTAGAGGCTCGGCACGACGACGGCGTCAGCCATCGTGTACAGCTCCGGCAGCGACTTGTCGTTGGCGTGCCCGAAGAAGTGGACATGTCCATCGATGCCGAGTTCCGCGACGCGCTTCTGGAGGTCTTCGGCGTAGTAACCGGTGCCGGCGATCACCAGAGTTGCCTTCGGGTGGCTCTTGATCACGGTCGGGATGGCATCGAGAAGGAACTGAACGCCCTTCTCGTGAACCAGCCGGCCGACGAACAGCAGCATCGGACCATCGCCGTAGCCGTGCTTCTCGCGAAGCGTGGCCTTGTCGACGGCGCAGCGCAGGCGGTTGGGTTCGATGCCGTTCGGGATGATGACGACCTTCTCGGCAGGCACATGGAAGTGGTCGACCACTTCGCGCAGCATGTGCTTGCTGTTGACGATCACCTGACCGGATTCGTAAATCAGACGCCATTCGATCTCGTCGATGAAGCGGCTGTTTGCGTTGGTCAGTTCACCCTTGTTGCGACCGAACTCGGTGGCGTGGATGGTCGAAATCATCGGAATCCCGAACGACTTCATCACCCAGCCGGCGTCGGCGACGAGCCAGTCGTGCGCGTGGCAGACGTCGAACGGCTTCTCCTGATGCAGCCGGATGGCGTACTGCAGGATGCCGAAGTTGAGCCGCGAGTCCCAGAGCAGGAAGTTTTCCTGGGAAGTGAGTTCGCCGCCCTGGGAGTTCGTCTGGGTTTTGACGCGGTGAACGTGGACTCCGGCGTCCATCGAGTGTTCGTCGGTGCCTTCGCAGTCGGCGGTGATGACGTGGACTTCGTGGCCCTGGGCTGCGAGTTCACGGGAGATCGCGCAGACGACGCGGGCGAGTCCACCGACGAGGCGGGGCGGGTACTCCCAGGCGAGCATCAGGATGCGCTTGGGTTCGGTGGTGGTGGCGGCGGTGTTGGTGGCGGGTTTGGTCATGTTGGTCTCGGTCATAAGTAAGGGTCTCCGGTCGAAGTTGGCCCGCAGCGGAAGTGCTGTGAGCGTTAAGAGGCGAATACAAATCAACAGGCGATGCCCGTCTAAAACACGGCTAACAAGCGCCATGCTCGTGCGAATTCGAAGACAGTGCGAACGCCGCTCTGACTTCGAAAACTGTTGTGGAACGTGACTGCGGCAGGAATGAGCGCGCGAAAATCACGTCGAGGAAACTGAAAGAGAGTTTGGAAAGGATTGTCTGGTCGGTGTTTAGGGATTCCTGGGGTTAAAGATGAAAGGGACTTCAGAAATATCAGAACCGTATAATTGATGTCAAGTGAATACGGGCGTTGTTAAGCCTCAAGAGTCTTGCGTGGCAAAATTGCGTTCGCGTGAATAGCGCAAGCTGTTTTTGACCGTTGTCGCGATAATCTAGTTTTTTCGATAAGGGCGGGCAAATTCAGCGCCATGGAGAAATTGGTTTCACGACCGGCAAAGTCGTTCGATTACTGTTGAGTGGCTCTACCACGTCTTCGCAGTACTGTTGAAGGTGTAACTTGAGGTACTGACTTTGACGCCCTTGCCGGTTTTGGCAATATCAAGACATCTACTCGCACTAATCGCAATGGCGATTTTCTGGGCGTTCACGGTCCGGCTTTCAAGCTTTACGTCTACTCAGCTTCAGACCTGGGCAGCTCACGAAAGTGACACGGCGTGCGGGCTTTACAATTAGCAACGGATGTAAAGAGGTGATTGATTCGTCTAATCAGGGACAACTACCCTGAATTTATCTTCCAAACTCATCCTCTCTGATCTCTAAAACTCTTCCCCGACCCAGATCTGCATCCTTAACCCGAATAGACATTCAAGTGCTCAGCGCATCTCGAGAAGCAATGTCTATAGGTCTCTGTCGCTTGGTTTCTTTAACCTCAAACCTCAGGAGAATTATCGAATGGAACAAATTGCAAAAAATGGCACGATGGTTCGCGATGGCGACGGCTTCATTGTTCGCGTCAAAGGCAAACCTTACGTGGCAGACCTTCCTGGCGTCACGTGCGAAAACCCGACTGCGCCTCCGGAGCAACAGATCCACACCAAGCGCTTCAAGAACAAGCGCATCTATACCGCCAAACAGTACGCTAGAGCGGTCAAAGAGGTGCTTTTCGGCAGAGACGTCATCGTCCTCGGTATGAACGGATACAGCTCACTCTCTCCGGAGCAATGTAAAGCCTGGGGGGTTCTCCCGGGCGCGTATGAAGCTGCCTGTGTCGGCATTCTCACCACGGTCTACCACTCGCTCACGGCTGCCTTCCCGGGCATCGATGTGCGCTTCGCCCATGGTGCTTCCAACGTCGGTGTCGACAAGGCACTGCTGACGGTGGCGAGTACGCTCAATCGGCCGAACCTCGGGCATAGTTGCCCCAAGTTCATGTTCTACGTCGAGGACGACGATCTGCCGG
The DNA here is from genome assembly GCA_964600935.1 of uncultured Candidatus Obscuribacterales bacterium. Taxonomy (GTDB): domain Bacteria; phylum Cyanobacteriota; class Vampirovibrionia; order Obscuribacterales; family Obscuribacteraceae; genus JADYXR01. The sequence continues at coordinate 11,652 of CAZRMH010000163.1, forward strand.
TTTTCGTCGCCAATACTCAGGAGGAGTATGCCGAGGCGTTCATCGACTCGCTCAACATCCTGATCGCTGCCAACGGTCGTATGCAAGCCTTCGAGCACGACATCATGGCCGTGTTCAAGAAGCTTAAGCATGTCATTCCGGTTAACGTCCTGCGCAGCATCTCAACGACCGGTGGACCACCCGCCATCAACGCCAAAGGTGGCATCGAAGATGCGGTCGCCGCCTTCGAGCAGCGTGTGCATCTGGCGCATCAGATGATCTACTCGAGCCGCGATCCGTATCGCGACATGATCAGTCACCTTTGCGAAACCGCCTCCTCGATCGTGCGTCCGTTGCTCTCGCCTGAACGGGCGTTCGGCAGCGTCCTGCCTTCGTTCACCGGCAAGCTGCTGAGCTGATTTGAACGTCGGCGACAGCGGATAACTCACAATCAGAGACCCAGATCCTCACTGGTGTTCTCCCACTCCTCGAGGACTCCTGCCGCGTTTTGTCGCTCGGCTGGAGAGAACTTCCTTTTAAGAAAGAGAACAATATGCTTCAAGTCAGAAAAGAAGAACTGCGTCGGATCACCGACGAAGCCGTCAGCAGTGCTCGTCGTGAAACGGAAGATGCCGCCAACCGGATCTTCCGTTCGGCGCTCAGCCACCTCAAAGTCGAACTGCTTGCCGGCAGGACTTACGCTGTGGTCATGAGCCTCAAGTCGGGTGTGGACTACACCGCCCGCGGTGGCAAGTCTTGCGACGCGAACTGTCTCACCGGTATCGCTGCGCGCGTGTACCAGATGTGCGAAGTCTTTGCGCCGACGCTCGAATACTGGAGTCGCGAGGAAGGCCACCAGCGTGACAGTTATACTGTCGAAGGCTTCAACATCGTCCTGCACTGGACCGATACTGATGACCTGATCGCTCGCGTCCAACGGCTCGGTGACAGCACCCTGGCTCTTCAGTTGCGCACCGCAATCGAAGAGTCCGAGGAGGCGATCGCTGACAAGGTCAAGCAGATCCTCGCCAAGCTCAAGGAGACTGCGGCTGTTCAAGCCCGAGCCGGAAAGGACTGGGCCATCGTGATGTCGATCCGTAATGGCATCGACTTCACCGCCCCGGGGAACAGCCGCAGCGGCGCCTGCAAGCCGGAATGGCTTGGCCCGATAGCGAGGGCTGTCTGGGATGCTTGCCGCAACTTCAGCCCCTCGCTCGAGTACTGGAGCCGTGAAGAAGGTCATCAACGCGACAGCTACACGGTCGAAGGGTTCAACATCGTCATCCACTGGTAAGCAGAACCAGTGACGCCGTCAAGTTTTCCTTCCCACTAACCAGAGGCAACACATGACCGAGCTCCTCAATCCACACTGCCCCAGGAACCAGGAGTCCTACCTGACTCACCACCAGGTCGAGCTTTATTTTGAAGATGGTTGGGGGCTGGGTTGGAAGAATGGGTTTATGGGAGACATCTCCCTCAAGCCCGATCGCGCCGAGGCCTGTGCCATCGCCGCTCTCTTTGTGCATTGGTGGCTGTACGCCAAAACCGAACTGGATCCTGGCGAGCTCATCCGAGCCGCCTGGTTCTTCCACAACCCACAGACGCTCGCTGCAGCCAAGCTCGAGCATACCGACCCCGATTCTGTCCTGCTCTTCGCCTTTGTCGAAGAACAGTTGGCGCTATACAGCCCAAAGAGCTAGTTACTGGTCTGCCGGCTCAAGTCCAGCGGACGGTCCGCTGCGTGTAGCGGACCGTCCCTCTCCTGGTGCGCACGTCATTCTGAAGTGTTGCACCGGACCTCATTCACCTGACTCTAAAAAGACTAGAGGACAAGAAATGTTTTCTTCAATTCAACATGTTCTTCTACCGCCCAGCAAGCTTGACTGCACGTTTCCATGGACGTGGCGTCAGGCTTCGAAGGAGTATTTTAAGTCACTGATCCAGTTCTCCATCGGGTCCTTCCTGGTCCCGTTGCTGCTGCTTGGATCGGTCCTGGCGCTCGCCCAATACTGGGACCTCAAGATGATGTTCCTGGATCTATCCGGCGCGATTCGTGTAACGGGCGGCGCAGCGCTGGTCGGAGCCTCGATCACCGGGGCCGCCTACTTGTGGTTCTGGCGTCGTCGTCGCCTGGCCGGGCACTTCGGTTTCAGCCAGGCCATGCGCATGGTGTCGTATTCACTGATCGGCGGGTCCGCTTTCGCTTGCTTGCTCTTGCACGCCATGGCCGCCATCGATCCCGTCTACCCTAAGTTGATGAAGTGGCTCGCTGACCTGCTTAGCGATAAGCAGGGTAATCCCAACATGTCCTTCGTTATGACACTGAGTACGGTGGCATTCGTGATGGGCTTCGGCATGCAGATGCGTTCGATCGACCGCAGCCTCCGCCAGGCCGGGCAGTCCCTGCGCCAGTTCATGGCACTCAACGTCGATAAGAGACGAGGGCGGACCTGGTGGATTACGTCACTGAAAGTGCTCTGGCCTGCCCTTCTCGCGCTGGCACTCTTCCAGCCGGTAGAGTGGGCAGTGATTCAGGTGCTCGGTCCAAGCAGCCAAGCCACGGTGGAGATGGCGCGTAAAGCCACTGGCAGCAACTTCCTGATGTTTGCCATCATGGCAGCAATCGGAGCGCCTATCTTCGAGGAGCTGGTCTTCCGCGGATTCTTGTTCCAAGTTCTGCGCGGCGGTCTCAAGATGGCACTGCCGGCGGTGGAACTTGTGACGGTTCCGACCAGCGGCAATTATCTGGGACTGCGCAGAGCCTGGGCGCTGACAGACAATTTTGTGAGGAACACTTCTCATAACACAGGAGCGTTTGTTCATCGCGTGCTGGGGGGACGACGTTCGGAGCTGACCGCTGTTCTTCTCAGCTCCTTCATGTTCGCTATCTTGCACCTGCAGTTCCAACCATCGGCACTGGTTTTGCTCTTCCTGCTCGGCTGCATCCATGCCGAACTGTACCGGCGCACCGGTAGTCTCTACTGCTCGATGCTACTGCATGCGTTCAACAACGGCATCGCAGTGTTCATGCTGTGGCTCGGGCACTAAACGTCAATACGCAGGTTAGCGGCCTGCCCCTGACGCTAACGCCATGCGCCTTGCCCGGCGCATGGCGTCTTACTTGGGATCTATTACGATGAAAAATCAAACTGTTAAACCACGGCGCGGCAAGAAGGCTTGGTTTATAGTAGCGCTTGCGGCGCTCGTGATCTTCGGCTTCTCTGCGCATCCTCATTCCGCTGATTTCACTGGAAAGATCTTCGGTGAGTACAACGGGATGGCTCGCCATGCGGCACACATGACTGAGTTCGCGGTCTTCTTCCTCGTCCTTCGGTGGGCGCTGAGCAAGACCTTGTCCTTCCCCGGTCTGGTACTGACTGTGGTGTCATTCTTGGTCTGCGGCGCATACGCATGTGCCGATGAATGGCATCAGTCGTTCGTTCCCGGACGAACGTCTTCGCTTAGCGACGTGCTTCTCGACCTCAAGGGCGCGGTAATTGGAGTGGCAATCTGGTATACGTTGTGCGGACTCCAGTGGCTGCAGAAGCGCTCCTACTAATTCTCGCTCCGTCCACAGCGGTGTGGACTGTTTCGGTAGATGAGTGGTCTGGGCAAATTGCTCCAGACCACTTTTCTATCGCATTCGTTTCTCTTATCACCTATAATACGATGCTATATAATAACCCAAGCCAAAAAGTAATTTGAGCCCAGCGGGGGACGGCAGAAGCAATTGCTACTGGCGTTCCCCCGTCGGACAATAGCGCAAACAGCCTGCCGCTGATTTACCAGCAGGTCAGGCTGTGTTGCGAAATTGGAGGCTCGTATCGCGACTATTGTTCGCCAACCAAATCCTCGGGGACTTCGATGGGAAGCTCGAGTGTATCGCAGAAGCTGTACGCGTAGCACTGATTGCTAGTGCCGGTCAACGCATTGGCGGCGGAGATCAGCGCGGATTCGAGGTTGAATGGTACCTGGTTTGGCTCAGCCTTATAGCAATCCGAGATAGCGGCGAGAGCCGCTTCGTGATTGGCTTTGGCACGACCGCGCTTCTGTACTGCAGCTCTTCGGGTCTCGCCGGCGGCGCGGAACGCTTCTTTGACCTGTTCAAGTTCATTGCGCATCGCTCGGACTTCCTGGCCTAGCGCCCATGTGATCCGGCATTGATCGCCGTACTGCCGGGCCGTGCTAAGGATGAGTTCGCTGTTCCTGGACGAAGCGATAGTCCACAGGCGCGCGCGAATGTCGCTGCAGACTTGCATCGATTGAACGTATGCCTCATAGGTGCTTCCCTCGCGAAGATTCGCGGCGCTGAGCGTCATCTCGCGCAGTTTCAGCGCACTGTAGTTGGTATCGGCTTGAGCCAGCTCCAGCTCTGCTTCGGCGAGCAGACGCTCGGTTTCCTGTTTGTGCAATTCGGCGGCCTTGATTCGACGATGCTTCCGAATCTCGGCGATCTGTTGTTCTCCCAACGCTTTAGCTGCTTCCAAAACAGCTTGTTCCAGAGCTTCAACTGAGTTTGTATTCATATTGGTTTCCCTTGCGATGAGCCCGATCTTTTCAGGCTAGGCGATGGGTAATTGATGTGACCGAATCGTCGCGAATAGACTGGCATAGTGTTCGCACATCTCGCGTCCGCTTCGTGGCATTGGCATTAATAGCAATCGCTGGAGTAGGAGAAGTGATGAGCTTTTCCATGGCTAGTGCGATTCACCTGCAATGCAACTGGCAGAATACTAATGTGGTGTCTAATGCGATAAAACGGTAACAGCACGCCGTTTACCCTGACCGGCGAGCTGTCTGGTTTTTGACTGCGAAAACCAGTAGGAGACGGACTCGGCTCAGCGAGCCCCTCTCGCACTGGTACAAGTTTAGGTTTGGGTGTTCAAGCGCCCAGGTTATTGAGTTGAAGGAAGCTGAACTCGCGCGAATATCGCACTTGCTCGACGATTTAACTAAACTACAGAGGCTCGACCACCGCATTCAGCGTCCAACTTGTGGACGTCTCGTCCATATAGCCCTGGGAGAACGCGTCGGGGTGTTCAATACAGAATTGGGCAGTTTCGCTTGCCTCTTCTGCAGTTGAGAACTGTGT
>CAZRMH010000164.1:0-16618 GCA_964600935.1 uncultured Candidatus Obscuribacterales bacterium
GTGCTCTCTGCGGAAAGCAAATAGACAAGGGAAACACCGGAAGTTTCACGCAATGGGTTCTGGAATCGCAAAATTGCAGCTGCGAATCACCAGTTCCTCTTGATGCAAATATGGCTTCTTCCACGACTTTTGCGCTGCGTGATGACACCTCACGCCAGCCAAAGAAAACGGTCGAGGAAGAAATAAGCGATCTTGATGCGGATACATTTCCACTCGATCGATATCGACCGATCGACAAACTCGGCTCTGGCGGCGGCGGAGCAGTATTTCTTTGTTTCGATAAACACTTGAAGAAAAACGTCGCGGTAAAAATTTCATACGCGAAATTAAGCGATGAGTTGATCAACTTTCAAGCGGAAGCAAAGGTTACAGCGAAGTTTCAACATCCCAATATCGTTTCAATCATTGACTTTGGTCTTACTCCAGCCGGGTCACCATTTATGGTGCTCGAACACGTAGACGGAGTTTCGCTGGACAAATACATCGAAGAAAGCGGACACGTCGATGAGCACACCGCCATCCAAATTTTTATCCAGGTCGCCTCTGCTATCGACAAAGGGCATGAATTCGGGATTTTTCACAGAGACATAAAGAGTTCCAATGTACTCATTACGCATGAAGGCAAGAAGGGAACCATATTCGCTCGCGTGATCGATTTCGGAATCGCCATGATGACGGGTCAAGAAACGACAAAATTTCATGGCAAAAACATCATTGGCACACCGAAATATATGTCACCGGATCAGCTCCTGGGGCGGACATTCGATGCAAGATCAGAGATTTATTCATTTGGCTGCGTGATGTTTGAAACGTTGACCGGATCACTCCCATTCAAGGGTGACCCGATGACTCTCCTCGAAATGCACACAAAAGTTTTACCGCCTACTTTCCACGACGTAGCTCCCGACGTTCACGTTTCAAAATCCATAGAACGGCTGGTCATGAAATGTTTGGAAAAGGATCCAGATCTGCGCTTCAGCACGATGAAAGAACTGAAGACTGCATTAGAACATTTAGAGCCTGATGAAATAGTCGAAGCGTCCTCGATCCAGACGGCAATCGATCCTTTACTGTTTCCAACCTCACTCACCCGCACCCAATCGATTGGCGAAAGTGTAGATGAGACAGCCGCGCGCAGACTGGCGTTTGAGAAGGAAAATCGAAAACGAGCGTTGACCGATGAGATTTCAATTCCGACGCAACAGACTCAAACAAGACAAAATCACGAAGCCGCAACAGCGAAGAAAAAAGAAAATAAATCCCAACTGGTAATCGCCTTGCTTGCCGCTGGACTGGTTGGGATCCTAGGAATTTTTGCAGCTGCTGGATACATGATTCTAAATCAAGATGGAGAGCCTGAAAATAAAAGCGCCAAGATCAAAACTCCAAATAAATTAAGATCGAGCACCGCTGACGGTGCAAATGGCGACGTTCTAGCATCGATAAACGACCTCGATCTGCTGACTGAAAAGGTAGCAAAGGCTGAAGAACTATTTCAGTTCAAAGAGGTAGAAAATCTCTATTCCAGGATGATCGAATTGTCGCCGAACTCAACAGAATACTATCGCATGCGCGGTTTCGCGAGAAAGCATCAAGGTAAGTATACAGCGGCTCTTTCCGATTTCGACCAGGCTTTAAAAATGCATGAAGCTGACTCGGACAACCTCCGGGCTCGTGCAGAATACTTTTTTGACTGCGGCAAGTACGCTCAAGCAATGAAAGACATCAATTTTGCACTTGAACTGCAGCCGAATAAAGTGAGTAATTTACTCGTAAAAGCACAAATCATGCTCGCCACGAATGCGCCACTTATTGAAGTCGAAAAGGTTTTAAACCATGCGCTGGACTACTCGCCATCATCCGGTTTCGCGCATGCTCTTCGTGCGAAGATTTACACGCAAATGGACAGACCCGAGGACGCTCAGCGAGAAACAAATCTCCTCGCTCTGGAAAATGCAAATGACGGAAGAGTTTTCTATTACCGCGCAATGCTTGTGAGCGAAACGAACGCCCCGGACAAAGACAACTTTGCCAATCTCTACATCAGCAATGCAATTAAACTTGCACCGTACATGTGGCAAGCGTATCTCGCCCGCGCAAAGATGTATGCAGATAAGAAGGGCGAGAAGGAACAGGCTCTGGAAGACTTTCGGAAAGCTATGAGTCTCAACCCCATGAACTCAGAAATCCTGTATTCAGCGGCATTGTACTATCAACGACTCGATCAGTTAGAGCAGGCCCGCAGAACTATCGATTAAGCATTGGCACTGGAGCCTAAAGGCAAATACTACGAATTTAGAGGGAATCTAAACATACACTCAGGCAAGCACATTGAAGCCGAAAAGGATTTTGAAGAGGCTATAAAAGCCGGTGAAAACGGGGCTCCAGTATATCGAAGTTACGCATCAGCACTAGTATCACTGAAAAAGTATGAAGAAGCGGAAGCAGCCCTCAACAAAGCAATATCTGCAAATCCGAAGTACCTGGCGGCACTGTTTCAACGCGCACAGCTCTATGAAAAAATGAAACAAGACAAAAATGCAATCGCCGATTATTCAACAGTGCTTAAATTACAGCCTACCGATCAACTTTGCCGCCTTCATCGAGCAGAACTCTACGAGCGGCTTGGAATGACGCTCCTCGCAGCACGCGATCGTGCACAACTGCCAAAAGTCGCCGACTTCTTCGCTAACTACAAAGACTTGAAGAAGTAAACGATCTCGTTTCACTGGAACCATTAGAACAAGGTTTGCTCGGAAACGCGCTCGCCATCGATCGGAATTGAGAAACAGAATTTCGCGCCTTTTCCGACTTCGCTTTCAACCCAAATTTTTCCTTTGTGTTTTTCTACGATCGCCTTACAGATAGCCAGTCCCAATCCGACTCCGCGACGCTTAGTTTCCTTCGGTTGCTCAAGCTGCTTATATCGTTCGAAGATCGCTGAGTGCAGATGCTCCGGTATCCCTGGACCCTGATCTTTTACACGAAACACTACTCGCGTGCCCTCAATGCCCGCTGTGACAGTGATGATTCCGCCTTTGGGAGAGAACTTAACGGCGTTACCAATCAAATTCACGATCACTCTGCTGACTCTATCCTCATCCGCTGTCAGCGAATCGTTGACTACATCCTTTTCGATTCGCACATCAACAGCGTTCGCACCACTTTGAGTGGAGTTGATTGCTTTGTCAACAATCGCGTTAGTGGTTGTCGAGTGAAATTCGAGATTGAAATCACCCGAGTCGAGCTGCTCTGAATCAAGCAGATCGTTAACGAGAGAAACCATGAGATCTAAACTGGATTCTGCGCGCGAAATGCTTCGCGCGAAGTTGCTTGAAATTTCGCCGTAAGTCCCGCGACTGATCATTTGCAAAAATAACTGCACCGATGATAGTGGCGTCCTCAAATCGTGGCTGACCATAGCAAGAAAATCTTGGCGTAAGCGGTCGAGACGATGACGTTCCGTAACGTCCTGCAAATGGGCAAAGATCATATCATCGCTCCATTCATTCATATAAATCTCAACGGGAAACAGCTCTCCGGTCTTCTTCCGAGCCATTGTACGAACGGGATCAGGGCTGAACTGAAGTACTTCCACTTCAGGAAATATGGTCCGAACGTTCTGTCCTTTCAGTTCGCGCGGCTCATAATGCAAAAGTTGCTGCGCCAGAGTATTGATCAGTTCGATGCTTTGCCGTTTGTTGAACACCACCAGACCTAGAGGAATCGAATGCAAAATGTTGCGTATTCGAGCGCCCTGATCGGCCAACGCTGCGGCTTGTTTCCTTACAATAGATTTTAGATCTTCTTGACCGGGTAGTTGTGACTTGCCATCTGCTTCAGGCATATTTTTCCAATCGTTCTTTTTTCAGTTTTCTCAACATATCTTCTATCGCACGTCCATTTTTAATTTCATCAATCGAATAGTTCTTAAGACGCAAAACATTGAGCACTGTAAGTGGTGGCATATTCATTTTGCGAGATAATCGATTGAGTCTATCTTCATCGAACTTTCTGGTGCGTTTTGTGTCGCTCCAACCGTTTACAGCTTCCACCGGTTGTCCATCAATGATACTGACCGGCAGCATAGAGTCAAGCCCAATGTGACGGGCTCGATAATCAATGATACCGTCGGCATTCGCGATGATGTGGACTTCGACTTTTGTTTCGCCTTCTTTCGTTGGAGGACAGTTGCTGATGGTCAGCTCAGCGAGCGTTGCTACGACTGGAACGTTAGGCGAGCCCTGCCTGACGTTCATATTGACCGTCGAATCCGGGGATTCACACTTATAATATGCAGTCATCGGAATCGGCGTACCGCGAGCGATTACCTGTTTCAAATTTCCATGCTCTTCAACAAAAACAGGCTCATTGATAATGTCCCAAATCACAAAATCTCGCACACTATTGCTGATTAACGCAGCCTGAAGCGCAGCACCGTAAACCGGATAGGTGGACGGACTGCAAGGTTGAATGGTGGCGCCCGGCATACGTTCGAAAAATTTATTCCAAAACGGAAGCAGCCCACGAGAATCGCCCAGCATCAATACCTGATTAATCTTGTCGCCCCGAACGCCTGCGTCCTCAAGCACCCTATCGACGAGACTCAGGCTTTCAGTGATAACCGGTTCGATAAGCCCCAGGTATTCCTTCATTCTGATACTCGTCACCAAATAGGCGTGTGTCTTCGAGCCAACTGACACTCCGGGTTTTTGCTCGATATCGATATTTGTTACCTTGATGTGAGCCTGACCGGATGTATGCAAATCGCTGATCGCCTGGTCGGCGGCACTCATCATACGAAGAATCGTGCTCGGACTCTTTTGCAAGATATAGCCCGACTCATTGTTGAACTGGTCAATCATCCACGAAACAAGCCGCGCAGCAAAAGCATTACTGCAAAGTTGATCGTTTCCGATTGTCGATTTCACTTCTAGCAGACCAGAACTATGAAATTCCATAACGGATACGGCAAAAGTACCAGCCCCTTGATGGTAAACCAGTAAGTTTCCATCGAATTCTCGGTTTTGATAACAATGATAAAAAGCGGCCGCAGTCGGTTCATTTATCAATTGCAAAACTTCCACGCCAGCTTCAGCGCCGGCAGTCTTCAGAAGCTTGCGCTGAGCGCTCGTGTATGTGACCGGTGTAGTGATTACGGCTTTCGAGATCGGGCGTCCGAGCGTATCGGCTGCCAGTACAGCCAGTCGTTTAATCAAGCGTTCAGTGAGCATATCGGCGCTGTAGAATCCGCATTCAGCCTCGATATACCAATCAGTGCCAACCAGACTGCGAAAGTCCTGAATGATGTTGACAGTGTCACTGGTCGGCGTCATTCCAATCATCAACTGACCCGACTGTAAACGACATGCCAAAGATGGAATTGGAGCGCTTGTGAGCAGCGAAAGCTGCTGTTCCTCGAACGTGGCAATGCGAGAAAGTTTAGTTCCAATGTCCAGCCCGACAACGGCATGTCCTGTGGAACCAGTCGTGACAAGGTACGGCGGTGGCGCCTCCGAGCCTGGACCACCCGTGTTCAATTTGGGTCTGGTCGTATAGCGCGGATTTTCGATTTGTTCTTCAGTTTCAAAACAGACAAGGGTCTGCTTTTGCTTCAATGAAACCTCTTGCGCAGTGGCGTTTTGAGAGATGGAACCGATCGATGACCTGAAACTAGTATGACAGAGGCGGAGCGCTCTGGCTCGTTAAAACACTTTGGATAATCTGAGTGATTTCCTCAGGTGGTTTAACTGAAGAATCAATTCTAATTTCGAATTGCTCGGATTGAAATGCCTTGACACAATTCTCGACCTGGTTAAAGATCCAATCCCCTTCCGGTTGGTCGCCGCGGGCACGAATTCTTTGACGGATGATATCGGCAGGAGCGGTCAAACAGAAATGATAAATCTGTGAATCGATTCTGGACAATCCATCGATAACGTCTTTGAAGTAATCAATCCGCCAAATCGTCATCGGAATAATCAACGTGCGATCGTAATTCGAGAGCAATTCCTTCGCTGTCTCCACCGTCAGGGTGCGCCACATCGGATAATGTTGAAAGTCATCTCGTTGATCGATCGGTTCGAGAATTTTGCGAAGCATGAAACCGATTTCCTCTGGGTCAAATAGGAGGCTGTTCGGAATCGCCTGCGCAAGCTGATTTGCGATAGTTGTCTTTCCGACGCCGAAACTTCCATTGACGAATACGATCATGCTGAAAAAATTTCTCTACATTTTGCTTTGAACATTTTACCGGACTTCTGCACTCTTTTGAGCAGCGCTACTTAGCGGTTCTGAAGCGGTTTTGTTCTGGCTGGAAACTGACCCTGCGCCGGATGCTTCACTCTTCGAAGGAACAACCTTTTGAGTGGTTCCCGAACTTGATTCTGCATCAAACTCAATCTGTGTTCCACCATTGGGAGCGTCTTTCACCGTCACATTCGAGATGGCCAGGTTTTTCCAGGCCGGCGCTGATTTTTCAATAATGTTGATCTCACCTTGATGTCTCAATGGAATTGTAATTTGCTTTAAACGACCGATTATAACTTTGCGCTCGGCCATCTTCAAAAGACCACCTGCGACCTCGCTCCAGTCGAGTTTAATATCATCTGGGACCTTCAAATCCATTGAGACATCATAGGTGAGCTGATCGTCGTCTGCGCCCCTACCTTTCTTTTTCTGGAATTTGTATTTCACGACGCCGTCACCGGTTACGTGTCCAGAAATATTCCAGGGCTTGGTTTCCCACTTATCCTTATTGAATATTATTCCAGTTTTCTGGACGGTGCCGTCCATGTAAACGTCACCACCGGCGGTGAAAGCCAGAGTGGATTGTCCTTTGGCTCGCATATCATCGATGACGAGGTTGGTGACCTTAACGTTCTCCGCCACTGCGTCTTTGTAACGCCAGGTTTTGTCTTCCTTAATTGTTTTATTCAACTTAAACGATAGAGACTTCGGCAATCGCTTCTTAATTGCATCCTTCAATGGTGCATCTGGAACGATGATACTGCAATGTTTCAACACGATTTTGGACTTGCCATCAATCACGGATAAGTCTAGCCCCTGGGCATTTACCTTCGCATTGTAGCCGTCCAGGAAAGTAAGATGTTGAAGACCAAACGACAAATTACTCTTCAACTGAATTTCTCGATTTACATCGATAACTATCGAACCATCGAGATTAGCAAGTTCGATTGAATTGCTTCCATTACTCAGTGTCGCATTTCCCAATTTCAGCCTGAGTGGTAAGTTTAGCTGCGTAGCGCCAGAAGGATCAGGTTTCTCCAACAACATCTCGGCGGGCAGCGTCAGGGTGGAACCGGGACCGCACTTTAATGCAAACTTACTAGCCTTGGCTTGCCACTCGAGTTCTTTGATATCGGCGACTCCTCCGGCCAGAGAAAATTTGAGCGATCCTTCCTTTGCAAAAGATGATGGACCCACAATTACATTTGCCAGGTTCAAAGTCACCTTCGTAGATTTCTTTTCGATGATGATAGTTCCGGTCTGTGCATGAGCTTTTCCAGTGGTTTCGAAATTCGTCTCTCGACCTTCTTTTTTGATGTTAGCTTCCAACCGTCCTGGAACGCGTTCCGGAAAATGACCAATGGTTTGGTGAATGTCAGTTCGCAAATGCAAATCTGTGTTGAGCATGTCCATCGTCGAAAGCAAGTGCAACGTTGGATGTTCCTCACCTTTGACTTGTTGCCAGGTGAATTCCTTGACTTTGCCTTCGCAAACTTTTGCCGATGCAGTCGAGCGTTTATCCTTGCCAAATCGAAATACACAATTTTGCAGAATAACCGGACGATTTTCACTCTCCGAAATCTTCTCAGGAAGGCTCAGGACTAGCTTGTTTGGAAATTTCTGCGCGCGAAATTGTGAATCGATTTTGCCACCATCAAATTCGCAATCGACCTTTTCGCCCATCCATTTACAGCCTTTGGCAAAATTGATATCGAACTTACAAGTTCCAACATAATTAAATTTATTATCGAAGACGGCGTCCACAAGCCGAACTTGAGACTTGGGTCCAATGTGCAATGTCTTTTGACCAAGTTGCATCGTGGAGCCGTCTCTCAGATCCATGACGACCTTTTCGATCTTTATGTCGGTCACCATATCTTTCATGTCACCGCTCATAGAGCCAACTTGAATCAAGTTGAGAAAGAATGCACCGACGCTTCGGGCAAGATCCACATCAGCACTGACGGTGCCTTTATTCATGTCGATTGTTTTGGGAACAGGAATGGCGTTGAAACTTATTTGATTCGACGTCACCAGAGTTCCGGTTGCTCTGGCTGTTGAGATCACATTCGGATCATCGATTGGCAACTTCAAATTGAGTTGAAACTTAGTATCTGGAGGAATGCTCACCAGCGAATTCTTTATAAAGAACGTTCCGCTGGAGAAATCGCCGGAAGCTACAATTTCGACATTGGCCGTCACGTTCGTCAGTCGTAGAATTGCCGGGTCCTCTACTTTAACGACGAAATTTGCGGCGATCTTCTGTTCGGCAGGTTTGCTGGGACCACAGCCACTGGTAAGAACCACAAACAACATCGCTACAGCAAGACTGTAGTGAAAAAATGGGCGCCATACTGAGGCGCGTGCAAAACTTCGAGTCATGAGAATTTATTCTGCCTTCGCTGACATGTATATAGCAAACTGCAGGCAGCAGATCGATCTTTGTGCTCAAATCGAGATATTGCTTGACTGAAATGACGAATTCAATGCTAAGTGACGCCGGAAGGGCGTTTCCAGCTATCAGTTTAGTTCAGTAAGCTTGCTGTCCTGTAGCAAAACCGAGTGTTAGAGTTAAAGGAACCTGTACCCCAACGGCTAGAACATACAAACCTCAAGGAAGATTTCACTGTTCTCGCGACTTGTACAGCGCATTTTACCAATTGCGCATGACGCTTCTGTGTGTCAGTACGACCGGGCTGGTTATTCACGCTCGGGGTTTGCATTTCATTGCAAACTCTTGGCATCAAAGACAAAGGAGGTGCGCTGTAATGAAGAAAATCGTAGATGCAGCGACCAACGTCGGTCGCCGGCTGCAAAAATGGATCGAGAATATATCAACGGATATAAATCAAAATCCCGATGCTGTTGGCACAGCCAACATAAGTCCATCGGGAGCGAACCGACAAAGAGCCTCGAGGAACCATAGTGGTTCGCGGGCAAATAGATCCAGAGGTAGAGTTATGCCAAGAAAGAATACAAATAGAGCAGTTCCCGCGACAAGCGAAACAGTCAACTTCAATGCGTTGCTCGACCGTGTTCGTGGTGGCATGGATGAACAAGATTACAGATTGACTATCATGAACGTGATGCTGCGTACGCCGCACAGAGACGTGTCTCCATACATTCCTCTGTTCGCAGACGTGCACGAGCGCGATCCACTTTTCTTCATTCGACTTGCCGCATGGTATTTCGATAACGGTTCTGTGCACGACATAAAGCAGCTGTTCATCGCATTCCTGGCGATGTCGAAATTTTCAGATGAATTCAGAGATGCTGGATTGGCATTGCTCGAAAAACTGCCACCATATCAAGTTGAGCGTGTAACGCGAATCATCAAAGGTCATGGTACCGGCGAAGACTACACCGCTGGACTCGGCTCAGTGCCGCGTTCTTTCAAGACCGCTGTAGAGCAATACTTGAGACAGCGTGAAGCAGATCCGACAGCTTTCGATAACGCAGTTTTGCATGCCCGCAAACCGTTGAAGACTTTATACGCTTCGCTTCGGATCAAACCAGGTCCTTATGCACAGCGTGTTTTGTTCGAAAACGATCCTCCTGAAACCAGCCGACTTTATGTTTTGAAACTGTTGGCGAAAACTGATGATCCTGCTGAGCAGGCTCGACTGATTGTGGAAAATAGGTTGCCTTATCGTACAGCGGTATCGACTATCAAGATGGTTACGCCTTCGGTGCTTGTCGCGCTAATAAACGCGATGACACCACAAGAAGTTATAAACAATCTTGCCAGTTTGAAAACACGCGGTGCGATGGACAATGAAGATCTTCGCAAGATGATCGAGGCTAAACTCGAAAAGGCTAAAACCGATAGTCGTGTCTCTGCTCTTAAGACCAGAGAAGCGATTAAGGTTGCCGGTCTCGACGACGCCATGAGTCAGAAGGTCACTGACGTCGGTGACGCTCAGATCAAATCGAAGCGTAAGATAACTCGCTCGACTGCTTTGTTCGTCGACAAGAGTTCTTCAATGACCGAAGCAATCGAGCTTGGTAAGATGATTGCCAGCATGCTTGCTCCGATTTGCGAAAACGGTCTTTTCGTCTACGCTTTCGACTCAATGGCTTATGAAATCAAAGCAAAGGGTAATGAACTTTCCGACTGGGAAAAGGCTTTCAAAGGCATTAACGCCGGTGGTGCCACTTCATGTGGTGTCAGTCTTGATATGATGATTAGACAAAACCAGTACGTAGAACAAATCATCATTGTCACCGACCAGGAAGAAAACACTCCTCCGCTGTTGCTTCCAACCTTGCGAAGCTTCGAGCAGAAGTTTGCAGTCGTACCCGATGTTATTTTCGTTGGCGTCGGCTCATCATATGCTCCCGTGCTCTATAACAGATTGACGAGCGAAGGTTTCATGGCTGAAAACTATGTTTTCACCGGTGACTACTACAGCTTGCCAAGCTTGATTCCGATGATCTCGGGTGGCAGCCGACTGGAACTTCTTTCAGAAATCATGAGCCATCCTGTACCTGAAAGAAAAAGTCGCGTGTTACAAAAGGCGTGATGACAGTCGAACCCAAAATGTCTGAATGCGGAATTCTCGTCGATCTCGATATCGAAGGTTCCGCTTCAGGCGACCTTCTCGGCAAAACCTTCGTCGTCAAAGACTTCTTTGATGTCGAAGGTTTTGTGACCGGTGGAGGAAATCCTGATTGGCAACGGACTCATCAACCAGCAGTTGAAAACGCAAGGTGTGTTTCACAACTACTGGCAGCGGGCGCGAGATTACGAGGCAAATCGTGCACCGACGAGTTAGCGCTCAGTCTTGATGGCATCAACCCATATTTCGGCACGCCGTTAAACCGTCAACTGCCGAACCACATCCCGGGCGGTTCTTCAAGTGGCTCGGCCAGTGCCGTGAGCTGCGGTCTGGTTGATTTTGGAATCGGCACGGACACCGCGGGTTCTATTCGCGTTCCTGCTAGCTATTGCGGAATCTTTGGATTTCGCCCCACCCATGGTGCCGTCGATATTAGCGGAGCAATTCCACTAGGACAGTCCTTTGACACTGTAGGTTGGTTAACTCGAGATGCCGACTTGTTATTCGATGTCGGACAAGTTCTACTCGGTCAGAAATCGTTTAATGAAATAACCAAAGCAGTAGTCGCTCGCAACCTGTTCGAATTAATACCACTAGAGATCGGCCAACAGTTCCTGTTCGCATGCGATCATATTTTCGAACATGTGGAACGTTCGCCCGATCTGGAAATAAGCTCGCATACTCTTGACACCTGCGCCTCCATATTCGGTATCATTCGCTCGTGCGAGGCGTGGAGAAATTTTGGTCCATGGCTCGAAGAATTTCATCCGCAGGTCTCACCCACCGTCCTTGCTCGGTTGACAGAAGGACAGACTGTTTCAGCGGAGGAAGAGCAACTGGCGAGAGCACTACAAGCTGAGCTGTCGAAATATTTTGATAATTTGATTGCCCGCAATGGAGTAATTATTCTACCGACCACATGGGCAACGCCACCGCTTAAAACGGACTCCGACGATTTTCTGCTGGATAATCGCAAAAAGAATCTTCGACTGACCGCGCTCAGTGTCGCTGCCGGCTTGCCTCAAGTTTCAATTCCGATAGACATCAAAGACGGTGTCAAACTAGGGTTGTCCATCATTGGTGCTCGCGAACAAGACCTTCCTCTACTTTCACTGGTCAGGAGACTCTCGTCCGCTGCGAGCATATAGCAGGTCACGTCACGTTACGGTTATACGGTCGGTATAAGATCCGAAGACTTACCACGCTGCAATATTTTGAGGTTATAGTCATGACAGACAGAGCTACCGAAGCGGTCACTAAGCCCAAAACCCCAGTCGAAAACTTCAAGCCTGACACTGAGGGCACCGAACAGCGAATCGATTCGACGAAGCTGCAGGTTGGAAATTCGGACCGAGGTTTTAACTCGCCACCCAAGTCGGCAGAAGATTTAGCCGGCCAACTGAATGCGGTTTACAACGCCCCTGGCGGGTCCGAACGATTCGACAACATCAATAAAGACCTCACCAAGTCATTCAAATCGGTCTATGAAAAAACACCGGGTGGAGAGGACGCGAAAACCAAGGCAGTTAAGGATCTAGAACTCAAGATCAATGATAAGACAGTCGACGGCAAAGGCATTCTCGTTGAAGTCAAAGATGGACAGCTATCTCTCAGACACCTGGAAGCGGCAAAAACCGGCGAACTCCATCCGGAATTTCCTGGCGTGCATATCAAGGACATCGGCAACAAGCTCACTGCCGATCTTCGCTCTGAAAAGCAACTGGAGAAATTAGGAACTCAAGGCGGCCCTACCGATAAGGCTGACACAAAACAGTTTCCATCTGATGTTCTCTTCCAGAAAGCGATGACATCATCTCCTGAATGGGCGAAAGCACCATGGAAAGGCGCAAACGAATCTCAACAGAAACTCCTCGATGCGATCAAAGATCCCAAAGTCGCAGCATTGGCGAAAAGTTTACCTGAGGGCATGCTCGATGCTCAAGCAGGCAGTCCGAAGGAGGTCAACGACTTCCTCGAGAAGAAAGGCTTTGGGCGATTACTCCAGGAACGTCCGGATGAGGAAGCCGTCGCAGCGACGATGAGTATCAAAAAAGACTGGATCGCCGATAAGACTAAGATGGTTTCCGGCGACAAAGAGTATTCCTCCGTAGATAAAGACGGCAAAGTTTACAACGTGGATGGCAAACCAGTAGTGGAGTTATTCAAAGATCCCGACGACGGCATCACGATTTATGCGATTCCAAGCAAGCCTGGGCTGACCGGTGAGCAGGCTATGGAAGAGGCAAAAAAGTTAATTCCGAAAGCTGATGAGTCGCATTTGACCGACGAGGGCAAGATTCGCGCACCGATGCTTGACTTGAGTGCCACTGAAGATTTGAACTGGCTAAAGAATATGAAGGGCGGCGACCTCACCATTACACAAGCAAAGATGCAAACAACACTGAAGATGGACGAAAACGGTTTTGATGCTCAGCAAGCGATAGCCCTGGGCGCATCGCGCGGGATTAAGAATCAACCAACACCGGTATTCCAACTCAACTCAGAATTCACCTTTGTGATCGCCAAAGACGGTCAGCCAGTCTTCGCGATCCCAGTGGAGAAAAATTCATGGAAGGATCCAAAGCGTAATTAACTGAGGATTACAACCTCGCAAAGGCCGTCGATTACCACTCGACCGCTAGTTTACTTTCAGTACCATCTGTGGTGCGCTTCGGTTTTCCGAGCTGCCATGCCACAAGATCTTGCGTGAAAACGTTCCACGCCATCTCACGACGCAATGTTGAGAGACAGTACGAATTTATCTGTTCAAAATGTTCGTAATCTCTGCGGTGAATTTGCCTGGTGGGAGATATCCATCAATGCGGCCCTTCTCTTTACCGCCCGGTTCAAGAATCAATGTGCAAGGATATCCCGAGACTCCGTACCTGGACTTCACGGTTATACCATCTCCTTTTTCAGCATTTGCTTTCAAGCAAACAAAAGACGAGTTGATAAATTTTGCGACCGCGGGTTGAGCGTAGACATCTGAGTCCAAACGTTTACACCAATGACACCAGTCAGTGTAGACGTCTACCAAAATCCATTTGCGATTGGTTTTTGCAAGCTCATAGGTCTTGTTCAAATTGTTCTGCCAGGTGATAGTAGACGCAATCACAGCCGGTTTCTTAGCGATCAGAAGTCTATTCGAATCCACTGAAACTGGTTTCTCAGACACTTGAGACGAACGACTCAACGGGATCTCGTCCGACTGCGCTTGGACGGGTGAAGCAACGCTCAAAACAAACATCAGCGACAATAGAGGAATCATGGCTTGATTAGTTTTACTTTGAGTAAGAACGATATTTGAAAATTTCATGCCTTCACCTTGATAGTCGAGAACCTAATCAATGTACCCAATTTGCCCTCGATGAAAAGGAACTAGGTGTCAGAAGAAACTGCACAATTGGCAATCTGATCGTGGAGGGACAACTTCCGTTTACCAAAAATCGGCAGATAGCCAATGAACAAAATCGTTGACGAAATAACTTTGGCAAAGTGCCGCAAGGTTGCTGCTCCAAAATCGATGTCGCCACCGTTTCTGGCACTTACTACTGCTAATTCCATTGCCAATTTTCCAGGAGTACCACGAGTGCTCGAGCTCTCGAATTCAGCGTGATAGAGCCAATTTGCCAACATCAAGCATACGAAAAAAGCGTTAGCATAACTGACAGTAGTCGCAGGAAACGCATTTGCATAATTCATGTAGATCATTGCCACAGGCACGGCAATACCGGTCAATCCATCTAACAAAAACAACGGAATTGTGCAGATGATGTGCATCCAGTGCTCAGGGCGAGCATCAAGAATCCCTGCGGCCATGCCGACTATCCAAAATGCATACATTAGAGCGCAATCAATTGCGGCAATGACAACGCAGTCGATCAATCCGGCGATCATCCTGTACAAGATTGGAGAGACCGGCTTGTAATGAGCTTCGGCTTCAGAACTTACGATAGGATCCAATATCACTAGTTCCTTTGCGGCTTACACGAATGCAGGCGGGATGAGGGTACTAAATGTTCACGACGCGAGCGCTACCTTGTATTTACCCCGATTTCCTCGATAGACATTAGTCCAGGAGTTTTATTGCCATGGTTTTTGAGCTTGCCAACCAAAATGACAATGGCAGCGGAGATTTTCGAACTGCGCCCAATTTGAGCAGTTGTGCAACAGATACCGCCAGCCTTAGCACTCCATCTGATACCACCTCGAATGCAGCGATCAACAAATTACCAGCCGTTGAATTCTCCGGTGACTTAGCAGCGCAGCCCGTGTTTCGCGCGATAGCAAAAGATGCACCGCCGCCAGCACCACTACCTCAAGTGGTCAATCCATTTCGTCCGGAGGTGCAGCCAAAGCCATTTCCACAGTTAAGGTCCGGAAGTTTTCCACCTGATTCAGCAGATCTACGAGATAAGCCCCTCGCCCCAGGACCATTCGCTCCAGCGCCTATGTCAGCGAGCGGATTTACTGCGGATCAGGTTCGTTCCATACTCACCGATCGTGACAGAGCAATCGCCCTCAATCGAGGTCAAAAGCCGACTGACGTTAATCCAGGCATTGGACCAATCGTACCGGCACCAGATGGACGAAATCCGTTCAAACCGGATGCCGTAGTCAAGCCAGACAGAACCCGCCCCGAGAAAACAGAATATCTCAATGAAGGCGAATTCAATCAGGCGCTCAAGGCTGCCGCCGACAGCGGTCGTCCTCTCGTCGTGAGTTTCACCAGACCCGGATGTGGATACTGCACCGACATTGAAAACGAATCCTGGCCTTCTCAAAGCAGCTTGGTCGGCGAAAGTGCCGTTCGTGCAAAAGTTGACGGCTGGCAAAATCAAGAGCTGGCTGCGAAGTATGGAGTGAAAGGCTATCCTACGACAGTAGTTATCAATCCCAAGACCATGAATCTATTAGGAAAAGAAGTTGGCTTTATCGGTCCGGAAAAGCTTGGTACCTTCTTGCAAAACTCGTTCAAAAAGATGGAAGGCGGTGGCTAAACAACTACCACCACGGCTTATGTTCAAACGATCTTGAAAAGTTCGAGTTTGCCTATGATGCTTGCGGATGCTCTACCGAATTTTTGATCGAATGCAAACGACGTTTGATATCTTTTTTGGTGCCAACCGCCGCAATTTGTTTTGCAAACGGAACATGAATTTGAGATTCAACGTGAGTCGACAGTTTCACCAACGTAGCTTTGCCCTCTTGGACCGGCTCCAGCTCCCAGGCTCCATCGAACGATTTAAATTTATCAGATGTCAAAATTTGGAACTCGATACGTTGTTTTCCGTATTCGACCTCTTTGTAGCGGCAATTGACGTTGCCCAAAATTGGTACGCCTTTGAAACGCTCTTCCAGCACCGCAGATTTATCATCAGCTTCAACAACCTTACGGCGAGCCGGCT
Source organism: uncultured Candidatus Obscuribacterales bacterium (assembly GCA_964600935.1). Classification (GTDB taxonomy): domain Bacteria; phylum Cyanobacteriota; class Vampirovibrionia; order Obscuribacterales; family Obscuribacteraceae; genus JADYXR01. Next base: position 16,217 of record CAZRMH010000164.1, read on the forward strand.
CCTGGTAACGAGATTTCTTGATTGCATCGAAAACAACACTTGGACAAGCATTTACGACAACTGTGTCACAAACCGCATCGTTATGCGGTCGGAAGGATTCTGCTGCAGATGCTTTCGTTTGGAAACATACTGCCAGAGCTGATAACAACAAAACTCCAAATTTAATACGCGAGGACATCTCTCTTCCCAACTCCAATTCGAACAAACCACCGCTTGAAAGCCGCCAAAGCCTCTCTCTGACTTAGTTATGCCCTCGACTCAAGAATTCTACGCTGCCTACGAAAAAAATGTTTCGCAGTTCTTGACAATAAATATAGCTCGATGTCACAGTAGATATAGAGCTGCCCACGCCAGTCCCCTTGCTGGTTCTATGTGCTCCCTGACTCCTTGGCGGGAGAGTAT
>CAZRMH010000165.1:0-16484 GCA_964600935.1 uncultured Candidatus Obscuribacterales bacterium
CAGTGGTGCCAAGAAATGCCTCATAAATTGACTGTATGCAATCCACGGTGTGCCCTCCTTATAGATCTCAAACGAGCCTGTATCAAGCAGCAAGGGCGAGCTATTGTAAAACTGAATATTGTAAGCACTGGCATCTTTTAAACTCATGCCATAATCGAGCGCCACACGCTGCACTTCGAGAGTGGACAGAGCCGCATCCTTTAGTTGCCCGAAGCACCATTCATAAGGGTACGAGATGAATGGAACGCGCTGAGGTTTGATAACACGACCCCGCAACCACAGGTCTTGAGACTCAGTTCGCGATACCATCTGCGGTAGCGTACCGGCGACCAGCTCCAATACATTTTCTATCTCTTCATGCTTGATGAGAAGCTGGCGAGCGGTTAGCTCTTCATACAGACCACTGTTCATAAGCTGATCATAATGGGGTTCATAAGACTTACCCATAGCTCTGAAAAACTGACCATTGAGGGTGAATACACAACCGCTCGGGTCGCGCAACGAGAGTGTCTTCATTTATGTTCCACTGCTCGACGAGAGGGATTCGGACCGATCGGTTGCCGCTGGCTGCAGTTCACTTGATTGTTTTACCAGAACGAATTTCTTAGATGATGACGGTTTCTTCTTAAGACTGAGAAGGGAACGCACCGTGGCGCCGGCGACAAGAATAGAACCAAAGACGGCCTGGACAATGTAACCACCGGCACAAGGGTCTATATAAGCGTGGGCTGGCTGTGGGAAAACGATGCATACCGCAGAGATCAATAGTAAAAATGTGAGCATTTTTCGTGGTCCTCGAAAGTGTTTGCTAGGTCACACTCCCAAGATATGATTCGCCGAACTTTCTGTAAATGCTCGAAAACTTGTACACCAATTCGCGTAACTCGACACAAGACGTGCTTGAACAGCCGTTCTCAAGCAACTCAACCAGGGCAATCATGCTTGAAAAACTTTCGGTCGTACCTCTCATGTCTAATTCAATCAGTGCGCCGCTCTGGCCACTACCGGCTCTGTGAGCCGGACTTCACTGCACACACTCTTTTTTAGCCACACTTCTAACATAGGGTTCGCTCTAATTTTCCGGAGTAAACGAACTCTGGTACACGAATTTGCGTATGACGTAAAACGCTCATGGATAAACCGTTTAGAAGACAACCTTTTTAAAACAACCCAGACAATACTTCTGTCAATGTGAGGATATCCTCACATTGACAGAAGGACCTTGTCGAAGTCTGCCACTAGAAGCGGTGCCTTTGATATTGCGAGATGAATGATAAACACGGACTAAGGTGCGCAAAAAAATGCGACCAAGACTTTCTAAAGAGTCATGGACTCTGCCATCAGAGTCTATGTTAGTGCGAGCTAAGACTATATTACTTGCACTAGCCTCGCGAAGCCCGAAAGCCCCTAGATACGTAATTATCAGAGACTTCTCATCCGGAAACAATTATCCCTTGGAAACTTACATGGCTTTGTGCCCTTCGTTATGTGTATCGTTCATTTATAGCCTTAGCTTCCCATTCACAACTCGATCAAGCGCAAGAAACAAAGTTCACCAATCTTACTAGCGAGCAGTTCGTCCTCACAGGCTGAATCAACTGGCCTCGCTTCTTGATCGAGAGAGTCGACAACGTTCCTTCACGGAACCCCTGTCATACGTTCTCAACATTCAACCACTGCGCCTCAACCGAGACAGGTTCTTGGCGGGCAGCACAACGGAAGGACTTAGAATATGATTAGACGTCCAAACCCCGGATACGTCTCCGGAGACGGGCACAAACCTGGTCTGGGCTGGGTCGAGCAATTTCTGGGCGGCAGCGCCGAAGCCGAACTCGCATTCCTCAAGCAGGCGATGGATGACATCAACCTCATCCAGCGTCGCAACAAGAAAGCCGGCGGTAAGAAGACCGCAGCTCGCGCCTTCCATGCCAAGATTCACGCCGGCATCAGCAACGCCGAGTTCGTAGTGATGGACAACATCCCCTTCGAACTCCAAGGCGGCATGCTCGTTCCCGGCAATCGCTATCGCACCGATGTTCGACTCTCGTCAGCATCCGGACTGATCCAACCTGACACCAAGGGCGACCTGCGCGGCATCGCGGCCCGCGTCAACACCGAAGACGGTCCTCAGGACTTCCTCGGCACCAACGCGGAGCAGTCGCATGCGCGCAATCCCCGCCAGTTCGTCGAATTCGGCAAGGCAGCCTCGGGGTCGAAAGCCCTGATGTTCCCGCGCTTGATCTGGAACCTCGGCTTGAGCGAGACCGTGCGAATGATGCGCACCGTCATCAGCCAAGTGAGGCGCCCGATCACCAGCCTCGCGACCGAGAGCTACTTCAGCCGATCGCCTTACGCCTTCGGCGATTACGCGATCAAGTTCCGCTTCACGCCTCACAGCAGCGCGGACGTGGTCACGCCCAAGAGCGATGGCTTCCTGAAGATCGACCTTGTCGAGCGCCTACGGCGAGCGCCCGTAGTCTTCGACTTCCAGGTTCAGTACTTCCTCAACGAGGCCGAAACGCCAATCGAAGACGGTTACGAGCTCTGGGCAAGTTCGCCATTCACCATCGCTCAGCTGATTCTGCCTCAGCAGGATTTGCTCAGCGCGAGCGCTCTTGACGCCTTCACCAGCGTCGAGAACCTGGAGTTCAATCCGTGGAACACAACGAAAACGATTCGCCCACTGGGCGGTCTTAACCGCGCACGGCGTTCCGTCTACCCTGCCAGCGTCAAGCTGCGCAAGTCTCGATAATCCCGCGAGTCACGAGAATTCGCAATCGGCAATCTCGCACGTCGCGAGACCCGCAACCAGCGCGCATGTGTGGACTGCGCAACTCTCATCATCGAGAAGGACTAGTTCTATGACCGATTTACCAAAAGATGACGGCACCCCGAAGCGAGGTGCATGTCCCGTTAACCATGGTCAAACGGCAGCCGGCGCCACTGGCGAAGGCAGCGCCATGGGCAGTACCAAACCGGCAGCGACCGAGACTCGCTGCCCGTACACTCGCGCGAAAAACGCACTGGGCTCCATCTGGCGTCCCAAGTCGAAGCGCGAGGGCATCGGACCAATCAAGTACGTTTACTGGAACGCGATCTATTACGTTCTGCAAGCACTCAATCGCGGACTGGCGCGCAACCCCTACCGCAAGGTGAGCTGGGACAAGTGGCCGTCCACGTTGGGGCTGATCTACCTGCTCGCCAAGCTGCGCTTCAACCGTTCGAACGCGCTCACCGACCCGTATGACTACGCCTCGAACGACGGCAAGGACTTCGGCGACAAGCCCGATCCGAAGTGGAACGACTCGATCGACCCTGCGGGCATCGGCGTCTCCGACAACGAGAATCCGCAGATGGGCGCTAAGGACACGCGCTTCGGTTCGAACATTCCGCCGAAGAAAGTGCGCCCTGACCCCGAGAACATCGAGCCGTCCGCCCGCGAAGCCGGCAAACTGCGCTGGCGTCGAATCGATCCGGAAACCGGCAAGGAGATCACGATTTACGCCGGCATCCTCAACGACCTGGCCGGCGGCTGGATTCAGTTCCAGTTTCACGGCTTCGGTGGCAACACCAAGCGTGATCCGATCGGTGCCTGCCCGCACATGATGAAGCGCGAGCCGGGTGAAAACTGGCCGGGCAACGTCGCTCTGATCGACCGCACAACCAAAGACCATACGCGCATCACCGACGACGGTCGCCCAACCGTGATCAACGAGCGCGTGCAAGCCTGGATTCAGGGCGAAATCTACGGCACCAGCGACGAAGAGCTGCTGCCGCTGCGCTCCATGAGGAACGGTCACATGCTGGTGGACGAAAACGGTCACCTGCCCGCGGACCCGAACAAGCCCGGCGCCGACCTCACTGGTTTCAACAACAACTACAACCCGCTGCTGAGCTTCCTGCACTGGTTGTTCGTCAGCGAGCACAACGCCATCGCCGATTACTACGCTTCGTTCCATCCGGATTGGGATGACGAGCGCCTCTTCCAGATGGCTCGCCGGGTCAACGTGGCGCAGATGGCCCGCATACATACAATCCAGTGGACGGAAGACCTGCTCCAGCATCCGACCTTGCAGATCGGCATGCACACGGAGTTCTACGGCTTCGTCGGCCCGCGGCTCAAGATGTATCTGATGCGGCTTAGCCACCGCTACAAGTTCATCAATTGGCTCCTGACGCCGGTCCGCAACTCAGACGTCCTCTGGGGTATGCCCGGTTCGGCCTGGGAGCACCATGACGGTCCGTTCCAAGTGCCGAAGCACTTCCGCCTGGTATACCGGCTGCACGAGATGATTCTGAGCGAGACGGACATCCACGAACCCGGCACCGATCGTCTGCTCGATCGCGTCAAACTGCTCGACTTCGTCATGCACCACACGCGCGAACAAGTGGCCAAGTACGGCTACGAGACCCTGGCCTGGTCGTTCGTGCGCAAGTCCTGTGGTCACCTCAAGCTGCACAACGTCTCTCGCCAGATGACGCAGTTCGAGAACATGCAGGACGGCACACTCACTGACATCTGCGAGCGCGACATCTTCCGCGAACGTACGGACGGAACCGGCACGTTCAACGAATTCCGCATCTCGGTCGGCGAGCCTCCGGTCACGAGCTTCCTGGAACTGACCGGCGGCGACGTCGAGTTGGCCAACGAAATCTCGCTCAAGTACGGTGGCGACATCGACGCGGTCGATGCCGGCATCGGCATCCTCGCCGATCCGAAGCCGGACGGTTTCGCGCTGGGCTTCATCCAGTTCTACCAGTTCGTTCTCAACGCGCCAAGGCGTGTTAAGAGCAACCGCCACCTGACCGAGTTGTTCAACTACGATTACTACAAGGAGGGCATGAACTGGGTCGAGCACGGTGGTGGCATGGGCGGTGCGATGTATCGCCACCTGCCCAAACTCCGGCCGCTCATGGAAGGCGTCACTCGCTGGTTTACGCCCTGGAAAAGCACGGAAGAGTTTCCCAGCCGTGTCCTGCAAACTCTGCACACCAATACGGCCAACGTCTTCAAGTCCGACCTCAAGACCTGGGCAGTCGGAGCAGTCACCGCAGTCGCGGCGGTCTGCGGCGGTGCAGTCAGCCTGACGACGGCGGCACTGCTGCTGGTGTCAATCACAGTCATCCCGACACTGCTCACAATCAAGCGTATGCTCGCCATGCGCTTCCTGCAGCTCTGCCAAAAGAAGTGCCACACCGACAAGCGCTTCTTCATGTTCGGTACGCTCGAGCGTGCCGAACAGTCGATGGACTCGGCAGCTCACTTCGGTTGTGCTCACGCACTCGCCGTCACTGGCGTTTCGTGGGCGCTCGCCTGGGTGTTCTGTGCGACACATCCGCTGGTTGCAGCCCTGCTGGTGCTGGTCGGCATCTGCGGTCTGCGCACCCGGAAATGGTCCAACGAGTTCGCCGCCAACGCTCAGATCCTCAAGATCGCTCTGCGCAACCGCATGCGCGAGGGTACACCGGTCACCGACCCGGCCACGTTGCCTGGTGACACGGATATCGAGCGTCGCTACTGGTTCTTGCGCGGCGACAACAAACGTCCGGTCGCGACCTTCGGTAGCTGCTACCGCGGTCTTCGTGACAGTGGTCTGCCGTCATGGAAGGCGTTCGGATCCACCATCGTGTCTATCATCAGCTTCGCACGCAAGTCCAAGAAGGGTCTCAGCAAGGCGATTCGTCGCGAGACGGGCACCTTCGAGATCTACCTGCCCAATCTGATCGCCGCCCAGGGGTATTCGTCGACGCGCATCTACGCGCCGATCGGAAACACCAAAGGCATCACTCCGGGCAACATCGACATGGAGGAATTCGACCTGATGTTCCGGACGTACGCGCCGGGACGTGACCACCTGACGGCTTACGACTTCGCTCGTATGCGCGAGGGCAATGCTCGTCGCGATGCGGATGAACGGCGTGGCAACTGGTTCTCGCGGCTAGCCGGGCGGTTCGCCGCAAAACGGCGCACCGTGCAACTGATGATGCTGTTCGCGGATCGGATTGTCGAAGAGGACAAGAAGCTGGTGCCCGCCATCAGCCGCGACATGCTGCTGGCCTTCTACAACGGCGCCGCACAAGCAGACCTGCACCGGGAACACACCGAGGGCGACCGCGACCCCAGCCCGCTGAAGTAACGCCCCGTCTCACCACGGCGCAATGACAGTAGAACTCCGAACAACGCTCACCGCCGCAAGGCGACGGCTCCTAACCGCAAGGCGACGGGGCTCCTAGCCGCACGGCGACGGCTCCTAGCCGCACGGCGACGGCTCCCTAGCCGCACGGCGACGGGGCGGTTGAAACGAGAGCTCGATTAAGCGAGTCGCACCATATTCGGTGCGACTCGCCCTTCGGGGGCGGAAGAATTCAGGCACTCCTGGGTTCTTTCGCTCGGCGCCCTACCTACTATCTCGCTTAGTCGCGTGCGCCACACCAGCACATCGCATGTCAAGATGCAGAAAAGTACACAAAATAAGCCTTTTAAACGAAAATGCGCAGAAAAGTATACAAAAATGAGCCCTTCTTTGTGCAGTTTTCCCCCACCTTGCCAAAAGGGGCTTCGCCACCAAAGCTTGCCCCATCGAACGAGTCCATCAAGGGCTCATTTCTGACTTCCACAGTTCGATCAAACACAAGGTTCTACAAGCCCTTGCAGAAACAGAGTAAGCGTCCCAACTTTCGCAAAAAAAATTTCGGTTTATAACTGAAGATAAAACAAACGAGGTGAGGGCGATGGTGACGGAAATTTTCTCAGATACCTCCTTTTGGACAGCATTTCGGAAAGACTTAAAACTAGCCAAAAGACATTTGATTATTCAAAGCCCGTTCGTTTCTTCTCAACGACTTAGGATTCTCGCACCTGATTTTCACAGGCTCTGCCAAAGTAATGTACTCGTATGTACGTTCATCCAGCAGCCAAGATACTGGAACACCGCATATGAAAAACTGTCCGTAGAAGATCAATACGAGAAGCACCAGCTCAACGCTCAGATCGAGCTTTTGAAATCGTGGAACTTTCACGTAAATCTGCGGCCAAAGATTCACTCTAAATTCGCGATTGTCGACAATCAAATTCTTTGGGAAGGCAGTCTGAATATCTTTAGTCACGGAACTGGAATCGAGCACATGCGAAGATGGGACGATACTCGCGAGGTTTCCGAAGTAATGGCTCAACATTCACTGCTTGATTGTCAATCATGTGTCGAAATTATTGAGCAATTCACACCTGGATATCCTTCATCGACGCTGGATTCAAAACCGTTCGGTGCCTGGATCAAGCGAAATCGACTACAAGCTCAGTTGAAGTACTCCAAACTCGTCTCTCTAAGTGGTGTGTCAAGGCGGACGATCGTGGAAATTGAGAATGGCAGTGGATGCACGCTGAAAACGGCTGATAGCCTTATAGAACAGTTGGGTTCCAAACGCTGCCTGATTCCGAATCATCTACTGCCTGTTGTAGCCCATTTGCTGCACAAAGAGATGCAAGCTGATACGCATCACCAGTTCACAGGAAAAACAAAAGATCATCAATGAGCGACATCGGCATCGAACAAATTTTGCGTTCAACTCTGATCCACCACCGGTGATATCAAAACTACTAAACTTGCTAGCCTGATTTGAGACAAAACCGCAACAGCAGTGAGAAAAACACGTACACCGAATTACACACAGAACAACCACGCAAATGCACAGATTCAAGGGTTGGTGTACCTTTCCGGAGCATCCAGAAATTACAAATGTGACAAAAAAAACGCTAAAGTCGACTCATCAACGCTTCTCATTTCACACGGACTCAACAGCAAACTAGACTCAAGCGCGGCAACACCACAGACAAATTTTATTAACGCCATGGCGTTATAGAATCTGTCAGTCAGCGGCTTTCGAACATCTAGCGTCGTTTAGTCCTTACCGTGCATTTGAGAATATAAAACCTTCAGGAGCAAAGACGACAAGAAAACGACGGCGAAGTGTGAACAGCAAAACCAAAAGCGGATCCATGCATCTCGTGTTTTCTAAAACCACCATCGCCCACGAAGAGAGTGATTTATGAACCGTTTCGTCAAAGTGCTGGCCATCACGGGCTGTGTCGCGGTCGTCGGAGCAGTGGTCTATGACCGCTCACAACGCGTCGAGGCAAAGGACACGGCCAAGAGCGGTTTCAACGTCGCCGGCATCGCGTTCAAAACCAATGGATTCGACAAGAAGATCGACGATCAGTACGCCCAACTGAACAACATCGCCAAGCAGCACAACCGGCTAACGAAGATGATCGACGCGGACAACATTACGGACATCGAGCGCGATGAGTTGAAGCGCAAGCGCGGTCTAGAGCAGATCAAGGGTGATACCCTGATCGATGAGATCGAGAAAGAGGTTTCCAAATTCGAACACGAGTTCGCGGTCTGCCAGGCGGCTATCACACAGCTACAGTACGATCCGAAATTCACCGCCCAGAATCGCGCGCTCGAAGCGACCAAGCGGGCGGCAGACACCCTGCCGAAACTGAAGAAACGAATCGCGGCGATAAAGTCGGCATGGTCTCAATACATCGCGAACGGAAAGCCGCTACCCAACAAGGTCTAAGGAGAATAGTTCCGCGTGTTTTCGAACAGGGTGTTCTGCCTATGGGCGCGGTTCCGCGCTAACGCTCGGCTGTAGGCGAAGAAGTAAGAAGAACACGAAGATTACTTCGGTTTGCTTCGCCTGGGTTGTTACGCGAAGAAGAACGGCACCGCGATGGTGCTAGTTCACCTCCAGCGAAAAAACATCCGACAGCGCGAGAACTCGGACCACATCCGGGTTCTTGCGCTAACGCTCAGGCTACTACTCATTGTCATCGCAGAGAAAACATCCGAACAATGCGAATCCGAAAAACATCTCTGCAAATTTCGAAGGTTTCTGTGCATTATCAAAAAGTCTTGCGTTTAAACGCACATTTCCAGACGCCCGCAAATCGTTTCAGAGTCAGCGTTTGCGGAATTCCGCAGTCACGTTTTTGTGATATGCCAATCGCATACTGCAACAAGTTTCCCTCCAACAACAAACGCTGACACATCATGACAAAACTCGAAAACGATAACGCTGAATCCGTGCAATCCGCCGCATCGCATGAGGTTCCCCAAGCAATGCGCACAGAGGCCATGAATGAGCTATCCGGTTTCTTCGATAGCAAAAACGCAATGACTAACAGCACGGCTAAACTGGTAGACGTTGATATCGACATGGATCCAGAAAGAAGCGCAGATCCTGAAAACAAGGACAAACAGAAATTCGAAATTCAACCGAGATTTGAATCAAATACACCATTCATCACTCCTGAGATGTATGGGCGCTTGCAGGATGGCGAAAAAATTATAGAGGAAGGTCAGCTCACTCAAACTGATAAAACATCCGCAGAGGAGAGAAATCAATTAGAAACAGACCTTGAAAGTCCACAGCTAGAAGCCGTCGACAAACAAGTGTCAACCGAGCGCGATGCACAAGGAAAACTTACTAGTGTTTCGTCGGAAGCGCTGGGTGCGCGAATTACCTTTTCGTTCGGAAAGGACGGTCATCTGACCAGAACGACCCGATCCAATGGCACCACCGATACCACCACATTTGATGCCTCTGGCAAAGCAATTCACAACGAGTCACTTGCACCTGATGGCAAGAGAGTGAACAAAACACGCTCCCCAAACGACTATGCGAAGTCTTTTGAAGACTCAAACGGAAACCCTGCAGCGATTGTCTCGAACCAAAACGGAATAAAGACGGTTTTAGAATTAGGCGCAGACGGCAACGTAAAAACACGATCGATCGAAGTTCAAGATCGAGCGATAGTCACAGACTTCGATTCGAATGGCGACCAGACGAGAAACAGCGTAACGGTTAAGGACAAAGACGGCAAAACCGCAGCTCGCACTGTCACAGACAAAGACGGACAGCTTAGTCAAAAGTTTGATAGCACTGGCAAAGAAACGGAATCGGAATATTTTTCTGTAGAAGATAATTCAACAACAACTACCAGAGCGTTGCTCAATGGCGGCACCATGATTGTTATCGAAGACGACGCGTCAAGCACTGTGGAACTAAAAGATCGCAACGGAAACACTCGCATGATGTCTCTCACTTCTGAAAACGGACAAAAGGTTGAAACGGATTTTTATAACGAAGACGGATCAACACTGAGCACAGTTGAAACACCAGATGAAGTGAGTACCATGCTCGAGCGCTCGGATGGGTCCTGGGAATCAACACAGAAGGAAAAGAGATCGGGGCACGCCAGAACATTTGTTGGCAAAAACCCAGATGATGAAGGTGTGGAGCAATTCAAACTATAGCCTCCGTTTCGTTACATCAAAAGAACCGTACGAGCCCATCCCGAGTTAGCGGAGAGTATGCATTTTGATATTACAAATCGAAATTCAGGTTCAAAAAACCCTTGTCATAAAAACACCACCTGAAAGACCGACATGAACAGCCAGTTTCAGCGCTAACAGCAAAACACACAAAGTTATCTCATAAATCATCTGACAGATATTTTATGACAACAAACGACACCAGGGCTGCTTTCGGGTAGCCTGGTTAGCGATGGTAATTTCGCCACATACTCCTCATTCCATTCGAACAACACAAACACATTCACGGTCCATCCTCTAATCACTACCCCCAACGCCTGAGCGGTCGGAAACGACTCGAGGTTCGTTTGCGACGCTGGGTCGAACCCCACTCGAACCAGGCTTGCTCGATTCCATCATGATTTGAGGTCCGCTGAGACCAGCGTCACCCGGTTCCAACATGACTAGAGATCCGCTGAGACCAGCCTCACCCGGTTCCATCAACTGCTCGAACTCTACGTAAATCTGCATCACTCGCCTCTATAGAAAACTTTAGCGCGCGTTGTTAGACGCGCCTGTTCCGACACTCCCGTTTAGGAGATCTCTTGAGCGCACTATCTGAATTGAAACAAGCTCTAGACCACGTTCTCGGTTCGCCGCCTCGACTGTCTCGTGACAGTCTCGACGCGATTGATCCGTTGCTAAACCGTGAAACAACGCTGAAAATCATCGGCGACGTCCTCGAAGACAGCGATGCGCTGAAAATTATTGCAGCGCGTTCCTACGCCCATTCTCTTGGTTTCCGCAAAATCACGCTTCTGGAGCCGGTCTGCGGGCTGTCCGACGGCACCAGAAGCACTTACCAGGTGCGCTTGCACCTCTGGACTCCGGGCAATGCCAACGCTGTTGCGCTGGTCGAGTCCAAGCATGAACACAGTTTCGACTTTATCTCGCGAATTCTAATCGGCGAGATGGAGAATCAGTGCTACACCCGCCACCCCCTTACAGCTGAAGAAGAAGAGCTTCTTCAGCGTGTACAAGTCCGCCTAGCTGAGTTGAAAAACGAGGAACGCATCGCCGCACATCAAGGCATGGAAGCGTTGCATGCAGTTCGATTAGCACAACTCGGCTCGTCGCAAGCCCGTTCCGAATTAATCGAGTTCAACCAAAGTCGGCTACTGGAGCTCCTCGCCTGCGACGAAGGAGAGCTGACTGAGATCGCAAACTTGCACGGACGATATCAGTATGATCCAATCGCCAGCAAGTTTGGCGGCGACTATGTACACAGCTTAACCGGCACAGTCAGCCTCATTCCGCGTTTAGTTCTCAAACTGCAGCAAGGAGATCTCTACCACCATCCGAACCAGTACATTCACCGACTCTACATTCCGACTCAGGAAAACGCCACAATCATCGTCACTACACCCAGAACCTCCGGAGCCGATGGAGCATCATTCCAACATCCGACCTGGTTCACTGGTGGTGAAGCGCGTTATCCACGGCGAATGTATACGGTCGCCGAGTTAGTCGATGTTCTCACGACGTTCAAGACGCTTCTAGAGAAGCACACTGCGGCTCCCACCAGTCGACGACTGGATGTTTCGCACACGGTATAATCACCATCACAACCACTTTTACAGGTGGAAGTTCAGCAAATAAAGGAAAAACATGTCTTCAGAAACAGCCACCAGGCTGCTCAAAGTCGGCTTAATCGGGCCCGGATCAATTGCGCGAGAGCGCTTGCTGCCCGCGCTGAAAACAATCGAAGGAGTTTCCTTCTGGAGTGTTCTGGGGCGTGACCAAACTCGCGCAGCCGAGTTTGCCACTGCCCATGGTGCAGAGCATTCTTTCACGAATGTAGACAAATTTTTACTAGATCCGGAGCTAGACGCGGTCATCATCGCATCTCCGGACAAGCTGCACGCCGAGCAATGCCTGGCCGCCGCAAAAGCAGGCAAACACATCTTCGTCGAAAAACCAATGGCCACCACTCACGAGGACGCCTTGGCGATCGTCGAATCATGTCGTTCTGCAGCAGTAAAACTGGCTGTAGGCTATCATCTGCGTTTCCACCAGGGGCATCGACTGGTGTCCGAGCTGATCGCAGCAGGACGGATCGGCAAGATCCGGCATATGAACATCAGCTGGACGATGCTAGCCAACGATTCCGATTGGCGCGCGCACGATCAAATGGCTCGCTGGTGGAGCCTGGCGGCTCTGGGAACTCATGCTCTCGACCTCGCCATTTGGCTGATGCCAGCTGAAAACGGTAAGGTCGTCGAATCCAGAGCAGTTTGCACTAGCACCATGTTTGGTGGTCCGCATGATGAGACCGCGATGGTCAGCCTCGCTTTCGAATCAGGCGCAACTGCCCAAGTTCTTTCCAGCGTAATTTTCAAAGCACCGCGCGTAGTCGAAATCTTTGGGAGCGACGGGCACATTCGGTGCGTCGACACGCTCGGTCCTAGAGGCGCTGGCAAAATTTTTCTCAACGACGCGGAGCTTGCATTTCAAACCGTTGATCCGTACAAGTGTGAACTCAGCGATTTCATCAAAGCCATCAGAGACGGGTCTTCACCCGCCGTCGATGGCTCCGTAGGCGCCGGCAACGTCGCCCTCCTCGAATCACTTCAAGTCTAAAGGACACGACCATGAACGAACAGAGCCCCAAAACAACCGACAAAGCCGCTTATCGCGGAAAGCATTTCGTCATCCCGACATTCTCGAGCCGGGGCGGCGTGCGGTTTCAAGGCAATGCCAAAAACAACGACGCCGAGATTCCGAAGGATTCACCGATTGTCGAAGCGTTCAATCAGCCGTTTGATCTGCGCCATTTCAAAACGGCTCGTCGCCCAGTTCAACTGGGCGTCCTGCCTCCAGGCGAGGTCAGCCTGCTTGCCACCAACACCGGTGCACCGCGAACGCTCGACATGCCGATCAAATTCCCCGGTTCAGACTTCCGCCTCCCGAAAGAACTGGCGATGTACGCGCCGATCATCCGTCGGATCGCCAACTACGAAGCTGCAATTAATCGCACGTGCTACGACGAGTACTTCGCCTATTTGACAATCGACAACGGTTTCGTCGAGCCCGGAAAACTTCAGAGAGAGGCGCCATGTCACGTAGACGGCTTCCAGGGCGCACGCTGGAACCCTAAGGTGCGTGCCAATCACACCTACACTGTGGCGAACGCGATTTCCACAGCATATTACGTCCAGCCATTCGACTTCGATCTTCTGGACGAAGCCAAACACGACTTCTTCTGGGAGATGAACCGGCAAGTAGCGCTAACCAACGGACAGTTCGCCTGGTGCCCGGAAGACGGCGAGCTGACACTGATGGACTGTTACAGCGTGCACCGCGGACGGCAAGCAAGCGAACGAACATACCGGACATTCCTGCGGTTATCGTTCGAAGTGCGGATCTTCGATCGGCTCGGCAACGCCCACAATCCCATGTTCCAGTATGACTGGGCGATGGTCCCCCGCGACATCGAAGCACTGAATCTGGTGGCATTTGATCAGACGTGCGATCCTTCGCTCCGCGTTTTTCCATGGCAAGACCTCGACGGCAAGCCGCTGGAGAAAGGCGTTAAGACCCAACCAAACTTGACACCGGCACGCCAATGAGTCACAGCTCCCTCGACTGCGCTGGCACTTCTCGCGTCGACCCCAAATTCGACACCACCAGTAATGGCAAGGCTCTGAATAACATCCATACCATTCGCGTCGTTGTCGAACTGTAATCATTGGACAACGATACGAAAACCTACGGGAGCGGCCCAGCAAATCTGGATCTCGCTCTCGTAAATTTTTGCTTTTCATTCTATTAACCTATATAGTAATCTATTCTACTCTTTCTCAAAAAAAAACGAATAGTTGAGTGGGGGTTCTTTCGATAGTCGAATACAAAGTGCTACTAACTGCCGCTGGTCTGCTTTTTCTAAAGGAGTAAACCGCAGTCGCCGCAAACCTGCCCACCATCGAACTAGCCAGCTCCAAGTCCAGTTCGATCGCCCTAAGGCACCATCGGCACCGAAAAACAGAAGGCGCTGCCGCCATTGTCGCCCTCTTCAACCCAGATGCGTCCCCTGTGTTTCTCGACTAAGGCCTTGCATATAGCAAGGCCTAGCCCGAAGCCGCGCCTCTTTGTTCCGGAGGGTTGATCCAATTGTCTGTAGCGCTCGAAGACGACGGTACGCATCTCTAATGGGATTCCAGGACCGCTGTCTATCACTTGAAACTTGGCTCCCAGTCCTTCGATGCCGGCTTTCACCAGAATACGCGAGCCGGGGGGAGAGAACTTCAAAGCATTGGCAAGCAGATTGATCAAAACCTGGACAATTCTGCCTTCGTCGACCTTGATAGCGTCGTTTGTTATTTCTGTTTCCACAACTGCCGAGCCGGCCCCTTCGTGCACAGGCAGAGCACTAATCGCTTTGTTGACCACGGCGCTGATACTCGTTTCTCTGTATTTTAGCTCGATCGAACCAGTCTCAACCTTCTCCGACTCCAGAAGACCTTCAACCAGCGAATTCAAATATTCCACAGAGGTCACACCTTGGGAGACCAGCCCTTTTCCGCGGTCTGACAGATCGCCGTAAGTGCCCTCGCAAACCATTTCCAGCGTCACTCGCAGTGAAGCAAGCGGTGCCCGCAGGTCGTGGCTGACCATCGCCATCAGGTCGCTGCGCAGTTGTTCCAGGCGATGGCGTTCATTTACATCTTGAACACTTATGAATAGGAGTTCTTCGCCGCCAATTTCAAGCGCGTTGACGAAAACTTCGGTAACGAAAGACTCACCACCCTGCTTGCGTGCGACCAGTCGCAGCGATGGGGTGGCTGGATCAAGACGGTCAGCAGTGGGGAAGAGTGTACTGATTGGCAGCCTGGCGACGGCGCCCTCCGGATATTGAAAAAACTCGGTAGCTACCTTGTTTATTGCCTTAATGCGCTGGTCCATGGTCAGGACGATAAGACCAAATGGAAAACCTGAAATGAATTGCCTAACCCGGGCCATCAACTTCGCCTGAGTCTCTCTCAGTTGTGCGAGTTCCTCAGCCTGATCCAGGAAGTTGCGACGAAGTTCTTCCACTCCCCAGTGTTCGATCTGCTCTTCTGGACTGATCACATAACCCTCCTCAGGTCATCAACTTTAACATACCGCGTGTAAGTACATCGTCACCCTCCTGTTGACCGGGCTAGCGAAGCTAGTATTGGTATCCCATATGGTGCAAAACCGTAGCTTGGCAAGATATGGTCGACAGGCATGGGTTCAAGTTTTATCAAGGCTCGCTCTACCAGGTATGCGGTCTAGCCAAACGATGTAGAATTGAGTTGTTATCTCCGATAAATCAAAATGGACCTGGAACGCAAAACTGCCTGCCCAGATTGCCGCAAGCCGAAGTGTGAAAACTCCGGTGCTGCCTCTATTACAGCGTTCATGTTCAAAGACGCCTATTGTTCGTGTCATTCTGAAAAGTCTTCAAACGAGCCCAAAGCACCAGCGGATTCGTCGCGCTGTCCGCATTGCGACAGAATTGTTACTAATACTACAGGTAGTATCACCTCACTTCTGTTCGACGAGCTTTATTGCCGTTGTAACTTCACTGAAGACGGCGAGGTCAGAGGAAAATCCGATGCGCGCCTGAACGCGAATCCTGAAGAGGGACGTCCAGACGGATGGGATTCGCGCTTAATCTCAGACGAAGACGCTCGTGCCATGCTCGATTTGCACGAAGGCGATATGATTGGCTCTTATCGTATTTCCAAACTGATCGGTCGCGGCGGCATGGGAATCGTATACCTCGCGTCGCACCTGGCACTGAATCGCACCTGCGCACTGAAATTTCTTGCCCCCTCCCTGGTCACAAGCATGAGCTGGAGGATGTTTCAAAGCGAGGCCAAAACGATTGCCCATCTTAAACATCCGGCAATTTGCCAAATCTATGATCTGGGTGTTCATCGCGGTAATTTGCCGTTTTATGCGATGGAATATGTGCAGGGAAAGACGTTATTTGAAGTGCTTTGCGAGAATGGTCCGCTAGCCGTGGATAGAGTGATTGAAATATTCTCCAAGATAGCTGAGGGACTCGCCTATGCGCACAGTCATGGCATCGTTCATAAGGACTTCAAACATGCCAACATCATTCTTGTTCAGATGGCC
>CAZRMH010000166.1:0-14848 GCA_964600935.1 uncultured Candidatus Obscuribacterales bacterium
GTAGAGGTTTGAAAGGTTCGACACTAGAGCCGTTACAGTTTTGTTCAAAGCTAAATTACCTCTCGCTCAATACGTCAGAGATCGACAATTCGACCCTCAAAGCGATTCGAAATATTGGGGTTAAAGAATTGAAGCTAACTGCTTGCGCTCTGGTCACAGAAAAGGGCATCGTCGACCTTAAAACACTGCCACATTTGCAGAGCTTGGCGATCTATGATTTCCCCGAAACACTCAATCGACCGCATGCCATCAGGGCGCTGCGCGAAGCTCGCAAACAATTGAAACTTCCGAACTTCAAATACGATATTAAGGACAAGGGTAAAAATTCAGCGTTGAATGGGTTAAAGCTCTAAGTTAACTGAGCTACTGACCGGACGTACTGTACACTGAAGACATGAAAACAACGACTCAAACAGTCAGAAAAAACGTCGAGCCACTGTTCGATCCGATTAACCACCTTCCACCCGGAGCGCTCGAAAATCCGTATCCTTTACTCACGGAAATGCGGGAGCGCGCTCCGATCATCTGGAGTCCACAAGGCAATCAATGGCTTATAGTTCGCTACGAAGAAGCAAATTCGATTTTACGAAATAACACCTTCGGCAAACGACTGGACAAGTGGAAACATCCAAAATTCATCATGCGTCAGGCAATGAGAATTTTTCGACGCGGCGGCAGCAGCAGCATTCTACTGCAGGATCCACCGGATCACACTCGAGTGCGAGCACTGGTGAATTCAGCCTTCACACCACGGGTGGTGCGCGAATTAGAAAGTCGTATTTCAGCAATTACCAATCATTTGATTGACAATCTAGAAAAGAAACAAGAATTCGACCTCATTTCGGATTTCGCTTTTCCCCTTCCCGTCACGGTTATAGCTGAAATGCTTGGAGTGCCATCTGCAGATCAAGATCAATTCAAGCAATGGTCTAGAAAGATAACGCTTGGTCTTGACGTGTCCGGCAAGCCAATTCGACTGGTGCATTCGTTTATGGCAATGGAACAACTGCGAAAATATCTCACGAAAACAATAGACAGTAAACGAGTCGGTCCAGGCGTTGATTTGATCTCATCCATGATCGCTGCCCAATCTGCAGACAATCAGCGTTTATCCAAAGAGGAATTGTTGGCGAATGCGATTCTAATCTTAATTGCCGGACACGAAACGACAACAAACCTGATTGCAAATGGTGTTGCCGCATTATTGAAACACCCGGAACAGAAACAACTCTTTATGGAGAATCCAGCTCTATCAAGTTCGGCTGTGGATGAGATTCTTAGATTCGATCCGGCCGTTCAAATAGTGAGGCGATTGGCAAACACCAATACTGACATAGGCGGCGTGACGATTCGTCAAAACGACGGAATTACAGTTCTCATCGGAGCATGCAACAGAGATCCACTAGTGTTTAGCAATCCGGATCAATTCGACATCACGCGAGAGAACAGCAACCGTCATCTCACTTTTGGAGCCGGCATTCACTTCTGCCTCGGCGCGGAGTTGGCGAGAACCGAAGCCCGTATCGCTCTTCGGCAGTTATTTGACCGCATGCCGGAAATCAAACTCAGAGAGTCTCGAATTACGTATAAGGGCCCCTTCGGATTACGCGGACCAGAGAAGCTTTTGATTTCCCAATAGCTGAATGGCAAGATACCAAGTCTAAACCGAAACACTCGAAAGCGGAGATGCCACCTCCATTTACGGGTCGCACGCCTACCAACAGTCACGAGTTTACCTGCCGTTGAACTAGGGTTAACCCTCGAACGAGTCGGTTGATGTCTCCAGATACAAAAGCGACATTTGAAACTAAAGTTACAGAGTGAGGAACGCGGCGAATCTGAGGTGACGGACATGATAGGTACAAGCACTATGAATCCACTTGCATCAACCTTAATGACTATTCGCAAGGGAGCGACAGGTTGTTTTCAAGCCGGTTTCGACCAGCTCCGAAGAGATGAACAAGTCAAAATTTTGACCGAAATTGAATTTCTCTCAGCACGATCATCGGTTTCAATCGCGATGAAAAATTCGGCCAAAGATTCAAGCGAAGGAAAAGGATACATACGGCAAAGCGACTAGATCCAAGGCAAATTCGCGCAGCAACGCCGCAAATTACCGATCAGTCAAAATTTGTTTTGATAGAAACCATTCCAATGCGTCCTCGGAAAGATTAGCTACGGGCGAGGACATGATGTAGTTTTCCTTTTTCGTTCTAAACAGCGCAGCGTGAGAAAGTTGACACGTAGCCGAAAACCAACCTTGGCAACAAACCCGAAAATCGAATTTAGTGGTAGCAGGCTCGTTTTGAGCACCTTGAAAACCAGAGCGACTTTACAGAACTCGCCGCTATTGAAAGAATATCTAGGACGACCGCTGCTAGCCATATAGGACACAAACGTCATGACTACTAAACAAACCACATCTCATCTGTACTCGAGCCGAATTGACCTGCCTGAAACAACTCGCGCAAAAGTGGTTGAGCTTTTGAACGAGACCTTAGCCGCTTCTCTTGATGTTTGGACTCAGGCAAAGCAGGCGCACTGGAATGTCAAAGGAAAAGCCTTCTATCAACTCCACTTGCTTTTCGATGATGTCGCTGAAACTCTCTATGAGCCAATCGATAATATCGCGGAGCGGATAACCGCTCTTGGTGGCATCGCGCACGGCACCGCCCGTAATGCCGCCGCCAACTCGATCATCCCTGAGTATCCGGACGTCTCGACAATGAGCGAAGAAGACCATCTCAATGCGCTCGCAGACAGAGTCGCGAAATTCGGGAAACACTTGCGCGATGGAATTGCGAAGTGTTCCGATTGGAATGACCAGGACACCAACGATCTCTTTGTTGAAATTTCACGCGAAGTCGATAAAAAGTTGTGGTTTATCGAGTCACACTTGCAACGTCAGAAATAGTAGAGAAAATCTTCTTCACTATTATCTTTGAAGCCTGCTCGCAGAAATCTAGTCCTGAATAATCCGGATTGAAACCACCAATGTGCGGAACCGCCATGATGTAGATCCGGTTATTCGGCTTTCCACGCGCATCCAGCGGTTGGAAGTGGTCGTTAATCGCCACTCCCGGAACCTTCAAAAAATGCACGCCATTTTCGCACATTACACCGTCAGTACTTCTGGCTAAAAGCTCGCCGCCCTTTTCACCTGATGCGAACCGGAGTTTGGCTCCGTATATGGTGCCTTCCTCGACCAGGGACTTGAACGGAAAATCGTCGAGATTTAGATGCGGTTGTCCAATACAATCAATGAAGGTTTCGCAAACACTTCGAGTCGTATGACCTTTGTCATCGGTGAGCTTGTAAACGATTTCTCCATTCTTCTCAACCATGACTTCACCGTTCTCGCCGTCAGTAATCAGCTCCAGGCAATCAGCATCATGCAATGCCAGCAAGGTTTCAACAGATCCTTGAGGGATGAACGCGATCACAACCGAGATCAGAGGCATCAGTCGTTTTCTCAAACGCAACATGTCCTCTGCCGACAGATGCTTTGCCGGATAGTTCATTGCAAAACTCAGTGACGCCAACATTTCCTTCCATGCGACTGAATCTTCACGGCGAATCGACTTGAGCGACTCATCGTATTCCTTTTTGAGCAGCTCAAACGCGGGCATCCTTTCACGGTAACTCATCATCTCATCGACAAATTCTTCTAGCGTCATGTCTCGAATTTGTTCATAAAAATCAGGATCGGTTTCGGCAAGCGGCCGTTTAAAACCTTCTTCAAACAAAAAGTCTAATTGTAGAAAACCATCATTCTGAGCCATATTCTCAGCAACTTT
Organism: uncultured Candidatus Obscuribacterales bacterium; assembly: GCA_964600935.1. GTDB lineage: Bacteria > Cyanobacteriota > Vampirovibrionia > Obscuribacterales > Obscuribacteraceae > JADYXR01. The sequence continues at coordinate 3,798 of CAZRMH010000166.1, forward strand.
CTCTGCTGGAATGAGCGATTTAGAATCTACGTGGGGCTCATCCATGTGAATTCGAACGCTCGGCAGCAGTCCCTCACGAGAATGCATTTCAATTTTGAACTTCGGAGATGTTTCATTGCGAGTAAATACGTAACGATCATTGTCCCAATGAAACACCCCATTACTGTTCGCGATGGTCTTTATCGCATCAATAGCGGTTAGAGAGCTGCCACGAATCACAACCGTATGGTTGAAAACTTTCGACAACTTGGATGGAGGGTAGGGAGAATCGAAGTAACCTTCGACGTGAAGCTCGCGATCAACTTTCCATTGATGCCCTGTCGAAATGATCACACAGTCGTAACCTGGAAAATCGTTATCTTTGCATCGAACGGTTACCAATCCGTTCGCTTTCCCTCCATCAATCAGATCCAAGACTCTCGTGCTCAAATGCGTATTGACCCGCATTCCGACAGTGCGCGCATGCTCGATTAAGGATTCAAACTGCTCCTTGAGATACAGGCCAAATAGTAAACGCGGTACTACTTTTTTCTCATGGAATCGTTCGCGATCAATTTTAAACTCGGACAGTACTTCAGCCGGAAGTTGCATGATCCAGCTATCTAAATCTTTTACTAAATCGGGAATTTCGTCGGCAGACACATTAGTGACGTGTTCGTTTCTAGCACCCAAAACACTATAAGGCATACCACTTCCCAGATGTTCGGACGATTCGAAGATATCGACCTCTAAATCATCGCCCCTATTATTCGAGGCAACAAGTCTTTTGAAAACCATTAAACCTGCTGGACCGCCGCCGATGATTGCCAACCGATTTGAAGTCTCTCTCAACTTATTACTCCTTGATTTCAACGTGATAAGCAAATAACTAAACAGATATCAGCTGTGGTGCCTACGGCTAGAGAAGACACATCACACTAACCTCGCAGGTAATTCAAATAGAAGAAGCCCGCTATGCCAGCTCGGCAGCAGCGGACTTCCACATAATGATTTTATGGACGCTTAAGCAGCCAAGTAATCTTCGAACTGTTCTTTCTGTGCCAGCTTTTTGAGCTTGCGCATCGCGAGGCAGGAGATCTTGCCGACTTGATCTCTGGTGAGACCCATTTTTTCGGAGATTTCTCTGAGACTGGCTTCTTCGCCAGTATCCATGCCGAATCTCAATCTAATTACTCTTCTTTCCTTCTCGTTCAAACCATTGAGCAACTCAGCGATTTGTGAGGTGACGTGGTGAGAATCCACAGCATCGGCAGTTGCTGCGCTGTTTTCGTCGACAATGGTTTCACCAAGTGAGCAGCCATCATCGTCGCTGGAGGAAATTTTCTGATCCAAAGACATGCATGGTTGGGAGCTGTTCAAAGCCTTCTCAACTTTTTCAACGCTCTCGCCGATTTCGATGGCGATTTCTTCAGTAGTAGCTTGTCTGCCGTATCTGACAGCCAGAGTGCTGCGAACGCGACGGACCTTGGTCATCAATTCGTTGAGGTGAACAGGTAGTCTAACAACACGCGATTTGTTCGAGAGAGCACGAGTGATAGCTTCTCTGATCCACCAGGCGGCGTAGGTTGAGAATCTGTGACCCATTTTAGGATCGAATTTGTTGACTGCAGACATCAAACCGATGCTGCCTTCTTGAATCAAGTCGATTGTTGGAAGACCGCGATCTTCATATCTTTTTGCGATCGATGCGACCAACTTCATGTTAGCGACGGTGAGGGTATTGCGAGCTCTGAGATCGCCTTTCTTTGCTCTTGCAATCAACTCCTTCTCTTCCTCTGCGGTGAGCGGTTTGACAGAACTGATTACGTCGAGAGGGCTCTTTGCCGATTGACGAGCTTGGCGTTTACCAAACTGACGGACATTAGAAGCGCCTTCGATATCGTCAACATTACTGAATAACTGCACGGTGTTGTCAGAACCGTCTTCTTCGACTTGTTCAATATAGTCTTCGAAGTTAGCTGTAGAGTTCAACGCTGACATGGGTAAACCTCCTAAGGTTCGAGCGAAATCGGTCAAATGGGACGACCATTTGCCTTTGGGGATTCAATTAGATTTGGTTCGCCGGTTTGCAGGTGTTTCAACCGCCGATGTATTCAATATACTACCCAGGTAGTTTTAAGTCAACAGTAAAGTAGATTAAAAACTACGACACCTTCAAAATCCTCAAATAATCCGAAGCGCAAGCCCACGGGACAGGCATAGACGCTCGAGCAATCCCGCACGGACCAAAGACAAGTCCCCCTCAAGTCCAACTGAAGACTTTAAACTACAGACGCAAGTCACGAACAGAATTCTATAGTCTACTGACTGAATTAAACTGGCTACTGCCGATTCCTATATAAAGGAGTTCCAGCCACGCCTAAGCTTTCCCGCGACTTTCTATGACTGCGTGATCGGCGCCGGTCAGTCTACTCAAACCTACCTTTATATAGGTAATCATTCGCGCTCATCCAGCATCGCAAATCAAAAAATCATTCTGACAAAAGAAGCATCGCCTTAAAGGGACCATGCTATTGACGATTTAGAGGTTCCGAATCTCGACGTTTTTGTCGCGGCTTGTACCTCAGGCATCACGATGCGCTATCCATGAGAGCACACGGAATCCGACACTCACTCTTCGCCCCATCGCTTTCGCGGGGGTGGGGTGAAACCACTCGTCCAAACGTATCCAGAACATTTTTTAAAGGAGTAAACATGCGAAAACTAATTGCCGCAACATGTCTCGTTGTCGCGCTAGGAGTCGTCGGTGATGCGGCTTTTGCTAAAGAAGCCCCGAAGGCGGACAATACCGCTCAAAACAGAGGAGCCACACGCTCCGATGCAGTCACTGCTGAAAAACAAAGCAACAAAAAAAGCGATGTCGAAGCATTAGCTGAAATCCGCAAAACGATCGTGGACGACAAAGACCTTTCCATGGATGCAAAAAACGTCAAAATTCTGTTCTCAAAAGGTCGTGTTACTCTGCGCGGTGCAGTTAACAGCGAAACCGAAAAGACTAGAGTCGAAGAATTGGCTAAGGGTTGCAGCCGTGTCACCGAGATCAAAAATCTTTTGACCATCGCAGCAAAACCACACTAAATAAAAATGTAGCTGTAAAAAATAACAAACAACAAAATTGGAGTACGAAAATGCATAAATCAGTAGTTGGTCTCGTCCACACACAAGTGGAAGCAGAAAATCTAGTCTCAGCTTTGAAATCATTTGGTTTCATTGACAATGATATTTCTGTTCTCTTCCCAGACAAGGATGGAACCAAGGATTTCGCCCACGATAACTCGACCAAAGCACCTGAAGGCGCCGTAACTGGAGCCACCGCTGGTGGTGTCGTAGGTGGAACCCTCGGATTGCTCGCCGGTATCGGCGCATTGGCAATTCCTGGTGTCGGTCCACTAATCGCAGCTGGACCAATCATGGCCGCTCTCAGCGGAGCCGCTGTGGGAGCCACCGTTGCAGGCGTTGCCGGCGCTCTTATCGGAATGGGAATTCCGGAGTACGAAGCAAAAATGTACGAAGGCAAAATCCGCGACGGGAACATTCTAGTTGCCGTTCATGGTGAAAACAACGACCAATTGAAGCAAGCGGAAGAGCTTTTCAAATCAAACAAAGCTACTGACATTCACCGCATCGGCGAAGTTGCTGTTAAAAAGAACTAGCAACTAAACGACTGTGAAATCTAAAGGACATCTCGCTAAGAGGTGTCCTTTTCGTTTGGCGACTTGGTAGTTTTCTTTAACTGGTAATTTTTCTCAGCGTAGCACTCGCAAGCGCCTCAATTCATGGGAATCTTTAGCAGCGCTATCGGTCAGATCACCATCCTCGTCGTAATGTGGAGCACCAAGCACACTCAAGAGCATTTCGTATTGACGTCGTGCTCTCTTGTCCGGAAGATCTTCAATGTTCATGCGCAGCATGTTGAATTTCAGCAACTCTCCGCCTCTCAAAACGGTCATCTCAACAGCGGTGCCAGCGCGACCAGCAACTAGCTGCCACAGCACGCGTTGCCCTTCTCCGGGTTTGAAAACATGATCTCTTGCTTTTACAATTAAATCTCCAGGACGAATTCCCGCAGTTTCGGCAGGTCCGCCCGGCATGACTGTTTGAACAACCGGATTGGCACTATTCATCAGAAGAAGCGCATTTAAACCAATTACGCCGTATTCCATTTTTCGATATTCTTCCGTTGAAAGTTGCGGCTCGCCGCGCCCTAGCTGAATGGTCGGACTGAAACTGGAATTACCGAGAAACAGTCGGAATATTCCACCTAAGTCATTGCCGCGGACTTTATAAATCTTTTGATTAGCATCCACGCGAAGCGCAGGTGGCTGCTCATCGCTTAACGACTCGATTTTCTCAACCACTCCATTCAAAATTTTTGATTCTTGTCTTTCATCCTCAGTCGAATTACCCGCATTGTTGTCGAGTTCAATTTTAGTTTCATCCAGCTTGGCCTGCTGCGACTCCAAGTTCGGAAACGTCGACGAATCAGCCGAATAACAGTGCAACTGACATGTTGACACCAGCAAAAAAAACAGGCTTGAAAGAACCTTCGCCCTGCGTTGCCGCGGTCTGCATTCGACATGAAGTCGAACCTTATAGTTGCTTGCCAAGTCGCCCACGCTCTGCCCTCCGCAGCTGTCTTCACCCTACAACAGAAGGATGCAGAGAAATTAGGAAGATCGAAGTTTATACACTTTGAAGGTGAAACAAAAACACCTGCGACCTGTTTCCGATCGCTTTTCAATCTCGCCTCGCGTGGAGTTTTGGGAGGAAGCAAATTTCAAAGTTCTGCAAAAACTTCTGATACCACCAATGGTGCCTGAGACAATCTGCACTTCCCAGCGATCAAACCCCTATGGCGGAGAGACATAACGCCAGTAGGCAACCAAATGGCTGTAATTGCCCACATGCTCGATTCACAGATAAGAAACGTCGAGGGACTCACATATTCGAATCACTCTGACTCTAATTTTATCGTGATCTTCAGGTCGATGAATTAATCTGCGGGTGGCCAATATTAGCTCGACTAGGTTATTATCTTTCACAAACAGTTCGTCACTAGCGCCTGGGCGTCCCTCGACAACTAGCAGGACTGTTTCTAGTCCTAGAAATCAAAGGAATAATCAATGACATTTACCCAAAAGGCCAAAGCAGTAGTCATGACTGCTTTAGTAATCACTGGAATGGCATTTCCGACAAAAGCGTCGGCTGCCGAATCAAAGAAACCAAATGTCGTTTTCATCATGGCTGATGATGTCGGCTGGTTCAACATCGGTGCATACCACCAGGGCATGATGGCAGGACGAACACCGAACATCGACAAATTAGCAAACGAGGGAATCCGATTCACTGACTACTACGCAGAAGCGAGCTGCACTGCGGGAAGAGCAAATTTTATCACTGGCGAACTTCCGATTCGTACCGGGCTTACAACTGTCGGACAAGCAGGCGCATCAGTCGGAATTCCAGAGCAAGCCGTAACCATTGCAACAGCACTCAAAGCACAAGGCTATGCGACGGGACAATTCGGTAAAAATCACCTCGGCGATTTGAATAAGTATTTACCGACCGTACATGGATTTGATGAGTTTTTTGGATACCTGTATCACCTAGATGCAATGGAAGATCCAGCACACCGTAATTACCCACAAGACTTACTGAGTACCGTCGGTCCACGCAATATGCTTCATACATGGGCAACTGACACTGAAGATTCAACAGTGCAACCGCGCTGGGGAAAAGTCGGCAAACAAAAAATCGAAGATGCTGGTCAGCTCTATCCAAAACGAATGGAGACTGTTGACGACGAGATTTTGGCGAATGCAGTCAAGTTTATGGATAAGTCTCGTGCTGAGAATAAACCATTTTTCCTCTGGCTAAATCCTACTCGGATGCATATTTTCACTCACTTATCAGAGAAATATGAAAGCCGAAGAAACTCTGAAAACGGATGGTCTGTTTACGAAGGTGGAATGTCTCAACTCGACGACATCGTCGGTTCTGTCGATAAATACTTAAAAGACAACGGTCTCGACAAAGATACATTAGTAGTCTTTAGTACCGATAATGGTGCCGAAAATTTCACATGGCCTGATGGCGGTCAAACGCCGTTCGCTGGTGGTAAAGGAACAGCATTAGAAGGCGGTTTCCGCGTGCCGTGTATCGCAAGATGGCCGGGAAAAATCCCGGCTGGTAAAGTCGAAAATGGATTAATGTCTGGATTGGATTGGTTTCCAACAATTCTCGCCGCCGCCGGTGATACCACAATCGCTCAAGATTTGTTGCAAGGAAAACAGCTTGGAGACAAGACCTACAAGGTGCACCTGGACGGTTACAATCAACTGGATTTTTTAACCGGAAGAAAACCATCTGAACGCAAGGAAATTTTCTACTTCACTGAAGGAACATTGAGTGCGATTAGAATTGGCGATTTCAAATACCGCTTCACTAATCAACCCAACGGGTGGCTGGGCGCAACAGACAAAGTAGATTGGCCGATTCTGACAAACTTGAGGCTGGATCCGTTCGAACGCACAGGAATCTCTGATGGAAAAACTGGTTCTCTGGGCTATTACAACTGGTTCGGTACAGAATTCTGGAGATTCGTGTTTGTCCAAAAAACCGTGGCAAAAACAGCGGAAAGTTTTATCACTTATCCACCGATGCAACAGGCCGCCAGCTTCAATATGGAAGCCGTTAAGAAGAGCATCGAAAGCCGAATGAACGCAGGATCGCACGGAAACTAACATGAGCAGTGTCAGGTTTCAACTATTAGCAATTTTTGCAATCTGTTTATCCTGCCCACAAATTGGATACGCGAATGATTCCGAGCCTGCTTCGCGCTTCGCGCGTGAAGCGGGTTCGGAAACTTTGGAGACTAAGTCCTCTGAAACCACGGGCAAAATAAAATTCAAATCCGCCCCGAACAAGTCCTCAGGCTCCGAGCGCGAACAGGAGACAGTACATCAAGCGCAGAAACGCTACCGCGGCGCGCGCGAAAGCGGAATGGTATGGCTCGCTGGTGGAAAGTTCGCGATGGGGACCGACAAATTCGATGATGCAGAACCAATACACGAAGTCGTTGTCGATGGCTTTTGGCTGGATCAGACCGAAGTGACAAACGACCAGTTCGCTAAGTTCGTAAAAGCAACTGGTTACGTAACCATCGCCGAAAAGGCACCAACCCGAGAAGAGTATCCAACAGCGAAGGAAGAGAATCTTGTCGCTGGTTCACTGGTGTTTGTCCCTCCCAAAGTAGCGGTATCAAAACGAAATCACTACCAGTGGTGGCAATACGTTCCTGGAGCTGACTGGAAACATCCGGAAGGCCCACAGTCGAGCATCAAAGGGAAGGGAAACTACCCGGTGGTGCATGTAGCCTATCCAGACGCACAGGCCTACGCGAAATGGGCAGGCAAGCGACTGCCAACCGAAGCAGAATTCGAATACGCAGCACGCGGTGGTTTGGTCGACAAACAATTCATCTGGGGCGATGAGTTGAAGCCTGATGGAAAATGGCAAGCGAACATCTGGCAAGGCACTTTTCCGTATCGGAATACGGGTGAAGATGGCTATGAGGGTGCAGCGCCAGTGCGCACATATAAACCTAACAACTTCGGACTCTACGACATGAGCGGCAACGTCTGGGAGTGGTGCCAGGATTGGTATCACAACGACTACTATCAAACCTTGTCGAAGACAGAACCAGTGCAAAATCCGAAAGGTCCCGAGGAAAGCCTCGATCGTGTCGAACCCGGCGTTCCCAAGCGCGTTCAGCGAGGCGGCTCGTTTCTCTGCACCGATCAGTACTGCATGCGCTACATACCCGGCGCCCGTGGTAAAGGCGAGCCCTCGAGCGGTTCGGTCAACGTGGGCTTCCGCTGCGCGAAAGATCGAAAAGTCGATTGAATTAGCATCTACTCTCAAGCTAGTTTGACTATTCCAGGGCACCATATATGGTTTCAACAGACTTGAACCCATACGCACCTTCTCCTGGAATAGAAAAACAGTGACTGAGATCAATAGTCATACGGACCAGATTCGCCCGGAGACTTTATTAATCCAATTTAAGAATTCAAAGATACATCCAGGCTACGAAACAGCGATCTTCCAAACCCCAATAACGAGACAGAGCTAGAATCTCGCTATAGATTAAGCGGATGCCACTTTAGTTCTCAAAAAGACTAAAAGAGATCTCTTGCTAACTCTATATATGCTGTGAAATCATGCTTTTGCGTCCGCGCTGTCAAGACAATGTCAATCGCAACCAATACACCTCTACTCGACAAAGAAGCCCAAGCACCTGCCTCTTCAGGCGGACACTTGACGATTGGCTACATGCCGTTCTTAGATGGTCTGCGCGCTGTATCAATTCTGATGGTTCTGGCATTTCACCAAATCGGGCGAAAAACCGCGCTCATCGGCGAACAAGTTAACGGATGGGTCGGAGTCGAGCTGTTCTTCATCATCAGCGGCTTTCTCATCACTTCAATCCTGCTGAAGGAACAAGACAAAACCGGCAGCTACAACCTCAAGAACTTTTACGTCAGACGTTGGCTCAGATTATGTCCGGCCTACTACACGTTCTTGCTGTTCATGATGGGCTTTATGGTGTTCCGAGGCGAACATGATTTTGCGGCCTTCGCTGTAGCCGGACTGTATCTGACAAACATCGACATGTGCCTGGCTACCGGACTTATCCCAGCCTCGACTGGTCTTCTCCACTCATGGTCTCTGTGCGTCGAAGAACAGTTCTATTTGCTCTGGCCAGGCGCAATGAAATTGTCAGGCAAAAAGGCACTTCCCATCTGCCTTTCATTGATCGCCGCAGTTTATTCCTGGCGACTTTATTTAGCATCGCACGGCACATCGTGGATGTACCTATCCGTAGGCTTAGACACCAAGCTGGATTCAATAATGTGTGGCGTCGCCATCGCACTGCTGTGGAGACTGCCCGCATGGAAAGCGAAGGCGGAGCAGGTCTTAAGGAAACCGTTTACGCAAGCCGCGATCGCCGTACTCTTGCTGGTAGCATGTCATTTCGTCGGTCATCCTGGCACCGAAGAGCCGATGCTTTTCTGGGCGTTAAAGTTTCCGATTGTTCTCATGTTCATGAGCTTGTTTCTAGTAAGTTTGCTGGCAAACCAATCGAGTCCTATCGCCAGATTTTTGAGTACAAAACCGATGGTGTGGATCGGACGCTTGTCATACAGCCTGTACCTCTGGCACGTCGTCGTAAACTTCCCGATCACCAACAATGTGTTTGAAACAGTCTGCCACCACAAGCAGAGCTTCGTAGAGATTGCAAAATACGCGACATGTTTCGGCTTAGCAGCTGGATCTTATTACCTTATCGAACAACCGTTTCTAAAACTCAAACGCAAATTTTCATAACAGGAAGAACTCGAAGAGTTTGGTTCAGTAGATTTCCAAATATCTGCCAATCGTCTCTGCCACGTCCCGAGCAGACGAGTTGAAACGTCCGCAGGTCAATGCCTTAGCACAAAACGCATGCTTGCCGCGAATACTGGGTATTAATAGAGCTGCAGGATTCTCTCTCTGAGTAGGGAAAGCAAAACGCATTCAATCGGAATCATCATGGCGAAATTCATTCATGTCGTTCGAGCTGGTTATAACGCTGAGAAACAATTAGTCGACGCCGAGTACGTGACCGTTCTCAACACCGACTTCATCGAGATAGTTGAACCATTAGAACTTTCGAGAAGCGACCCTGGCAGATACGTCCGAGTGCGCTACAAGGGTGACGCACTGATCTTGAAGGGCTCAATTCAGAGCTTCATGGAAAAGGTCCACTAGATAGTCTGGAAAGATATAGAACTCTCACAGGCCAAGCTCTGAAAGTTTCACTCACGCTTCTCGGCGACTAAGGGCTCATATCCTTGAGCGAAGTTTTCGTCAACCTTCATTGGCAGTGAAACAGCAGATGCACCACTAGTGGTACCACTCTTTTCCAACGATTAAAGTTTTCGGATAATACTCTCTTTGCGATCGATCTTTACGCGGTCGAACTTCAGTTCAAACCTAGCGAAATCCCCATCCTTGACGCCGGCTGGAAACGCTTTGAAGGGAGCGGCATCTAGAACTGCTTTTCGAGCTGCTCTATCGACATCAGGAATCTGGCTAGAGAGAACAATGTCAGCTTTAGACAACTTTCCATCCTTGCGCACACGAATCTCTACAGCAACTGTTTTATAGACATCCTGACCCGAAAGTGGAAACCACTTGCTGACAATTTGCGATTGCAATTCACTCATATAATCAGTCCATTGCGGATCTACTGGCTGGCTTGCGTCTTTCTCAGCGTTCTTCGCAGCTCTCTTCTCTGCGTCCGTTGGTGTCGGTTCAACGTCGGACTCTCGTTGTTTCGAGAAGGCTGGCGAGACGAAAACTGACGTGGCAAAAAGAACTGCAGCGCCTGCGATGAAGCATCTACCAAGAAGTGATTTACGGGAAATAACCGTGTCTCTGCTCAATTGGATTTGTGCGGGCGTAGTCATAGGGTTCACCTCATCGAGTCGGACAGAGAGTCCTTAGAATCCATGAATTGTAGACTATTTTTAAGACGACGATGTGATCACATTATTTGGAACGTGTAGTTGCTCGTTTACGATATGGATTATTTGCGTCATGAATGATTATCGTCTCTGATAACTGCCCCAGGCTCTGCGCAAGGTCTTGGACGCTCTGCGACATTCCGGTGTGAACAGCGAATCTGTAAAGCTGCTGTCCAATCAATCCAAGTCGCACTTTGAAAGAGGGAACCACAAACGGATCTAATGCAGGAGACTCATATGGATCGACATCACCACGCTGAAATGCGCATGCCATGCTGATTCGCGGATTGATACCCTTATCGCTACTGCGTCCTCCCCAGTGAATCAGCGATTCGTTCCAGGACAGGATCGCCCCTGCTGGTGCGGGTAATGCGCGAATATCTTGCACGTTGGGCACGGCAAAAGTCCCAGGATTTTGCGGATAGTTCGGGTCGAAACAAGCTGGAAGCACGTACATACAGCCGTTCAACGGCGACGATT
>CAZRMH010000166.1:14858-16428 GCA_964600935.1 uncultured Candidatus Obscuribacterales bacterium
CAGATCGTCATACTGTTTGGTGTGCCATCCGGGCGAATCGTGTGCACCATCGCCCGGTCGCGATGCGGCGCCCAACCGGAACTTCCGTTTTCATTATTGACGTAGTAGACCCAATAATTGGCAAGCTGTTTGTAGCCCGGACCAAGAATATGCTGAAGAATACCCGCTGCTCTTTGATAAACGTGCCAAAATTCGTCATACACCATCGCAAAAACTGTTGGCCACTGCTCAGTCCAGAGAACCTCCACGGCGTCTGCCAGGCGGCGACACTCGTCCGAATCCAATAGCGAAGGCGTCGTGAAATAGCCTTCCTCGATCATGTCGAGCATATAGTCGTCCAGCATGCTCGGTCGAACGTCCACAGGCTTCCACGGTTGTTTCGCCGTTTTGCCCTCTATCGAAAAACCCGGATTGAGACCGAGCCAGAATTCTGGTGAGATCGCCTTGTCGTAGTAAGAGGAGCTGTTGTTTGCCATAAACCGTTAGGGTAACTTCATTGACACCGACATCAACATTGTATCAGCCAGACTCGTCGCGCCCAAATATCCTAAGACGCCGAATCTGCCCAATATTCGACGCAACACAGTCCGCACAGCAAAGAATTATTTGCCGAAGTCTACGGGCGGCATGTACGAGTTCAGTCGTTCTTCAACACGTTCCATAAACTGCCATGTGTCTTTTGCTCGCCACCGTCTGACCATATCCGGATCTTTCATGATCTTTTGAAGTCGCTTATCTTGCAAGCATTGGACTATACGGGGATTCGAGATGTCGGAATATGTCTTTCGCGGCTTCCAACAATCGTCGCTTTGAAAGAATTTGAAGAACTTTGGATTTTGCATGTCATTTTTGTATTCCATAAAAACACCGAGCGTCTCGCGACTAACGCGACGTTGAGAGTTGATCCTCTCCTCTTCCTCCTCTTCCAGTCTTTTCTTTTCCACGACCGCTTCACTCTCGCTCTCCGGCACTTCACCTGTGATTACAAACCGGCAGCCGGGAAGGCATTGGCGTAGACTTTCGACATCCTGCACGGTGATGTTCGGACATTGCACCACCTGTAGTGTGCGAAGAGAGTTCATCTTCGACAACGAATTGAGTCCAGAGCCGCTTACTCTCGCACACCCAGAGATGTCCAAGAATTCAAGTTTCTCGAGTTTTGTCAAAGTTTCCAAACCAAGGTTTGAAATCAGCGTTCTCTGGATTCGAAGTTCCTCTAGATTCTTTAGTCCGGAGATATAATTCACTCCGATATCCCCAACCTGATCGCGATTAAGGCTTAAAAACCGCAGCTTCTTGATCTTTCCAACATGCTCGAGACACTGATCGTCTATCTTTGTTTCGTCCAAATTTAGATTGACCAGCTTTTTCATCTTTCGAAGTTTCGCAAACTCCTTTCCCGTAACCTGCGTCTGTGCCAACGACAACTGTTTCTGCGAATCGTAAAATGGTTCCAATTGGTCCATATCGGCATCTGAAAATTCCCTTTCAGCAGAAAGATCTCCGTTTCTCTCGCACACGAGTTTATCCGTAAGCACACCGGTGATAAGCGAGTCGGCAGCCAGATCCC
>CAZRMH010000167.1:0-12636 GCA_964600935.1 uncultured Candidatus Obscuribacterales bacterium
CAACGCGCCAGAAGTTCCGGCGAGCAGTCATCACCAAAACCACCGACATCGACACCGCAGAAAGGAATTCCGCTCAGACCGACGTTGAGCAACATCGGCACAGACAAGGCAAGATGCTCCCACCAAGACATGTTGTCACCGAGCCAAACGGCGGCATAGCGTTGCACGCCGGCATAACCAGCGCGAGTCAAGACGAACGGACGCTCATCCGGTCTCAAGGCTCTGAGCCCCTCATAAGTAGATCGACTCATCTGGAAGCCGTACAAATTCCGCACTTCGAAATGCCCGATATCGCCAGCATCATCATGTTGCATAAATAATTGATGATGTTCTTTCGGCAGTTCAATTGCATCAAGGGGCAGTGGGCATCCCTGTCCGAGCAGACAAGGTTCATTCATGTCATTCCAAATTCCACTGATGTTGTTCTCAACAAAGAAACCATGCAATGCCGCCCACCAGAGGCGAACATCCTCACGCAGGAAATCAGGAAACACACTCTGTCCAGGCCAGACCTTTCCGTAGAAAGTCTTGCCATCAGCCTTTTTACAAAAGTAATCGTGTTTCTTTCCATCGCGATAAACGAAATACTTTGCGTCTTTCTTCACCCCAGGATCGACAATTGCCACCACTCGGAAATTGTGATCTTGAAGATGCGAGATCATCTCTTTGAAGTTTCCAAAGCGCTCCGGGGATAATGTGAAAACGCGGTATTCATCCATGTAATCAATATCGAGAGTGATCACATCGCATGGAATTTTGCGAGCGCGAAACTCTTTTGCTACTTCGAGAACAGTCTTCTCATCCGGATAACTCCATCGCGATTGATGATGACCAAGCGCCCAGGTCGGAGGCAGTTTCGAGCGCCCGGTCAGAGTTGTATAAGAAGCGAGCAAATCAGGCAAAGAAGCTTCGGAGAACATATACATCGTCCAGCCGCGCCGGGACAGCAGTTCGATTCCGGCCGTTTCATCTAAATTTACGTCAAGCGACCAACGTTGCCGTGCCGGCGAATCAAGAAAAATACCGTGGTACTGCCCATGGTGCCGCATAATCAGAAACGGTATTGATTTATACAGAGGATCGATCGTAGGCACATGCATGTTATCGCTGTAGTTAAACAAAGTGTGAACTCGCCCGCGCAGATTGATTCCGGACAAGCGTTCGCCAAGACCCATACATAAAGATTCGGATGGCAACTTAAAATAGAAGTTCCAGCGACTCTCTGATGACTGCTGCCATTCCATATCGAAGGGTAACTTCTCGAGCGTCGCTTTGTTCCAAAAGTAGCTCGCACTCTCCGTTCCATCGGAGGGTCCGTCAGAAATATTCTCTCCTATCGCAACCTCGGAAACACTCGCTGAATCGCCGGAAGGCGGCTGCACGACGGCGAATGACTGGGGAGCATTCGCTACATCTCTGGTCCACGCACTCAGTTTCACCACGTGAACGCCCTGGATTTCGGCAGTCTCAACTTGCCACTCACCCTGAAAGATATTGGCAGAACGTTGTTCTTCGCGTCCTCTCGTTTTGATCTTTCGCGCTTCCAACCAATCAGTGGGCGACTCAAGTTGTTTCAATTGCAATTCCCCTCAGGCTTCTCGAGCTGCATCCATGAACTAAAACGCGGCGTTCCACCAACGCCCGAGTTTAGTTCCACGCAGAAAATTCGATTGACAATCGAACGGACTCGATATCCCAATCGCTCCGTCTGCGGGGTGCGTGAAGCACCGTGATAAGTTTATCATTCAGAGGCTTTCTTAAGTTCGTCCAATCGCTTCTTGGCGTCGTCAACTCGCTTGTCGTCTTTGTTGGAACCGTCTACAAATCTAGACCAGGCCTGAATCGCTCCTTCTGGATCGTTTGTTTTTTCAAGCGCTTGTGCCAGAACAAAATAATAATCAGCCTGCCTGGAATTCAATTCGAGCGCTTCGCGATATGCAGCATGCGCAGCCTTCTCATCTTTATTGACCATCAATAGATTGCCGAGGTTTACAAGCGCTTCAATCGAGTGTTCATCTAGAAAAACTGCCTCTTGGGCTTGCTCGACTGCTGTTTTCAGATTCCCCTGTCGCATCAAAACATCGCTCAACCGCACGTGCAGCGTAGCATCGCCCGGATAGAGCGCTAGGCTCTGGTTGAGCAATTCAGCAGCACGACTGAAATCACGCTCAGCAATAGCATCTTTGACCAGACTATCAAGAGCACTGCGGCTTTTGTTATTCAATGAGTAAGCGGTCTTCCATTCAACCTTCGCATCCTGACCGTTCGCTTCCAAGGCTCGAGCGACCCAGGCATGATAACCGGATTGGTCCGGGGCCAAGCGCACGGCTTCCTTATATTGCTCGAGTGCAGCTTGATGTTCTTGCTTAAACTGATGCAATCGCCCAAGCAAATAGTGCCCGGCAGCATAACCTGGATTTTCCTTTAAGTAGTCTTTGACCAAAACCATCGTATTGTCGACTTTGGTTTTAAATTCCTCAGGCAACGAGCTCGTTGAATTACCAATTTCCAATTGACGAAAGCTCGAACCGTCCGACCACCCTTCCTGACGGGAACGGCTGGCGCGATACTCATCCAAAAGCGCTTGAGTTCTCGAGTAAACGCTCTCACCTTTAAGATAAAGAGCAATCTCGTCGGGCAGTTTCGTCACTGGATTTTCCGGCTGAGCGCCAAGTTCGATGGCATGAGCATTTCTTTTCGAAATCAATACAGGAGATTGAACCTTGCAGCCGGCACAATCTTTTGCAGTATCATATACGGTATCATTTCTGACTTTGTTAAACAGATCGCCGAGCGAGTCATGTTTGTTATTCAAACTCAAATCTTCGGCAAAATTATCGGAAAAGTAGGTTCCCCAAGTTGGCTGTCCAGGCTTGCTGGAGCACAGAACCGTAAAATGGTCAGGCAAGTCATTGTGATGAATGGCTATATTGTAGCGACCAAACATTGTCTTGCACCCAGCCATCATCTCCGGAGTGCCACTGAACGAGGTCTGGAATACAAGCACGACGTCTTTTGCCTGAACCTTGTTTTTAACTGCGTGAAGAACATCATCAACAGTAAGTGTTGAGCCGAAGAAATTCATCAATCTCGTGTCATACGGGAGCAAGTAAACCTTGCCATCATTGGCAGGAAAACATTGAGTAGCAATGAAAACAAACACGAGATCGGATTTGCGACTGAGCTTTCCGAGCCAGTCTCCTGATATAGCGGACATAATGGATTGTTTAGTCGCATCTCTGTTGAGGAGCACTCGAACGTGGTCCTGAGCAAAACCTTTTGCGGTCAAAGCTTCACTGACCCGTTTGGCGCTGTCATCGAGGGGCAGCACCGTGTTCAGTGACGGATCCGAATACGAATCCAAACCAATGACGACTGCCCATTTGTCACCATACGTGGTGCGAATATCCGAGTGCGTGCCACCACCAGCGGGATTCTCTCCTTTAAGACGACTACGAACACTTGAGTCACCACTAGCGGTGCCTTCCCGAGAACTCTCATTTTTCTGACCGACAGGATTGCGGTCTATCGAGCGCTCTCCTCCAGCAACACTTTCGTGGTTCACATTAGTTTCAGCAGTGGTTCCATTTCTGGCTTTGCCACTACTCTCTCCAGTGGCTTGTCCATCACCGGCAGTCTCAGCGTATCCGGCACGCGGAGCAACCAACGACAGACTGGAAGCAATGAGAGCAGTCGTAATCAGAGTGCGCAAAAGATATTTTTTCATGGATCGGAGATCCTTTCCTCTATCAAGAAATCAAAAAGAGGCACCGCATCCGCCACCACTGGCCTAATTCATGATTTTCTTCAAGCCATCGGTGACGTTGTTTTCAGCGTAACCAATAGTATAGGTTACCACTTCTCCGTCAGTGTTTAAGAAAACAACAGTAGGAATCGGGCTGACCTCGTACTGATCGACAATCTTATCGTTCTTGGGATCGTCGATGTCGACTTTCATGATGTTGAGCTTACCGCTATAGGCTTTCTGGGCTTTCTCAAGAGCTTTATCCATATCTCGACATGGCTGACACCAGGAGGCATAGAAGTCAATCACTGTAGGTTTCGGTGTATCGCCATCGCCACGCAGTCTCGACAGTCCGAACATTGATGCCAACAACCTGGTATCCGGTCCAGTACGCGGACTTTGTAAATCTTTCGGCAGTTTCAGCAACAAGGCATTAGCTTTGACCGAATTCGGAGACCCTTTGCCTAAGCGAACCGCTGCTCGCAAACACTTGGACGCTTTCTTGAAGTTACCGGCTTTGAAATTAGCCTCACCGGCTAAGAGATTGCCTTCCGCGCTTTGCGGATTGGTGGCGAGATATTTCTCGATTTCCATTATCGCTTTATTGTTATCGTTCTTAGCAAGCAACGATTTTACATTTGCGAGTGGCGATGGCGCGGCGGCCTTCGGAGCGGCGGCGAACACACCGGCTAGAGTGCCGACTGCCAAAGCCATAGCGACCGATGCGGTCACAGCGAGTTTCAAGCTCGACTGGCGACTCTTCAAATTCATACTCACACACCTCAATACAGTTTGATTCATTTTATATTGCCTATACTCTTTTCTTCCCTGGCACTTTTCTTCTCTTCAGCCGAAGCCTCTGTCGAAGGCGCTTTCTGCAAATGCGCGGTAATCCAGTTATTCACCATGGTGATATCTTCCTCAGTAAACTGAGCTTCTTCGAAAATTAGGTGTTCCGCTTTAGGAATTAAAACAATCTGACGATCGGCGGTGGACAGATCATTGAACAATTCGACGGTCCCTTCTGGCCGAACCAACTTGTCCTGACAGCCTTGTACAATCAAAACTGCCGTTTTAACAATCCCCTTGGCAGCATCGTGATTGCCATTCATAAAATTCTGAAACTGCAGCAATTCTCTTGCGGACAAATTCACCCGAGCCAGAGGATCCTCCAGCCAGGACTTGCGCAGCGCTTCGTTGAGCGTAGCTTGCTTAACCACATGCTCACCGACCTTCATGGGCTTATTAGGACTACTAAATAAATTTACTGCCACCTTTAAACTGGTTTTGCCTTGCTTGAAACGATCTCCGGCAGGCACCGATGAAATCAAGCCATCGACCAATTCGGGATACATTGATGTAACACGCAACGCAATGGCGCCGCCCATCGATTCACCAAGCAGGAAAACAGGCAGGCCAGGATGGGCACGGCGAACGACTTTTAAGGTGGTGCGCACATCATTCAAACAATGATCGAAATCGACGCGCTCTCTGTCCTTCGCTTCCATCCAGGCGCCGAAGCCTCTCACGTCGATGGCGTAAGTGGCATAGCCCAGATCCGCCATGCGCTTTCCGAACGCTTCGTAGGTGCCGTTGTGCAAGCCTAACCCGTGGACGCAAACAATCACAGCCTGAATAGGCTTGTCTCGATTGACCCATGCCAGACATGGAGCAACGCCGCGATTCAGTCGATCGTCGCCGCCTTTTCCTTTGCCCTTCGGTTTAACAAAGGTCTGTTTTCTGGAGGTACGAGAATCGCTGGCTGAGCGGGTTTTAGACTTTTCATCGCTGTCTATTTTCGTCGCCTGATCCGAGGAATTGAGCTCCTTTTTCAAAGCCTCACGTTTTTGAGATTCCGAACCGGAGGAGGTTTCACCATTCTCAGCGTTAGAAGAAGCGGATGCAGGCTCGATTTTCTGCAATGCCGATGCACCTGATGCGCTCTTTTCCTTTTGCGCAGCAGATGAAACGGACGCAGTCACGTCACTGTGCGACGTAACCGGCTGGCCGGCACTTTCGTTCTTTTTTGCTGTTGACGAACCGACAGAGGCCTCGCCGCTCGAAGTCGGTTGAGACTCTTCGGCCAACGCGATGGCAGGGTCTAAACCCAGCAGAAGAATCAGTAGTGTGGCTGTCAGTCGAGAAATCACTGAAAACCCAATCCTCGGGAAAGCCAATTTGAATATTTGAGTTCCAAGACAATGATAACGAACCTAGACTAAATCTGCGTCTTGCCTAGCTGTTTTGTTACTCCAAACCCTGAGACTGTTACTCTGAAAGATTCAGGTTACCAATTCGATTAGCGACAAATTATCTCCGCGCCGCAGCCGTCAACCGAACGATAGAACTAGTTTCCATCCCATTCCGGAGAAGAAACTGTTTAATTTGCTCGACTACATATACCGAAACTGATAGATGCTTAAAACCGCATTGCTCGATTTTTAAGGACAATTGAGCAATCTCCAAATATAAGACCTGATTTACCATTGAACTCTCGTCCGGATTCAGTCGGTTCCTTTGACGACGCTAGTGATAGCGCAGTCAACCGGCGCGCGTCGTCGGATGGAGAAACAGCCACCGCACTTCGAATCGCTGTTGATAATGGCGACAGTAGTTTAACTAACCCTGCTTATCCGGCGCTGCTCGAAGCGGTCCGCTCGACACTGACCTCAATCGCAGACACCGCGATTCTGCTTGCCATCGCTCCACTACTGATGTTCACAGGTCCGTCACAGCCTGATACCGCATATGGTATCACTCTTCCAGCAACGATTCTTGGACTGTCTCCGCTGGCAGGGTGGCTTATCACCAGAAAGGTCTCCCCTTTCCGCTGGAACTTGGTCAGTTGTCTAGTACGACTAGTGCTCGCTACAGTCGTTCTCTATAGCCCGGATATGCCGTTTCTCTCCGGTGGATTTCTCGCCATCGTCCTGGCCTTCACCTGGGGAATGCGACTGCAGGACAGTGTCGCGTCTGCCCGCGTTAAAACAGAATCGCGATTAATGGCTTTTGCGAACTTCGCCGCTCCAGCCGTCGGCTTGATGGCATTATTACGGTTTTACGAATTCGTACAACCATATTTGGTGTCATCTGCGATTACGCTCTACGCGACTGCTGCAGTGATGCTTCTCGCAACTGCGCTGGCCTTGAAAAACACCTCCACGACGATGACGCTTAGTAACAGTGCCACCACGCTGACAGCAAAGATCAATTCGCGCCTGATGACCTGGTTACCTGAATTTCATCCAGGCCTAGCGGCATATGAGATCTTCCTCTCATGCGTTGCCGGACTTATCTTCCTCGTTCCGGTCTTACTCTTGCTAACCGATCAATCCACAATTCTTCCGAGATTGCGAACCGACGTGATGTTCATGTTGAGCGGATGGCTCTGCGGTTCTCTGCTAGCGTTCGGTTTAAATTCAAACAAAATCAAATCACAACTGAATCTCGAACATCTACACTTATTTTTTACAGTTCTACTCGGAGCATTGTCGATCTGTAAATTTCCGACTCTCGCTTGTGTACTGCTTTTTTCGACATCAACTGTAGCAGCGACCATTGCAATTAGAATTTCTAATTCATGCTCCGAATCTACGGAACCCGTGCGCCCAAGCTGGCAGCCGGCATTTACGATGACAATTTTGGTCGGCATCTCAATTCTTTGTTATCTGGAGTTGAGCCCGAAACTGAGCGCGCTGCAACCGATTCATGTGGACCGAACACTGGCGGCAATCTGTTTCATACCGTCGTTGATCGCCATCTTCGCCTGGTCGGGCAGTAGGACCATGATTCTACACCTGGTATCTTATTTGGTACCAATACAGAATCCGATGAGAAAGCAATTCCCGATATATATCGTTAAAAATTTGGAAATCGGCAAAGCCATTTTTGTGGGCTGGCGAATCGATGCAGACATAATTATTCTCAGCCAAGACGCGACGAGCGCAAGCAATTTGATGAAAAATGCGTTGCAGTTAGGAAACATCTATACATTGAGTTTGCAGGAATGGAATCTAGCCATGGAACTGATTGTGGAACGCATATCAAATGGTGAACGCTTTTTGATTTATGACTTCACAGCTTCACCACTCGAAGAGATTTCCCCGCTGCCGGCTCAATCGGCTATCGGTCTAATCCAGAGGGTGCAAGATCAAAACGCGATCGTGATATCAGATATGGTGCAACGCTCATCGATGTCGGCATATGGTACCGTTCGTTAAAGGTTTCAAAAATAAATGACCACCGAACTCTTCTCCAACACTACGTTCATTTTGGTACGTCCCGAGTTTCTTGGAAACATCGGCTCTGTCGCACGAGTTTTAAAAAATTTCGGTTTCTCAGATCTAAGATTTGTCGATCCTCCCAAGAATTTCAAAGATGCAGAGGCTCGCATGATGGCGGTAGGCGCGTTCGATCTGCTCAAGGATGCTCAAGTTTTCGATACCCTGGAAGAGGCAATCGCTGACGTCAATCTAACCGTTTCAACGTCCTCAGGACGCCACCGCAGTCGACCTCTAGACAACCTATCCAAGGTCTCGGCAGAATTGGTTTTGGCGACAGCAAACAATCGACTGGGAATAATTTTTGGAAATGAACGCAACGGACTAAAAGATGAAGAGGTGGCGCTTTGCAACAGGCGCATCAGGATTGAATCGGCCGATGCATTTCCGTCCTTGAACCTCGCGCAGGCAGTCGGAATCGTCGCCTACAGTTTAGCCTCAGCAACTGAAATTCATTCCAACCAACCCTCTGAAAAACGAGTGGTGGCGGAGCTTCCTGACAGCGCTGAGCTAAAAGAATTATTCGGACAATTGGAAGTGCTTCTTGGCAATATTGAATTCACGAGAACCTACAACAAGCGGCTGATACTACAAGAATTAAAGGATGCAATCGACCGGATGACGCCGACCCGGCGCGAGGCTGCATTACTGAAGGGGGCGCTCTTTCGACTTAATGGCAAGTTAGAATTATTAGAATCTCCGAACCGACCGGCGAAGAACCGCATTGACTCTCAGTCGAAATAGTAAAACTGCCTATAGTGCAGCGTTTACAGCACTTCATTTGTTCGGTGAACTGTAAGTATTGAGCAATCAAAAATGCAATCAAACCGCACATTGAAGGAAATTATGGGGTAATATTTTTACGGGAATAATTTGGCCCTTCCCGGCCGGTGAGCACGACCCGGAACGCGAGAGCCAGTCAGAAGAGGCACAGGTATTGATGAGACCCGATTCCAGAAAATTAGAAGGCGCCACGATCTCGGCACTTTCTTGTCTGTTAGTACTCGTATTTGCGTTGTCCGGTTGCGCTCCTGAGAAGAAAGCCGCCGTCCCGCAGAACGCGGCGGATCAATTTGTTGACAGCTTTACCAAAGGCGAACCTGATACTACGGTTACTTTCCCCGAAGCAGAACTAGCGAAGGCGAAAGAACTTCACAAAGAAAAAAAGTTCAACACTGCTGAAAAACTGTTGATGTCAAAACTCGAAGACGCTCGCCTGGCAGGCAGAGGAACAACCCAGCTCGGTCAGTACCTGGTGAGATTGAACAACGTATTTTTCGATGAAGGCAACGACCTGCAAGCTGTTAAGTACGGAGAAATCGCTCAGAAGATTTTTTACGACCAACCGATTGCAAAACGACCAATCGCACCATGGTTTGTAAATTTGCATTCGTATCTCGGTATGAGTTACGAGCGTATGGGCAGACAGAAGGATGCGGAGAAACAATTCCAATCGGCAATTCGGATTGCAACAAACGCTCCTCGGGCCGAAGTTGCTGATGCCTGGATGAAACTGCTCTATCAGCGCCTGGCGGCCTGTTTCGATGCCCAGAAAAAACCAGAACAAGCTAAAAAAGTTCGCGAATCGCTCAAGAATTTGAAACGCGGCTAAGCCGAGGTTTATAAACCTGACAGACGAATCTCAATTACCGACCGAAGCGAACCTCGACGGAAATTCTCCGTTAGAGAAAGCTAGATCGAAGTCGGTGAATGAACCAATCGCCGAGAGCAGTCCTGATTCAGTGAGTTCAGTGATTGAATCGGCTTCCGGGAGTTCAGGCTTAACAGTTTCACCTAGTGATACAGCTTCGCAGGGTTCTGTAATTCAGCCCGACTTTCAGCTTACCGACATCTTGTTTGGCAGAGAACGATGGGAGCGGATTCGCATTCCAGTAATCGGCACTTTTCTCTTTTTTCAAATCGGCGTGTTCATTCTTTATATATTCATGCCGAATGCTCTAGTTGGAAAATTGCTGGATCCGTTTCAAAGAACGGTTGGATTTCTCTGTCTTTATCAGGGTTACGGAGTGTTCTCACCCAATCCGGCAATTACCAATTCGCACATCATGGCCACAGTTCTATATGACGACGGCACCACGCGACTCTATCCCATGATTCGAATCGACCGACTATCGCTACTGGATAAACTCACACAAGAACGACATCGAAAGTTTCTCGAGGATAATATTCCACAGGGCACAAACGTTAGATTGCTGGCTGATGTTGCGCGATTTGTCGCCAGACAATGCAATAACTTGAAGGCAGTAGACGCAAGCGGCACGCCGAATAAACCGCGACTGGTAACGTTGATTTATTTCTTTTCGGAAGTGCCACCAATTACAGAGCACAAGCCCAACGTGCCTCATTTTAATAAACGCATTCTGATTTCCTATCCTGTTGAAAAGGAGGATCTGGAATGAAGATTTCAACGATGGTCAATTTATGGAATTCGTTTTTCTTTAGTCTCGTGTCACCATATCCGGTGGCAGCCTATAGAATTCTTCAAGGCTTGATGATTTTACAAGTAGCGCTCAGTTTCGCACCAGATTTGTATTTATGGTTCGGCAGTCCCGGCATTATTACGCAGAAAACAGCAGCTGCTGACGCGATTGCGCGCATGAATATTTTGACGTTTTTCCCAGAAAGCAACGAATGGGTTTTAATTGTTTGGCTCACTTATATTCTTGCAGCGATTCTATTCACAATCGGCTACCAGACGAGGTTAGCGTCGATAGC
The DNA here is from genome assembly GCA_964600935.1 of uncultured Candidatus Obscuribacterales bacterium. Classification (GTDB taxonomy): domain Bacteria; phylum Cyanobacteriota; class Vampirovibrionia; order Obscuribacterales; family Obscuribacteraceae; genus JADYXR01. Next base: position 10,762 of record CAZRMH010000167.1, read on the forward strand.
TCTTTTCATTATCATGGTCAGCTTTACTAACCGAAATCTCTATCTCTATCATGCCGGCGATACCTTTATGCGTTCAATCGCGTTCTGGCTTATCTTCGCCCCAACCAACGCAGTCTGGTCCGTTGATAGTTATTTGAAACGGCGCCGGGAAAAAACCGCCCCATATTGTCCGTTGATCAGCGCCTGGACTTGGCGCGCTTTGCAATTTCAGATGTGCCTGGTTTATTTCTCGGCGTTTACGGCGAAAACTCCAGGATACTACTGGGGAGCTGGCGAAGCGTGTTATATCGCATCACGTTTCGAGTCGCTGTTTCGCATGCCGATGCTGATCGGATTTGACACCGTCTGGATTAGCATTTTGTTCACCTGGGGAACTCTGTTTGTAGAATTTGCGCTCTTCAGCCTGATCTGGATTAAAGAGTTTCGCTATTACGTGATTGCCTGCGGTATCTGCCTGCATCTTTCAATCGACTGGTGCATGAGCATTCCAGCATTTGAGTGGTTGATGATCGTCTCATTCATTCTATTCGTAGACCCCGAACACATTGAACGAGCGGTAGAATTCTCAAAATACCAATTGCGAAAAACGTTCAAAATCAAGGCTGCAACTCAACCGGCGTAAAGAGCATATCGCGATCGAGTGTGTTTTCATTATCGAGAACAATCTGATCTATGTATCCGATTTGATTTTTGTCTACGGATGAAACACCTGTCTTGCCTTGATCTTCGCGGATTGAAGCGATTAAGCTTTGACTGTTTCTCAAATCTTCTATGCTTTCGCTAAGATGTTTTTTTCGTGGCTCAGCATCCTTAAAGCTCTGGGAAAGCAGGTAATTAGCCACTCCTCGATTATTCAAATAACGCGCTTTTAAAATTTTGGAGTCGATATCTTCAAGACCGGCAAGATCTTGAAGAATCAAGTTGTACTCGTTTACGGCTGGTTCGAATTCGTTCAAAGAGGTGTGGATGATTGCCAGGTTATGGTGCATCTCGATACGCTCAGCAAGCGACAAATTCTTGTTGGTGTCCAGCCAATTTCTATAAGTAAGCAGCTGCGTTCGCGCTTTCACTATCAAGCTGCTGTTTATGTATTCAATAATCAATGCGAAGCGCTTTCGTTGAACCGCCACGACCGAACAGCCAGGCTTCTCTATATCCCTCAACGCTTTTTCCAACTCCATCACGTGAGTCACGGGCAGAGCTGAAGTTTTTGGCGGAGTATAATTCGCGACGATAAATACGGTGACGATCCAGCCCAGTACAAGCCAGGCCATTAGTCGAGGCATCGCTCCGAATAAGCGGTCAGCGAAACTGATTCTCTTTCGTCGTTTTTTGCCCATGTACCTTTATATAGGTGTGATTTTGAAGCGACACCACGTTTGGAAACGCTCCTTTCATAATACAAGGGTCGTAATACTTGAATGCAGTTGACGCGCAGTTGGACGTCTCTAATGGATATATCCATTTTAAGAATCTTTACATACTAAAAAATCTGCTTGTGGGGCGCTCCGTGAGATTTCCGGGCAGCCAAGCCCAGAGACAGCCAATTTCCATAGTGAGATGGATAGATTCCGACGTATGGAAAACAACCACCAATGACCGTCAATCGTACCTATAACATTAATGTCACAACATATTGACATCCGCCAATACAGCGACCACCTGTAGCGTTCGGTCGATTGACATCTAAAAAATGCTCGTGATAGGATGGAATTAGGTTAAGGATGTGTTTGTGTCATTTCGCCCTGCGCCGAATGGCTTAACTCAATCCGGTTTATATTTTAAGTTTGCCATAAGAGCATTAAAATACGGAGGGTCACTTACTAATTCGCTTTCTTTATCAGTATTCGTTTTGTAGTTTCTTTGGCACACGGT
>CAZRMH010000167.1:12646-16353 GCA_964600935.1 uncultured Candidatus Obscuribacterales bacterium
GACCGAAATATGATCCGTAAAACTTCTCCAATAAGAAGAAGAGGTAGAGGTAGAAATAGAACCGGCGCACTGGCTGCAGAGTATGTAGCCACGATGTACGTGCTGTTCATTTTTATGTTCTTTCCAATGCTAAACCTGGCTGTCGTAGGTATTAATGCCTTCTTCCTCTGGTTCACATGCAACTGCGCAGCGACTGTCGGAGCAAAATCACAATGCTTCCAGCAGGCTGTGCAAATTCCAGTCGGTACCGGTCAATGGTATCCAGGAGCTTATGACACTGCGCGTGCCAAAGCTACTGAGTTGAAGAGCTTCTTCCCTGGTATCAGTTGGGATGCGACTGCAACCAACCCGGAAGTGAAAGCGATCTCCGAACGAGTAGATCCGACTGCACCTCCCGGATATGTCCACGTCGGACCTGGTGCATGGCCTGCATCTGAGCGCGCCAAAACCGACACTGACCAGTACACTCTGTTGTTGCGAGTCACCATTGATGGTTTCGCAGCACCACTGATCGAGGTTCCATGGTTCGATATTCCTGGGCTCAGCAAGAAGATGCAATTAGAAATGTGTTCTCAAGCCGCGTTTGAAAATCCGCCAGGTCTGTTGTTCTAATACACATCTCGAGAAATGATTTCGACGACCTCAACACCAGTGTTTGAGGTCGTTTTATTTTTGGTGTTTTGGCGCCCGTCTGCTTTCGCAACATGAATCAATTCCCTCACATCGTCCTCACACTAGTTCAATAAGGTGATGATAGGCAATCATGCCGTGAAGTCGTAATGAAGAAAGATTGGTCGAAACTTGCGGCAATACCGCCGATGATAAAACCGCTTCGGCACTTAGTAAACCACTTAAGGAGAATCAGGAGCACACATGCTCAAACAAAGAAAAATTCGAGATCAGAAAGGGGCTGCGGTGACGTGGCTGGTCCTTTGTCTTATGTTATTCATTCTGATGTCGGGCTTGTTCGCATTCGACGCTAGCCGCGTTCAAATGGCGCAAAGAGAATTGACGGCGACATGCGATGCCGCCGCTCTTGCAGGAACAGCCATGCTCACCAGTTATGACGTTTCAAACGACACCGGTCCACCCGCCTCCACTAAACCTGCAGGGCAAAAACTTCTCGACGCACAGAACAACTCTGGTGCGTATGCCTACAACATGTTCCTCATGGGGAACGTGCTCGGTCAATTTGTTCGCCCGCAAACTCAGTTGGTCACCAACTTGAGCCAGTTGGGCACTACAGTTGATGGTGAAACCAAAGTCTGTATCGGTCTGGTCGACCCGCAAAACGGTTATTCATCAGTCGCTCCTGTTATACCAGGAAACGCGGCTGGTACCGCCATTGGTGTCTATGCCGGATATGGTTATCACCCAGCATTCATCTCGTTTTTCGGTGTCGGTAACGTCGGTATCAGAGCTCAATCAGTAGGCGGGCTTCCGCAGGTTGATCTCCTTCTCGTACTCGACCTTTCCGGATCGATGGACGACCTCACACCAGTCACACTGGTCAAACGATATTGGGATGCCCACAGAGGCGCCGCATTCGGTGAACCAGAGCCTGCGACGGGCTATACAGGTCTGAACCCAGACAACCTCGGATGGTGTGATGACTCCAACACTGCGCGCAACTACATTAACACCATGATTGGTGGCGCTACGCCGGCATATCCGACAGTAGCAGCTTTCACAACACTGCCTGCTGCAGACCTTGGTTCTCAGCCGAGCTGGGCAAGCCTCGTCAACGGTTCTCCAGAGAAAACTGGAATTCCGGACAACGTAGCAGACTTCGGTGAATTCACCGGCCACGGATGCGTGACCTATCTGGAAGCGCCTCACCCCAATACGAACCAGAGCATTATCGAATATATGGGTCTGGATACTGCGACCTATCTCACCGGTACGTCGCTTAATGCACTGCCACCACAAAACTTGCAGTTCTCCGAAAAGGGAACTGTACTAACTGGCAACCGAACTCTTGTATTCAAGCCATTCCTCAGGCACTCACCCGATATCGGAAGTACTACTCATGTCAGAGGAAATGACTTCAACTCACCTCCGGGCAATTGCCCACTATTGAGGCTCCAGGGCGGTCAAGTCCAGAGAATGTGCGATCTTGGATGGGTACTACCCGGCTCTGTCGCCGGCCAGCCACAGGCGAGATGTTCTCCTTACAAGAACTACTTGACCGACCACATTCACTATCCGCCGGCTCCTGCCAGCGGCATGATCGGTAACGCACCGATAAACTACAACGAAGCAGCTGGACCCAGCCACGGTGTAATCTTCACCGATCTGGTCGTCAACTTCGGAAATCCTGGAAATGGTCAGAAACCAGTGCAACCAGCCTGGGGACCGAATATTTTCCAACCAGTTACGTACACATTCGGTGGTTCCGCTATCGAAGACGACACCGTTATTCAAAGCAGGACCTACGCCTTCCCCAACATCGCCGTTGTGGTAGAGGCAGCTAGAGGTAACCTCGACACTCCTGGACTGACAGGAGGCAACAACTTCAACAACACGGGTCTGCACAGAGGCTACCACCTCCTCGGTGGTGAACCTACACACCAGAAGTTCTACACCGGTAATGTCAACGGTATGAATTCCGACAGTGGACTTGTGCAACCGCAAGTCGGCTATCAGAGAGCCTATCAGCGGCTAGCGATGTGGTATTCGCAACCGATTGCCACGACATTGGACTCATGCGACCAGGCGTTCTTCCAGCGCCTCGCCGCGCTCACCGATTGCCGCTTCGGTCTGATTGGATTCTCCGATCGGTGGACGATCAGTGGCAATCCGAAGACCAGTGTGTCATCGGCTAACACTGGTGAATTCGGTAGCACAGCGTATTACACAGCTAGCGGTCCTTCGGCCAACAGCTTCTATTACGACATCGGCTATCAAGGTAACGTCAACAACGGACCATCAAGAGTCTGGGACGGACGAATTGCCGCTTCGACTGCCGCATGCGCGGTTCAACACGAATGTAAGGTCGACCAGGCTGCCGGAGGAGGAGGAGGACAGGGTATAGGATTCCGACTACCGCGTTTTCCATTGAACTCAGGTATATCGAAGGCGCAGTGTTTGAGAACTATGCAAAAAGGAGACGCCACATCAACGTTCGCGTGGTCCGATCCTAACCATGGCAACGGGCTGTACAACGGAAGACCTCTTAACGGCACCATGTGCTCCGAAGCACTTGAAACAGCCAGATTGAGTTTCTCCGGAGCTCCATACATCGGCGCTCAACGGGCAGGAAGTAAGCGAGCGATCGTTTTCTTCACTGATGGAGTACCGGTACCTGACTCAGAGGCTGGACCGAGCGGAACCACTGCAGACAACTGTAAGACCGACGGTATAGCAATATTCTCGATCGGTCTCAACATGTTGGGTAATGGTGACCTGACCTCAGCGCAGACCACATTCCTCGGCAACGGTGCCGGTGGTCTGTCTGGTAGAGCTAAGAACGGTGGACGATTCTTCATGTGTAACGACGTGGTGCAAGTCCAACAAGCGTTCTCCTCAATCGCTCGACGGTTGACACAGTCTCAGAAATAATCGAGTTCATTCACGATTACGAGACACTCGAAAGAACACTCGAATTGCCTGCACCTCCTACGGTGCAGGCATTTTCTTTTCACGCACACTTCACGTTGGCACTCTAAAGTGGAAAATGTAGGCATATTCTCTTTTTGGAGGAGTCC
>CAZRMH010000168.1:0-16337 GCA_964600935.1 uncultured Candidatus Obscuribacterales bacterium
GAATCGATGCCGTTTGGCGTCGAACACATAAAGAAGATGGAACTCCTGTGACTGAGTCAGAGACAGGTGTTCAAGAGGGTGATAGTAATGCCAAATCAGACACTGGCAAGAGTGATGTCGATAACCCTGACGATGTAATGGGCGTAGAAAAAGACGAGGAAGAGGACGACGACTAAGTCGTTATCGGCGCTTCAATAATTTATCTAGCTCTTTGAATGCCACCGTTCGGAAAATTTTTCTTCAAAACTTGATCGCCCTTGCTAGCTGGCTCCGAGTCGCTAGTTTAACGTGGGGTTAGTTTGCCCTGACCGACATCTTAAATCGTTTGGCTGCTCCCTAAACGCCCTTAGAACACACTTTATAAGCGCATCGACATACAGAAAGAGAGACATCGTTAAACGTCTCTCTTCATGTGATTTATTCGTGGTCCAAGTATTAGTCGCGGAATTAACCGTTGACCTTTTCCTTGAATTCTTTCCCTGGTGAGAATGCTGGCACTCTCTTTGCGGGTACTTTAATCTTTTCGCCGGGCTTTTGCGGATTGTTCGTTTCACGTGCATTACGATTGCGACGTTCGAACGTACCGAAACCAACGAGGGTCACGCGGTCGCCTTTGGCGACTGTATCGATGACCACTTCGGTCAGAGCCTGAAGCATTTCTTCTACGGATTTCTTGGTATTGTTAGTGCGGTCGGCTATAGCAGCAGCTAATTCTGCTTTATTCACAGAGTCTCCTCCTGTCCCACAAGGCTAGATTCTAAACTACGCGGTCGTTTCCGAACCACGTAATCGGGAAGAATACAGCATCTTATTCCCCGAAACAACCATCACACGATAAAATTCGTTGATGTGGACAAAAAAATTTTGAAATTGGATTTCAAAGAAGCTGAGCGTTAGTCGAAATCTTAGGTTTATACTGTGAAAATGGAAAGATAATGGGAACAATGGTAATACCGTTTATAGAGAGTAGGACTGAGTTGGGACAATCATCAACCACATCATCCGAATTGGGTGCAAGAGAAGCCGCTTTTCAAGCCGCCAATGCCGCAGCCGGAAAAAAAGCAAAATCAACAGTGGTGCTGTTTGTAAAAGAAGTGACTTTGCTCGCTGAGTATTTTGTCTTCACCGGAGGTGAATCAAAGGCTCAAGTCAAAGCCATCGCCGAAGAAATCGCATACACCCTGGGAAAATCAGGTCGTAAACCGAAGGCGATGGAAGGAATAGTTGACGGCAGATGGGTCCTTCTTGACTTCGGAGACGTTATAATTCACATCCTGCAAGAGAAAGAGCGAGACTACTACAAGCTCGAACAATTCTGGAATCAAGGTCTTGTAGTTGATGAAGCCGAATGGTCTGATGATAAATTAGAAGATGGGACCACAGTTCAGGAAAGTTGATTCGTTGGGGTTGGTAGGGTAGCCGAGGTAAGGGATAAGGTATGAGCTTCAGGACCAGACTTCAGGGTTTTGTTGAAAGCAGGCAGAAAATTCAGATTTGGTACGGTATGGGCTGCCATAACACCGTGACCGGTCGCGTACTTGGCGTTGACCACGATCACATAGATGTAGAGTCTTACTCGCATGAAAGCGACGGTCAGATTCATATTCGTCGGATACTCATTCCTCTGCATTTGATTCTCCACATCGACATTACAACTGCCGAAATCGAAGAGCCGGAAGAATCCTACGAGGTACCTGAAGAAAAGGAAGGAAAGGAGGCGACAAAGGGACAGTCGGTAATCGACCTACCTGATGCGCCTCGTGGCTATGCCGTCAAAGTACTTTCCCAGCTTAATGCTTCGTATTCAAATCGTTTTTCAAGAATGACCGCCGGTCCAGGCGGAATTTATTTCTCGTGCGACGGCAGCGTCTGGTTTGTTGACAGCTCGGGACAACCGAGTGAATACGCCAGAATTCGCGGCAATAGCACCATATCTGGTTTGCGCTTTGACCGTAAGGGCGTCTTGTATGTCGCTACCATTCAAGGTACCGTCTACAAAATCGATCCGAATAAGTCGGGACGCATTCTTGCTCAACTTGATGGTGCCCTCACTGGTGGTGGTACATTCCTTTCTGACCTGGCTATCGGGCCTCGTGAGGAAGTTTATGTTTCCAACTTCCCATCAAACACTGGTGGCATATTCAAGATCGATAGAACAGGTGAGTACGAAGTTTTGATCGGTGGACCTGGACACGGAACCCAGGGCTTGCTGCTCGATCCGGACGGCTTCTTGTGGTGTCTCGAGCACGCCACCGGGTCGATCGTTAAGCGCTCGCTCGATGGACGTGAAGTATCGCGCGTCAACGTCGCCGAATCGGATAGCTTCAATTTCGCTGATGGTTACGATGGCAACCTGGCAATGGACAGTCTCGGTCGACTCTATGTCACCGCTGGCCGTGCTGGAACTGTCGTTCGCGTCAATCGCGAAGGTCGCACCGAAGCATTCCTCAATGGATTAATCAATCCTACCGGAGTTGCATTCGGTTCTGACGGAGCTCTCTTCGTATTGGAAGCCGGGCGAAGCAGAGTGCTTCGGGTCGCGGCTCTCGACAAAGCTGATAGAACACAATCGGCAACACTTCTGAGTTAGTCGGTAACGCACCCGACGAAGCTTGAAGAAGCACTGGCATCACAGCTGGTGCTTTTTCATTAAAGTGAATTTGGTAGCTCCGTTTTATTTTCGTGGGGAAATTGTGGTGGATGACGAACGGCTTACACAGCTGAACGCTGACTACGCAGTACTAAAAGCGGAGTTGCTTGCTCTAGTCGAAGAGAAAGATTTGATCTCTGAACAGATCGCGAAGCAGATACAAGAAGACCGAAATGACCCGGAAATAGCTAAGCGATATAAAGAAATCAATGAGAGACAAACCATCATTCACGAAGAGATGAATGCAATAAAGTCTCAACTGCTCGCCGCCTTGGGATGGTGCTAAGCCGGTAGTGAACGTATCGAATGTGTGGACAATTTGAAGGAATGAATTCGCGCCAGTCTGAGAACTAACGAATCTGTGGACGCTGCCGAGAGAACGATCTTGCCGAACGAATTACCGCCCGCTGCGAACCAGGTTCGGTTGAGCTGCAGAGACCGTTGCTTCGTCGTAGAGCGAATCGATCAGCGCTTTGTAGTTTTTCGCTACAACGTTGCGCTTGATTTTCAGTGTTGCTGTTAATTCGCCGTTCTCCACCGAGAGATCTTCAGGCAGAATTGCGAAGCGCTTCACTTGTTCATATTCAGGCAGATCGGCTGTACGACGTTGAATTTCTTTCTTCAAATATTGATTAAATTCTTTGCTCTTTGTCAGATTAGAGTAGGTCTCGAATGACCATCCCTGTTCTCGAGAAAATTCCATCGCCAGTTGTTCGTCCATGGTCAGCAAGGCGATGAGATATTTGCGTTTGTCTCCGAAAACGACAGCTAGATTGATCATTGGTAGGGTCTTAATCGCCGCTTCGATCTTCTGAGGAGCGATGTTTTTCCCGGATGAATTGACGATGATGTCTTTCTTGCGGTCGGTGATTTTGATGTAGCCGTCACTGTCGATGGTGCCGATGTCACCGGTTTTGAACCAACCATCTTCAATTGCTTCGGCCGTGGCTTCGGGGTTGTTGTAGTAGCCACCAAATATGCTACCACCCTTGACCATGATCTCGCCGTCGTCGCTGAGCTTGGTTTGCACGCCTGGAAGCGCCGGACCTACTGTTCCGAGCTTGTTTTTCGGCCACTGATTAACCGCAAGTGGTGCGGAGGTTTCAGTCAGCCCATAACCTTCTAATGTCGTGATACCGACAGCGCCGAAGAACTCCAGAGTCGAAGGTGTCGCTGGTGCACCGCCGCTGACGATTAATCTCAAGTTAGGACCGATCTTCTCTCGCAATTTTTTGAGAACCAATTTTTCGGCGAGCAAGTGTTTCAATTTCAAATCCGGTCTCGGTTTTAAGCCCTGTGCCTCGACTCTGCGAAGCTCTTTTGCCACTTCTAACGCCCAGACGATCATCTTCTTAGCGCGTCCGGATGCGCCATCAATGCCGCTTTTCACTTTCGAACAAATTTTGTCCAGTACGCGTGGAACAGTCAACATCATTGAAGGTTTTACTTCAGCCATGTTTTTACCCAAGTGTTCGATGCCTTCTGCAAAGGCGCATGTGCCGCCGCTATGCATCCAGTAGAACTCACCACAAACGCGTTCGAACACATGAGACATCGGCAAGTACGAGAGGTAAACTTCATCGTGCGTGACTGGCAGAACTACTGTCATATCCTGACAGACAGCCAGGATATTGGCATGTGTGAGTGGAACACCTTTAGGGGTGCCGGTGGTGCCCGATGTATAGATGATGGTCAGCAGATCACTCTGCTTGATTGCATTTGAGCGCGCATCGATTACGCTCGTGAGCGTGACTGCGTGCTTCGAACCAAGTTCGTTGAGCTGATCGAAAGTAAGGATAGTACCCTCTTCCAACTTGAATTGTTCGACCAGATTTTCGATTGAAAGTCGCTTGTCCAGTCCCGGGTACATGACGATGAACGCCTTGACTCGGGGGAGTTTGTCTTTGACGCCAAGAACCTTCGCCAGTAATTTTTCGTTTTGCACAAAAACAAATTCTGATTCTGAGTTGTTCAGAATGTACTCGATATCAGATGTTGAGCAGGTTGGATAGATTGGAACCGATACAGCTCCGTTGATAATCGCTGCGAAATCTGCCACCACCCAGAGGTGAGAAGTGTTGGCGAAAATCCCGACTTTCGAATGCTCGGTTAAACCGAGATGAGCCAGTCCGTATGCTGTTTCGCGAACTAGACGACCGAAGTTTGTCCAACTGATTGATGTGTAGGGATTTTTCCCCACTTTGTACTGTAGTGCAGGAAATTCACCCATCTCTGCCACTCGCGAGGCAAAAATCTTGGCGAGGTTGTTTTGAAGGTGGTTGTTCACTTGCTGACCCTTCTGATTGTGCAGCTCCAGTGCGCTTCCGTGGGCGAATCGAGCTTACGTGTTTAGTTGAGCGAATACCGGCAAAAGTTCCCAATTCCCGCCCAGTTGTTACCGTTCGGCAACAGAAGGCGGCTCTTTGTCTGCAAAGTCGTAATAACGACTCGCACATTATAGTAAGTTTTCAGGTGGCAACAAGTTACGTCTAGATCAGGTTGTTCGGGATTTTTGAAGGGCATCGACCGGTCCATTGGTCAGGCGTTCATGTGTACAGCGACGTTAACGATTCCCGATTTATTACAATAATTTCCTCTGGCAAAGGCGACGCAAGAGTGAGCACGGTTTTAACTTTTGGCATTTTCCGCCGTGTCGAAGCGATGACATTTGCCATCAGGCCAGATCACTGGGCTAAACAGGTATTGTTCTCGCAGAGTTGTCGGCACTGGCTTTTTCCAGCCAAGTCGAAACCGTCATGACGAGTTCGTCTACATCCGGATCGAACATCAAATCGTGCCATGACTCCTTCAAGCTAATATGCTGTTTCTCTGGCGCCCGCGTAGCTGCGAAGATCTTTTGACTGACATTGTTATCGACAATTTTTTCGATTCCGGCAGTCGCCATGAAGAATGGACAGTGAATCGTTTTCGACCCGCTCTTCACCGATTGAGTCAGTTTCAACAGCTCAATTCCCATGCGGGCGTTGATGGTGAATCGTCGCTCGGGGTCAGCATTCAGAAAGTCTCTAACACTCTGCGAGGGGGTGATGTCGTCGACAGTGTATGGCAGCGTCAATTCGCTGTCAGGTGCAAAAAGTCCGGTGAAAAGGGCCTTAACTTTATAAAGCGGGCTGAAGGTAACCGGATGACCATCGAAGCCGGGTGAAAAGAGAACCAGGGCGTTCGGTTTCAACTCGGCAACACGGCTGTATGCCACCACTGCTCCCATGCTGTTACCGATTAGATATATCGGTTTGCCTGAAGCTTGCTGTCTCAAATAATTGTAGGAAGCGACCAAATCATCTAGCCATTGGTCTTTAGAGTGAAACTGTTCATGTCGTCGCGCGCCGAATCCGACTTGATCGTAGGACATCGCGAATATACCCTGCGCGCTCAATCGACTGGCAAAAGCTTCAAACCATCCGCTATGCGCGCCCAGCCCGTGAACCAATAAGGCTAAGGCTTTCGAGCTCTCCATCTGTCCCCACGTGCGGGCCTGGATGGTCCATGGCTTCGAGCTGCCGTTTTTGGCTTCGAAACTCAGTTTAGTTGCAGTAGATGTCAGGTTGATCTCATGGTTCATAACAAGACGATATTATAGCTTTAGGACAACAGTGCTTCCACTTATAGCTCAGAAATCGTGTCAACTCAAACAACTCCTACCGAAGCACAAGAGCCCGCCACTAAAAGTGGTGGCACTTGGATAAGAACGATTATCTTAGTCGTGATTATCTGTGTTGCGGCGTTCGCTACTTACGAGTATACGCGACCCAAGGAAACGGAGTTTATAAAAGCCGTAAAAATGATCAAGCATGGAAAAGCCGCATCGGCGATTCCAGTGCTCGAACGATTGACGCACGAAGATCCAGATAACTCCAATGTTTACCCGTGGCTGGCGCAGAGTTATCTTGCCTGCGAACGTTACGCAGAGGGACGGACTGCGCTTGATACGGCGCTCCGGTTGAAGCTCTCGGCGGCAGAACTGGCTCCATCAATTCAGGCGTTTGCAGAATACTATCAGCGTCGGGGTGATCATGAAGAAGCAGAGAAGCTCTATCAGTCAGTAATGCGACGTCACAGCGGCCGTAGCTTCGACATCGGTCGCGCGAAGCTTTATATTTCCTGGTCTGAAAAAGATATGCTTGCTGAAAATTTGCACCAGGCGATCGCTCATCTCGAGTTGGCAGACAAGCTCTCAAAGGGGCTTGATGAGTCAATCTCGGCGACCATTCCTCTAAAGCTCAGTGATTGTTATCGAAAGCTAGCAGCCATCGCCGAACAAACCGATCACAACGACAAAGAGGCTATTAGGCTGCTGGAGCAGAGTTTGAGCGTCTGTGATGAACCGGTCACCAGAGTGCTTCTCGCCGCTATCTATGCGCGCACCGGAGAGAGCGATAAGGCAATTGAAAATTATGATTTTGTCAGTAAACAAGATCCGAATAATCTTGAAGTTCGTCATCGATTGATTGAATTGTTGCTGGAGAAAAAGGATTACGAAAAAGCTCAGGTGGCTCTCAGTGAGCTTACCGACAAAGAGAAGAGTGTTGAAGACTACGAATTGCTTGCCGACGTCAATCTGAAAATTCGAAACTATGCCGGTGCAGTTAGAGCACTTGAGGAGGCGAATAGTCTTCGCCCATCCGTTCCGTTGCTTGAAAAACTTCGTGACGCATTACTTTCCTGGAGCGACTTATTGGCTTCACAGAAGAAAAATCAAGAAGCGATTTCAGTGAAAGGACATGCGGCTAGAGTTTCAGAACAACTTGCTGAACTCAATGGTTCTGAAGACGTCGTCGACGAAAAGGCGAATGAGACGGAACCGGCTGCCGGGTGGGATCCCGATAAGCCGCCGATTACAATTGTTTTTTCCAGAAACTGGCTTGCTAAAGACAGTTTGACCCCGGAAGGAAAGATCAAAATTAAAAACATAACCGGCGCTCCAATTACCGATTTGACACTCAGTGCCGTTTTCTTTGATAACACCACTCGCAAGCGCAATGGCACCATCATGCTGCCGGTTGCCAGCCCTGCCTCGCCGGCATTCGAGCCTGACGGAGAGAGATGGCTCTATTTTTCATGTCCGCAGACCGTCAAATATGACCATCAATTGGCAGTTTTGATAATCTGGAAAGGCAAGTTTCTCAAAGAGTTTCCAGTTGCTAAACGATGAGCCCCTTCAGATGCTAGACTATCGATTGAACCCTAACCAACAGGCTCTTGCTTGGCTCAGCAGAGCCTTAAAGAACTCGCGAAATTAATGACAGCTGAAGCAGAAAATAATTGTCGACACGAATATGTTCGAATATATCAGCGCCGATTGAAGGGGCTGGACCGACGGCTGGTCGCTACCAGAGCGTATCTTCCGGTCGGCTTTAAACTCGGAGATTTCGGGCATCTCTCAGAAGGGAGCTACTGTTTTTGTACGAAGTGTCGCAAGCGACTTTTCCCAAAACGATCTCAAGGAGAGAAGGACCAGGCGCGCTTGGAGCGGCAGCAGGCAAAAATCGCCGGTGTCGCAGCGGCTTTCGCTGCGGAACGGTCGCTGATGGGTGAGGACGATGACTCAATTCTTTCAAGCCGCGATGAACTCGGTACGGAGGATGAATTCCAGGAGAAGGCTTTGGAATTCGAAGAGCCTGGAGATGAAGACAAAATGACGGTTGACGTCTCCGTCGATGAACTGGAAGTAGAATCGGTAGATGTAGAAGACATCAAGGCTGAGGGCGTTAAGCTCGCGTCCGAGGATAGCTTTGAGGAATCCTGTGAACTTATTGAGGATAGTGATTCGTGAACTTAATGCGTTATCTGGATAAACTGATCTATCTGCTCGTTTCAGTGCCGCCTTTGTACATGATGTATCGGTTCGTTCGCTGGTATGTTCGCACTGAAGCCGAAACTTCGGAGCAACCTTCGGAAAGTGAAGCTTTAGGTTAGTTGTCCCATTGCCTTTCGAAAGTTACCGTTGCATTCTAGTGACGGCGTTTGACCTGACGGCGATATGATGACAAAAGCGACAAACAAATTTGGATCTTACATCAATAGAATCTGCAAGGCGCTTGCGATAAGCACCCTGGGTTTTGGCGGCGGTGTGGGACTGTTTGTGATGATTGTGATTGTCACCAGCAGCAATGATCCGCAAGCGTTCAGCTACGCCTGGAAAAGCGGTTTGACTATTGGATTGATTTTCGGCATTTTGCGGGTTGCTGTTTTGCTGCCGCTCGATCTATTTACACGCATGTTTCTTGCCAAAGGCATCTATAAAGATGTGTTTGAACTGGAACAAGTTCGCGAAATTAAAATGGAAGGAACCTCCAAGGAAGTTCTGGCTGCCTGTCGTGAAGCGCTTCTCAAAATACCTTACGTCAAGTCTGTTTCCGATGATTCAGAACAGATGGTGACGCGAGCGATCACTGGTATCAGTTGGCGCAGTACTGGCGAAGAGATGGAAGTTGAGATCAATCCGATTGCTGAGAACAGTTGGTTGGTGCGGTGTTCCAGTAAACCTAAAATGGAAAATGCACTCTTTGATTATGGCAAAAACTTTGAAAATGTTGAAACCTGGATCAGCAAAATCATAGGCAGCGGCAAGGCCGCTTAGTTCTCTTCGCAGGTGTAAAAAGTCGACGAATAACGACGAGCTGAGAACGTCGCAAAATTTAGTCTGCGAAACCTGGAGGCGCCGCGAAACGAAACCTGGGAGCGCCGCGAAACGAAACCTGGGAGCGCCGCGAAACGAAACCTGGAGGCGCCGCGAAACGAAACCTGGGAGCGCCGCGAAACGAAACCTGGGAGCGCCGCGAAACGAAACCTGGAATCGCCGCGAAACGAAACCTGGAATCGCCGCGAAACGAAACCTGGAGGCGCCGCTAAACGAAACCTGGAAGCGCCGCGAAACGAAACCTGTAGGCGCCGCGAAACGAAACCTGGGAGCGCCGCCATCTTGGCGGCTTCGTGGCTGCTCAAAACAGACTGAAAGCCTTCGCGAATCGACAGATTAGTCTGCGACTATGGTCGAACCGCCACCAAGGGTGATGGCACCAGCTTTAGTCGAATTTGTGAATTGAACGTCGGCACCTTTTGCGAATACGGTGTTAGCGCCCTTCGCCGCCAATGCGAACTGACCCCAGAAGATTTGATTTGGTGGCACTTCGACGAACGCCACACCCTTCGAGGGTGGAGTTCCAGTTATTGGCGCTGCAGGTGTGCCGAGGGAGATCAGGATATCACCGAAGGTTGCCGCTCCATTTGTTTGTAGTGATGTATTTGCACCGATCACAAGTTTTTGTTTTGTCGAATTTGCCGGATCGCTCAGCTGCACAGTCATGTTTCTTCCTGACAGCAAACTGACGTCGTTGGCAATCGTCAGCGTGCCTGGTCCAGTGATAACAATGTTCAGATCGCCTGTGCCGGAAGTGACGTTGCCAGAGACTGTAGTGGTGCCTGAACCTCGGTAGTCGAATGTGCCGGCGGCAGAACCGCCGGCGAGAACGGCTTTCGCATTGGCAGGCCCTTGAAGGAACACACTACCGTTTGGTGCGAATGCGGCGATGCTCGTAACCGAAGGGCTAGTGATCAGCGGATTAGCCAGGTTGGTGCCAACATTTCCATTTAGCGATGTGACGTTTAAAACCGGACTGGTAACGACCGGAGCAACAGTCGCCGGATCGATGGTAACCGGCGTGATAAGCGAGACTGCTGCGGTCGCTCTAATCGATCCTTGCAGTGATGTGAACCCGAGAGCTGGTTGGAGAAAAACGTTTTTCGCGACAATTTTTTCAGCCGCGCCCAAGCTGATAGTACCATCAGTGGTGATGCTGAATGTATCACGAGCCTGGAACGCATCTCCACCGGTGAGTGTTGTCAGACCTTTATTGTTATTATGAACGAAAACGCTTCCGCCAATTCCGGCAACGAATAAATTGTCGGCCGTTACTTCCAGCGGCTTGAAAGAATTAATACCGGCGCCGCCTGCGAAGGAACCTATTAACAGCTCGTCTGCAACAATCGGACCTTTAGATGGATCTGAAATTATGGTTCCTTGCGTTGCGATGTTCATCGACAGAGCCTTACCGGAGACCACGTTTAATCCAGGGTTGAAAGAAACGATCATGGTATTCGTGGAATTGACGTCGCCATCAGCATTTATGAAGCTAGCGTTCGCAAATATAGGAATGTTGTTAGCCAGGTCGCCGATGTCGCCTGTTCCTACAGCCAAATTGAGTGTTCTCGTCTTAATCGTAGTGAAGTCAGTATTCGTGATGTTTCCAGTTCCAGTGACCTTGAGATCGACTATTCCGTCCGCATTTTTTGACGTTACATTGAATTCACCGATGGCAATGTTTCCGTCCGTACCGGTCCTCACGACCACATTTCCCGCGGCGGTCAAATCGCCCATTGTGGCTACGCTGGCGCCTGTCGAGGAGGAGGCGCCGGCAACAATCTGGGCTACGGAAGTTCTGGTTCCGGCTGCGTTGTAAGAGATTGTGCCACCAGATGACTGGGGTATGAATCCAGATATGATAATATCGCCGCCGGTACCACTACCGCCGGTGGTGTCGATCGCACCTGTCGTGATCGTAGCTTTGTCGCCCAGTCCCCCGGCAATAAAAGTGACGTTGCCGTTGGTACCAGTGCCTCGACCGCCAGTATTGATTTTTGCGTTGCTCAGATCGATGGTTCCCGTCAGCGCAAAATTGTTGTATGCCGCGAGTAGAACATTACCGCCGTTGTTGTTCGTCCCGCCAGTCGAGCGAGAGTTTATTGTGACAGGTGCTAGTACATCGGCGCCAAGCGAGATGTTGCCACCGGATGCGCTTGCTGAGCCGCTGATGTCGGTTGCTACACCGGCTTTCGATGGTGGGATTGGTCCTAATATTGTCGTGTCCGCATTCGAACTAGTTATATCTGCGCCAGCGATAAAGGTTATATCGAATCCGGAACTGGTACTACCTGCGGTGATGACAGAAGTTACCGAGTTTGAGATTGTACCGCTGGCGATGACCGTTAGGGCTTCCTGGACGGTGATGTTGCCTGAAATTATAATATCGCCGTTTTTGTTCTGATAGGTCGGGTCGCCTGATAGACAAATATCACCAAGCACTAAAGAATCCGTCGATGCCTTCACGTGCGATGCGAATCCACGCTGATTCAATGTGCCTGTAAGTTCATTCACCACCAGATCGGCTGTGCCGCGTCCGGTAAACACATTCAGCGTTTGGCTGTACAGGTCTCCACCGTAAACATAAGTCGTCAAATCAGCATTAAAAGAGCGCTCTCTTAGATTGATCGATCCGGCATTCGCTTGAATCTCACCAGCTCTGTTATCGACTGTGAGGGCCGCATCAGAACCTAATGTGACGTTCCCCTCGACTGAACGAATCAGCCCATGGTTCTCGATAGCTGGTGCACTGGCAGAGACGTTTCCTTTTGCGCTCACGGTAGCGGCTTGCGATTCGCTACCGGAGTTCGACAGCATGTTGCCTGCGATCAGGTGTAATTCACCAGAGCTTGTGATGGTGCCGCGATTAAGCAGTTTGTCATTAGCGGCGAGCGTTAAGTCCAGGCGTTTTGAACCATCCGAGTTTGGACTTTCCGATGAAATCAAACCGCTTGATTCGTTGATTAAACTATCCGCACGAATGGCACCACTGGCGGTGTTTCGTCTGCTGTCTAGCGCGTAAATTGATCCGGCGTTTACCAGATCGCCTAAAACTTGAAAATTCGAACCTCTGCTGAAGTCACCATATGCGGTGACGTTCGTTGGAATGATCAAGTCGTTTGCGCGCATCCGATCGTTGCGCGCAGTGATTTGAGAGAGGTCGACGCTTCCTGCCACAGCTTTGCCAGCTCCATCCAACGTGATGGTTTGAACTCCTGTCGAGAGAATTTGCTTGACTGCGACATACTCAGCGGCTGTGACATTAGAACCCGCAGCTACAGTGATCTGCTGACCGTCTCGATTGATTGTGACTGAGGGCTGATCTCGGAACAGGCTACCGCCAAGAATGACGGATTCCGCACTGGAGTCGAGATTCAGGTCGATTTTGTTATTCGCACTCAGTCGTCCGGAAACCAGCTCGCGTTGCAACGTCTGGTGTCGAATTTGAGTAAAAACGGGTTGCGAATTCGAAATCGATTGTGACGGCGCCGCCGAGGTGCTCTGACTTATGTTCACGGCTGACAATGTGCGCGCATTTTGGCGAGCTGCCGAAAGTTCAGAACGGAAAAGCGCTTTGACTTCTCGTTTGTCGAGCGTCGGATTGTTCGCTCTGAAATCGCGGAAACTGTGGTTCCGCGCCTGCGAATCTGCTTTCGCCACTAGTGGTGTAAGTGTCAGCGTGCCCGCCAAGACAATCGCTATCAGTTTTAGTTCGCGTTTAGCGACCAAAAAATCTGGATTCCGAATCGCTAGTTTCATGCCAAACCCATCCGTGCGAGTCTCTCTGACGGTGATTCCAAAGCCTGAGAAGGGTAACACGCGCGGGCTGCCGCTGTCCACGTGAGGTAGATGGCGAGTGGATATTACTGCCCGTCCGGTGGGTATGAAAACAATACGACAGGTAGTCAAATGGCTCAGCATTCAATCACGGTGATATTAATGCAGCATTGGAAAAATATTGGTCTCAAACTCGGTGGTGTCGCGCTATCTATCGGGTTGGCACTGGCATGCTTGTCTACGCCAGTCAATGCGGGTTCCAACAACGAGTCGACCGGCGAAGCTGCTGCTGGTAAGTTCAAACTACGCATGCCGACGAGAATTACCCAGACTCGCACATCTCGAAAGACAGATTGCGCCTGGCGCTCGAACACTTTGCTGGTCATGCCGTGCGACCCGAAGAATGAAGAAGCGCAAGAGTCCATGCAGGATCTTCAGGGGACGGTTACTCGGACGATCGGAAGTGGTTCGATGACTGTATGGGTCGTGACCTTCCCGGACACGGAGCATTTCGTTAAAGCCGAAAAAGCTCTCGCCAGCGACAAAAAATTCCGTTCAGTTCAAAGAAACTATGTGATGCATTCTGACGCTACTACAAACGATCCATACTTCGCGCAGCAATGGCATCTAAACGCTTTGAACGTTCCGGCGGCCTGGGATCGCACGTTCGGTAGTTCTTCCGCGGGTATCGTAGTGATCGATACCGGTGTTGATATGTCTAACACCGACCTTCAAGGCAAGCTGTTCTCCGGGTACGATGCGGTCAATAACACGAACTACCAATCCGATGTAAACGGCCATGGCACCATGGTCTCGACAACCGCTGCTGCATTGGCGAACAACTTAATCGCGACAGTCGGACCGGCGCGTTTGTCGACCGTCTACCCTTGCAGAGCCAGCAATGCCCAGGGATTGTTCTACTCAGACGACATTCTTGATGGTTTCAACTACGCCATCAACAACACGCCAGCCAAGCTTATTAACTTCAGTGTGAATGGCGATCCTCCTTACTCCATCGCGAATCAGTACATTCACAGTACCCTGCATAGTTACTTCAGAACTTTTCACGACGTTAAGGGTGGCTTGATATTCAATGCCGCTGGAAACGGCGATGATAACGGTGATGGCATCCGCGATACGAATCCCCTTCTACCGTACTTGATTGTTGTTTCTGCGATAGATCAGTCGGGGTCACTGACGCAATGGTCGAACTATGGTAATTGCATCTGGTTCGCTGCGCCTGGAGATAACATCTTCTGCACGAAGGCTACTAACACGGTTGTCTCTGTGGCTGGAACCTCGTTCTCTTCGCCACTGGCATGTTCTGTTGCCGCTCTGATTTGGGGTGCCAAGCCAAGTTTGACTAACCTTCAAGTCGAATCGATTATGAAAAACCACTCCACGAACTACACTCCAGGCTGGAACCAGTTTTTCGGTTATGGTATGCCTGATGCTGCGGCTTGTGTGACCGCGGCGATTAACACCGTGACAACGCCGCCCGTAGTTGCACCACCACCGAAGACGAAGAAACGCAATCCGAACAAGCTCTGGCGTAAGAGGAGCTAACACTGGTCGAGAGTTGAACGACAGTCCACGAGTCGTTGGGCTGAATCGAAGAGACTTGGCGTTTTGTTCTCTGACAAATCGAACGACATTCACGTTTCAAACTGCGGAGCAAATGAACAATTGATGTCAGTTTTGATTACAAAATCGAACTAGATACGCATCAAGTTGGTGTTCGCTACTGGCGCTTTGGCGTGTGAAACTCTGTGGCTCTTGTAGAACTTTGGCGCCGATAGCGCTTCGGGTGCGAGACTGCGTGCAAAGAGCATGCACAGCAACGCCAGGAGGAGAGTGCTTATCATCATGTACAGAAATGGCTTGCTTCCATTGGCGAGCGCGGCTGTTGCTACTTTGCACTGTGATCCGTTGTCCTCAGAGTAGCGTCTGGCTGGTCTCATAGTGAACCACCTGTTTCTAGTAAAAGCGTACTGGCGTTGTGTCAAAATCAGACTGTTTTAAGGGTCTCAGAAAACTGACCGTAGTCTAAATTTGTATACTAGTATAAAATCATACGCAGGTCAGTTTTGTCAAGGATACGGGGCTAATGGGGCGGAGAGAAGAAAAGCGAGAAGCAACCAGGCAGGACATCCTGGGAGCTGCTGGCATCCTGTTTATAAAAAAGGGTTATGAAGCCACTTCAGTCGACGATATCGCCGAAGCTGCCAACGTTGCGAAAGGCACACTCTACTACCACTTCAAATCCAAGGACGAGGTCCTACTTGGGCTGTCGATTGGATATTTGAAGCGATTGAGTGAATCTGTTGACAAGAGACTCGAGCTGGGAGAGCCACCCCTCGTCGTTATGGTCGATTCACTTAAAGACTTGGCTCGCGATACTGAATCATATAAGGAATTGTCTCGGCACTTTTTTCTGGCGATGTTCGGACAGATGCGGGAAGAATTGGATTGCCCACTGGATCAGGAGCAGGTCTCACTTCCAAATATTATTACTAAGATAGTGCGGGTCGCTCAGGAGACCGGGGACATCGATTCGAGCTGGGATTCGCGCGAGCTTGGCGCGATGATTGCTGGAGCATCGCATCATGCTCAGGTTACATGGATTGTGTTGGACGAAAAACGACCGCTCGTCGAGAAAGTCGAGGAGTGGGTGCGAGTTATTTTGCGCGGAATCGCTAAATAGGTATCTCGCCATTTTATCGAGTCAGTCCTGCTAATATGTTTGCCTTCCCAAACAGCATGGAGTCTGGCGATGCTCAAACTTATCTTGGCTCTGGCAACTGCAGCGGTTGCAACCTCGCAAACAGTTTTGCCACCAGCGGACAATCTGGTGATCAAGGACGTTCCGAGTCCTTCGTTGAGTCTAGTCGATAAGGTTGAGAAGTACACTGAGTTTCGCTCAGCGCATATTGGCAGCTGGCACCCAACTAAACGCGAGATGCTCATAGAGACACGCTTTGCAGATACCGTTCAAATTCATAGCGTCAATTCTCCGGGTGCTGCTCGCCGACAATTGACGTTTTACAAAGACACCGCGGTTGGTGGCTCGTACCAGCCGACAAACGGAAAGTATTTTGTTTTTGATAAAGACAAAGGTGGCGACGAATTTTTTCAAAAGTACTCTTATGATGTTGATTCTAAAAACGTCACGCTTTTAACCGATGGCAAAAGCCGCAACACTGGCGGCGTTTGGTCTGCAAACGGCGAGAGCTACGCTTATGGATCAAC
>CAZRMH010000169.1:0-5652 GCA_964600935.1 uncultured Candidatus Obscuribacterales bacterium
GGGCTGGCAGCCTCGGCGCTCTACGCCGCTGCTGGTGGGTCGTGCCTCGGAATTGCTGTCCGAGAGAGAGAACTTTATAGAGCGTGCCGAATCGTGCCTTTTGCCGTGACGAGCCTCTTCATGATCACTTTGCTCGTTGCCGGTCTCAACTTCGGGCTTCTCGTCAGCGAAACGGTTCAAATGTCAGACCCCGGCGAAACCACCATCAGGCAGCGTCTGCCGGTCATCGTCAGCTCTGTGCAGATGGTAATTTTGGGTCTGCACTCGCTGTTCGTGCATGGACTGTGGGTCGATATTTACCAGCCTCCGACGAGCGCGAAAGCTCGTGAAACGCTTCAAAGGAGTGTTGAACAAAATTTAGTGAAGGCACCGGTTCAAAAGACTTTTCAGTCCGAGGGACGGTCGACAAGTGACGATCTTCTGTCTGTGCCTTCCCCGATGTCGCAGCTCGACGGTAGCCATCATTTCCCGCCAAGGACGCAACCGATGAAAGTCTTGTTAATTCTCGAGGACCCCGCCCTTGCTCGGGCTGCGGTCACGGCAATCCAGTCTCAGTCGCATGAAGTCGTCTGGATTCAAGGACTGGACTACAGCTGCAACGGGCAAACGGCTGACGGCAAGCAAGTGCCGATTCGCCTGGACGAGTATAGGCTGGCAATCGTTGGAACGAAAGGCTACTTAGTGTCCAGCTTGATCCGACAGGCCAAGCTGCCGTTCGTTACCTGTCTGGACTTTCCAGCCGACCGAGAGTTCGCCATCCAGGAAGGAGCGATTCTGGGACTGCCACCTTCGGTCCTCGTCCAGGCACTCAGGGATGATGCGCTCAACCTCTCGGCTGCAATCACATGGATTCCTGGTCAGGCGGCAGCGAAGGCAAATGCGATCGCTGAACGCAATGCGGTTACGGATTCCGGAGGTTGGACGGGATCGGGCGGTTGGGTCCGGAAGTCGCTGAGCTTCGGGGACTACATCGCCGGACTTCGCGGATCGGGGGGATATCCTGGCAATATCGCTGAAGACATCACGGAGCCTTACTTCAGCCGTTTGGCGATGCTGGATCTCCAAGACCAACTTTGTGATCTGGGCGCGGCGGCTCGCATTGTGCGGATCGAAGGCTACACGGCTTACTGTGTTGGAAAAACTCCTGCGTACAACCTTCGCTTCCGCGGCTGCTCTTACTCCTTCAAGTCGGCATAGGGTAAGCACGTCGGTGCTGTGTTGTGTGCACTATGCCTAGGTGTCGGAGTGAAGAACGCAAGCCACCATCTCTTTCAGTGCGGCATCATGCCAAACCGAAAAGCGACTGGCGCTTGCGTTCTTCGCCCAGACCTTCCTCTATTGCGAACGTTAACTCAATCATTTAATACTACTAACATCAATAGTATGGCTGGCTCAATTGTAGAAATTTCAAAAAGCAGACTGGTGAAGGGCTTAAGCGGTTTAATCGGGTATTCATTTCCGGTTGAGCCAAGAAATTTGTTTGGCAGAAAAACACCACGGTGGCACCATTGACGGTGCCACCGTGGTAGCAGATTGTTACTTCTGAGTCTCTGACGCCTCGAACGAGCGCTTGCCAAGCGTCAGGTAGAGCGCTGCGGAGATCAGGATGCAGGTCGCGCTCAGGTAGAGCGTATTGCTTACGCCGATCAGTTCTGCCAACCAACCGGCGAGCATAGCTGCAAACGGCGAGAAGCCGAGCATGAACGTCGAGTAGATGCCCATTACGCGACCGCGCACTGCGGGGTTTACCGACGACTGAACCAGTGAGTTGCCACCGCTGAGTTGGAAGCTGACTGCAGCGCCGGCCGTACCCACCGCCAGCAGCGAGAGGAGCAATACGCTCGAGTAGCCGATCACTCCAACGGCGACGCCTAGCGCGATACAAGCGAAGCCCAGACCGCGCCGCACCCACTTGCTGTTGCTCCGGTTCGCCAGAACGAGGCTACCGAACAGCGCTCCCAGACCGGATGCCGCTGATAGGAAGCCGAGAGTGGAGGCGGCACCGCCGAGGACTTTATCCGATACAACCGGCAGCAAGACTCCGTATTGAAAGCCGAAGATGCTGGTTGCGGCAGAGAGTAGCAGCAGGTATTTGATCTTCGGATCCATGAGGACAGACCAGACGCTGTGGTTTGCGGCCTTCTCGCTGGCGGCTTTTTCTGCCGGCGTCGGCTGGACTCGATGTTTGGGCGTCAGCATCAGGAGTGTGCACAGAGCGGCCAGGTAGCTCACGGCGTTGATGCCAAAACAGATGGTTTCTCCGAACACACCGATGAGAATTCCAGCCAGAGCCGGTCCTAGAGTTCGCGAGGTGTTCCAGATGGCAGAGTTGATGCCGATAGCGTTGGTGAGCTGATCTTTGCCGACCAGTTCGGGAAGGAAAGATTGCCGGGCGGGAAGTTCGATGGCTGTGATTGTGCCGCGAATCAAGGCTAGAACAACCAGCCAGGTCACCGTAATCAGTCCTGAGAACGTCAGTGCTGTTAGTACCGTCGCCTCGACCATGGCGCAAATCTGTGCCGTGATGATGATGCGCTTGCGATCGTAGCGATCGGCGATGATGCCGCCGAAGTATGTAAGCAGAAGAAGAGGAAGGCTGCCGGCGAATGAGACCATTCCGAGAGCGGCTGCCGATCCCGTCAGCTTGTAGACAAGCCAACTCAGAGCAATCGACTGCATCCAGGTCCCGCAAAGCGAGATCACCTGGCCCCAGGAGTAGACTCGAAAATCTCGATTGTTGAGCGACGCGAACGTCGTCTTCAATTCCTTCGCGATTTTCGCCGGTAGCATGCGCAGGGGCTCACGCCCGTCTGGATTTTTCATAGCGTAACCTCCGGCCGAAAACCGTGCCACAGGCGGGTTTTCGTCGTTAAAGGATTGATGAGCAACCCACGATCACCTTAGTTCGGGCGACTTGTGCGTTGATTCGGAGTAAGAGTGCTGATTCTTGGAGTTTCTAAGTCAAAGATAAGTAGTGATATGATTACAAAGACTAAGAAACAGGCAGAGTTCAAAGCCAGAAAGTTTGGTTATTAATCGCTCACACGTCGCGATCTGCATGATTGTCAGGTGGAACGAACATTAGCGCGGCTATTAAACCGTAGGCTGGTGAGCGATGAAAGTCGGTGAAGGGAAATCGTCTCGTTTCCAGTTACGGTGCTGTTTTTGTGGCTGTGCCAAGCCAGGTTTTGTTAAAAAAACATGGAAGTCCAGCAGCTTGGATCTATGGGGACCGCCGCTTGACGCGCTAGTCGAGCCCAATTAGTGCTGGTTTAGGATCTGCCTTGCCCTTGACTGGGAAACCTCCGCTGGCATTGGTTTGACGGATTTCTGTGATGCCGTTAAAGCGAGTCTGCGTTTGTTGTACCAGTAGTCGTCAGGAGTTAGAGTGACGTAACAACTCTGACTGACTTAATCAAGGCATACGAACCATCAAAAGAGGCTGCTAGACAACTCAGGTATAACTAGTTAAAGCGCTATTGAGGCGTCGTCGCTGGTTAACGCGAATTGATTTTACTCGGTTTCCAAACCACCTCAGAAAATCAGTTAAACCATGGCAGCCTGCGCCCGTGCGTCTGGTTTGCGTTCGGTGCCCTTTTCGAGAGATTCGGGAAAAGACTTCATCACCTGTTTTCTGCGACGACCAGCGAGGCCGTGGCTAGGTGCTGAAGTAACTTCACTTTAGGACTATTGCGATGAGACATTCGACAGCCGTTTCGGCGAAACTTTGTATCCACTCCAATTTTGTTGCTCTGCAGCGGATCTTGGCGGACTTTAGCAAAGCTTGCTTGGATAACCACCTAATGATGCAGGCTGCAGAGCGATTCTCCACGACGCACGCTGCTCCTGCGAATTGGGTGCCTCTGATCGCTGAGGCATTAGGCACGCCACAGCTCGAAGTACTGCGAAAGAAGCATGAGCAGGTGTGCTTGGCACATCTGTGTCATGTCTTGTCGGCTGAAGAGGCTCAGAGTCGAGCTCTCGACTTGCATGAGCAGCTTCTCTCCAGTCTGACGATACTCTCTTCCTGTGCCAGTGAAAGTGATTTCTTGGAAGACTTAGAGGTTTTGCGTGCGATTGATTTGAATACAGTTTCGCTTCGTCCAGAAGATAGGCTGGGCAATGTTGCGATGGACCGCGAATCCAGACGGCTTGCTTGCGCGGTCCTCAAGCGAACCTTTGATAAGCTGGTGCGTGAATTATTTCGATTGGAAGACTTGTCCAGCTATCCGGAAAACGCCGTTTCAAACGCGAAGCAATCTGAGCAGGATTTGTTGAACGGGGACAGCGTCAGTCTCTTTTCGGTCCGGTTCTCGGAGTGTGACGGAAGCGAGCGTGCGACAAGGAGTCGACTTCTCTCTGTGCTGGACGAGGTTCAAAACTCGCTTCAATTAGCACAGCATCAGGTTTTGACGTTTAAAAGCCACTGTTGGGGATCTCAACATGCTGAACATGGTCATTCGATGCTCCAGTTTCTTCACGGCAATACTGAGGTTTGCGGGATGACTCCTGCTCAAGTTCTAGCATCTCAGCAGGAGCAAATTTTGCGACGAGAAATTGCACGCCGCTTAGCTCTCCTGACTCTGTCTCGTATGGCAAGCGCGCACGCTGCACTGCTCAACATTCTCAAGGAGGCTGTCGCGGAGGCGCAGAATGTCGCATCACAGATGATTTCTCAAGGTGGCGTGATGACTGATCCCACATGGCGGGTGGTTTCCATCATGATGATCAATTGCCTGGTCGCCGATCGAAGATTGCGTGACTTTGGTCCGGAGTTCCGCCGTTTGTCGGCCATTTGCGAAACCGACCGACCCAGTGCTTATGAGATGGAAGGTCTGACCCAGCTCATGCACAGCCTGAATGAGCGCATGGTAACGGTCCGGTCAAGTTCGAAAATTTCGGCTTCTCCTCGCGTCTAAGGTTTCATTCGCAGAGTCGGCGAAGATTTTAATAAAACGGGAGAACGACAAGCTTTTATTTTCCAGGCTTCGGTGTCCCGAAGCCTGGAAGATTTCAAAGCTTGCGTTTTCTCGTTTGGTTTTTCGATTCGCTTAATACGTTGGCATATAGTATAAATACCCCAAAAAAGAAAAAGATAGCACGTGAAAACGCAGGACTTTAACCCTTTTTCAAGCTCGGTATATTACCGGACTCGTCAAAGAGAAAATGCCCTGTAATTTTCACGTGCTAAAGTCTTCGCGTGACCACTTCGGTCAACGAATTTCGACTATTAGGCGACAAGCTCTGGCTCCATCCCTCTCCATTGTTGTCCCGTCGCTCGAACAAGCGACGGGGCAACAGCTCACCGCGAGTTTTCAGTCCTCGTCTTCGATGGAGACGAGGGTGATGTTTTCCGCGTCGGGGAAGTCGCTCCAGTCGTTGTCATCGCTTGAACCACAGCCGTCCATGACCACCTCGATGGAAGCGCGGGGCAACTTGCCAGCCAGGTTCTCTACCGTGCGAGCGACACATGTATTGGTGTCGACACCGCAGAACACGAACGAAGCCCGTTTCGCTCGCTTCCTGCCTACCGCGTCGATGACTTCATCAGAGCCGTCGTGTCGCTCTTTTTGCTGCTCTACGAACGAGTCGTAGCCGCGCACCAGGTCCTGGAGAGCCGGCAGAGGTCCATCCTCGCCCATGGTCAGGAAG
>CAZRMH010000169.1:5662-16330 GCA_964600935.1 uncultured Candidatus Obscuribacterales bacterium
CGGCATCCCGGGCTTCATTGACCAGCCTCTCCACCACGCTCACCTGTTCGTCGTTCATCTCGACCTCGAAGTCGGACTCCATGTCCACAACCACGAGGATTTTGTCTTCGAAATCTAGCATGTTGAGTCTCCTCGGGTTGAGGTTGAATGTGCAACACCAGGTGCCCGTCACCTGGCTTTTGAAGCACCTTAGCGCCCTACACTTCTGCGTCGCAGACGGCGTAGAGATCGGTTTCTGTAACGGTGAACAAACTATGCAGCTATGGTTTGACTAAGGGCAGTTTGCCTAGTCGTGCGAGCCTCCATGTACCGAAACCGAATCGCGATGCGATTGCACCTTTAGAAAGTCTGGTAATGGAAGCTTTTGACTAGATGATTTTGAAATTTGCCTGGAAATTATGAATCTGAAAACTATCTGTACTCTAGACTTAGAACTCCATTTTTCCTATCTTCAAGTCGTGCTTATACTAAGGGCTACTATTAGGCAATAGAGAGGGTCTTGAGGTATTTTGAGCGAATCCGCTCCAATCTAGCCAACTCGTGATCTCCACACTTATGCCGAGTTTTGCAATCAGCGTATCGCAAATGTACTGATACTGCAGATTCGACAAAGTAGTTCGAGGTTGTTCCAGTTGTCGCGCGGTTTCGGACCCTCCAGCAGGATTCGACTCCTGCGCAGATCCCCGAGAATTCTTACTAGATACATTAATAAGTTGGAGATGTAGTCGAAAAAAACTGGCGAGGTCGGGTGTCGCGTGGTGCCGCTGCATCTCGTGTCAGTCTGATGCCCGTGCATGCACGGAGTGGTTAAATCCACTCCGTGCTCAATAATCTTATCTGGCGTCTCTCAGTCCGCTTCTTCAATGAGGAAGGCGGATGCGTTTAGTCGTTCGAAGTTTGTTCAACTTTAATCGAATCGACGAACCAACCCGACGAAGTGTAGTGTCCATCAATGATCAGATTGACGGGCTTTTGGGTTGCTGCCAGCATTAGCTGAATTGATTTGGCTTGGCCTTCGCTGCCACCATGCAACGGTCCTTCCGAGATGCCATCAACGTACAGTTCTGAGAGCCCTTTTGTGCTGCCTTGCACAAATTCAGGCTCTAGCAGTTTCCAAAAACCTCGATATCGTGGGTTTCGTACCGTTGCCAGATAGTGACGCTCTTCGACATACAAGCTGTGGACTTTCAGCAGTCTGTAGCGCATATGGCTGTAGGATTTTCGTCCTCCTGATTGCTCAAGGCGTTGGCATGCCGCGGCGCGTCCCACGGGCAAATCGGTTGTTTCGCGATTGTTTTGCGTATTCATTTTTTCCCTTTCTCGATGATTGATGATTCCGTGCGAGTGTGACTTTTCACGGGGATAGGAATCGCACGGGAATTGAAACCTTTATTGGTATCAAATACGGTGTGTGCTGACGTCACTGGCAGAGCCCAGCTACGTGCATTCGATAATCTTCCAAGCGAATAGTGCGAACCGAGATTTCTAGTTGTCGGCGCACTGGGGTGTCCAAATTGTCGAGAGTCTTTGCCGCTTTTGATATGCAGTCTTTGACAAGAGCGTAAGAGTTTGCATCAAATGCCGATTGAGCAGCGCAGACCCAGGCTTCAAATCCTTTGAAGGTGGAGATTCTACGGATGTCTGAATGACTGCGACCCGCCTTTGAAATCTCCAAGTAATCGATCAGTTGATACCGTAAGCGGTACCACTCAATCTTTTCTTTTAGCCATTTTGCAATTATTTTTCTCATCGAAAATCCTTTTGAGAAAGTTGATCAGGCTTCGAGTGCGCTGATTCTAGGTGAACTGGTTGGCAAGGCACCACAAGCAGTGCCCTGCCAACCGTAAAATAAACGACTAGCCGCCATCAGGCTGGCCTGAAAACATTGGACCGTTTATACCATTCGTGTTTTCAGAAACTGTTCGTTAAGCGGCTGTCTACATCGACTGGCTCGTCGGTTGATGCAACTCATT
This sequence comes from uncultured Candidatus Obscuribacterales bacterium, assembly GCA_964600935.1. GTDB lineage: Bacteria > Cyanobacteriota > Vampirovibrionia > Obscuribacterales > Obscuribacteraceae > JADYXR01. Next base: position 7,636 of record CAZRMH010000169.1, read on the forward strand.
GATCAGATTCTACACTGAGGTGCACGAGAAATTTTCCAGCCGAAATCCTGGCTGTCAATCCAGGAATGTCGCGTGTGAGGTCCTGATACGCTCTCGCCGCCTGGATTTCGGTTAGATTGCGTGCGGATAGTGTCACCGCTGCCAGTACCATGCCTTTGTTGTCGCTGTCATCATCGTGAAGGATCGCGACAGTCAAATTTGAGTGAGTGGTTGAAGTCATTGGTTTATCAAGAATCCGCTTGAAGGCTTCTCGCAAAGCCAGCTTCGTCAAGTCTACGTCGCCGTTTGCAGGAAAGATTTCCGTTCTGACTGCTTTCATAATTGCTGGGGGGTGGCTTGGTTATCTATCGATTCGGACGAAATGTCGGAGGCTGACTCCCTCTTGGAGCAAGACAACAAAAGTGTCCCGGCTAGCAATATCCGGTGCACATCTCTTCTTCGTGAGAGTTGTTTTGGGGGGAAATCAGGTAACGGTCTCCATTGCGCTTCCAATTCCAGCCGTCCAAGCCCTCGAATACAAGAGACTCGGACTCGCTGGGAATTTGTTCTGCCGGGATTGTGACCGCTTCTCCTTTGCCTTGCAAGAGCGCCTTGAGAACAATTTTGCGTGCTGCTTCGGTCTTACGGGTACGTTTCTGGATGGAAGCTTGGCGAATTTGGCTGGGTGCAGGATATGTAATCATCCGATGGATCCTTTCATGAATCAGTAGAGCTTTTGTCATTTTTTGCTGTAGAAAAGCGAGCTGAGATGAATGTTCTGATAGCCGCGCCTTCGACGGAGGAAGACGCGGCCAATGAACTGTCCCCTGGATAATTGGCGAGGTGTGTCAAACCCAACGGCAGTATTTCTTCTGTTTAGGGCTTCTGCGGCTTTGGCTGAGCTTGTTTGTTGAATGCATCGACTTGCTCTTGAATCCATTTGCGCAAGTCATTTATCGGTAAATTTCCAACAGAACTAGACAACTCCTTGCCACCAGGAGCGAAGATCTTCACGGTTGGAAAAGCGGTTACGTTGTTGCGAGAACACAGACCAGGAGCGACTGTGTTCTCGACCTTGGTGAAGACGACCTTACCTTTGAATTCCTGCGCGAGCTGCTCAATCTTTGGTTTGAGCGCCTGGCAGGGACCACACCAGGTGGCTGTGAAGTCAACGAGGACGATTGTTTTGGCGTTGTTCATCTCGGCATCGAAGGCTTTATCGTCATTTAGCTGTTTCACCTCAACCTTTGACTGGAGCAACTGCAAAGACGAGAAAGTTTCCGTCAATCCGATGTTGTTGGCCACGGCATACAATCCCAGGCTGGCAGTTATTGCGCAAAGCGCATAGAACAGATGTTTGCTTTTCATAGTTGTTTGCTTTCTTTTTTTGATCTATGCAAGAAGTTTTGGATGAAAAGCTCGGACATTAGGTCCGGGCTGCTCGACTGAAACGGCGCGGTTAACTGTCAGTCTCTGCTTGCGAGCGCTCTTGTTCGGGAGTGCGGATCAACCACATGAAAAGTAAGGTGCTCAGTGCGTTGACAAACACGAGCACTGACCCGAATACCAGTGTGACCGGCACCGTAGAGATCGGAATTATGTATAGGAATGCCGCGATGCTAGCGACCATAGACGCAGCCAGAACGGGTATGCCTGCATAGCAGAACGCCTGATTGTTCAGTGGTTCTCTAAGTCGCCCTATACGTTTTCCTAACTTGCTTCCGCAGACCATGGCTCCAATGAACATCGGTGTGCTTAGAAACAGAACGACTGGCGAACGGAGTACTGCTACTGGTGCCCAGAGTATGATGTTTACAGTGATAGCGAGCAGCAGTGTCAATACCAGATTGATGACAAGTCTTGAACTGTTCATGGCAGTTTTCTTTCTAAGACGGGAGGACTAAACGGCATGAGGCGGACAAATCGTCGCGCGTGCCAGCAACATCCATTTGAGTGACAATGGCGTAACGCCATCGTCACCCATTATGTGTTGAAAAGCTGAGCGGCCGAGCACCTTCAGGTCAGCTCTCGATTGCTTCTACTTTGGACAAAACACAAGCGATTTTCCTTCTGCGTCAACCTTCAATGAGGCACCACTTATGATCGTGCCTTTGATGATTTGATCGGCGATTGGATCTTCAATCAGTCGACGCACGGCGCGCTTCATCGGACGTGCTCCGTATTGCGGATCGTAGCCGGCAGATAGTAAGACTTCATGAGCTGCCGCTGTTAATTCAACTGACAGCCCGTGAGCGCCGTCGAGTCGCTTGGACAACGCCGCCAGTTGTGTTGTGAGAACCCGGGATAGCTCATCGCGCGACAATTGTCCGAAGCAAACGATTTCGTCAAGGCGATTGAGAAATTCCGGAAGGAACTTCTGTTTCACAAGAGGTGAGACTACTTCCAACAACTCCTCTTGAGTGCAATCCGGACCTCGTTCTTCCAGAACAGACATGATTCCATCTGCGCCTAAGTTGGAAGTCATAATGATGAGAGTGTTGCTGAAACTGACAGTGCGTCCGTGCCCGTCGGTCAGGCGCCCGTCGTCCAGAACCTGGAGCAAGATGTTGAACACCGCTGGATGGGCTTTCTCGATTTCGTCGAGCAAAATCACACTGTATGGTCTGCGCCGAACCTTCTCCGTCAACGCACCGCCTTCGTCGTAACCAACATAGCCCGGAGGGGCGCCTATGATGCGGGAGACATTGTGCTTCTCCATATATTCGCTCATGTCGAGACGAATGATTTCTCGTTCATCGTCGAACAGAAATGCTTGAACAGCGCGGGCTACTTCGGTTTTGCCTACGCCTGTCGGACCGAGAAAGAGGAAGCTGCCGATCGGAGTCTTCAGGTCTTTAATTCCGGCGCGACCGCGACGTACGGCACGAGAAACGGCGGAGATTGCCGTATCCTGACCAATCACACGCATATGCAATTCTTCTTCCATCCGCGCGAGCCGAGCGGATTCATCTTGACCGAGTTTATCGACCTTGATGCCTGTCATCTGGCTGATCTGAACTCTGATGTGATCGAGGAGAAGTTCCCCGCCCGGGCAGTCAATGGCTAAGGCACTGCCAGCCTCGTCGAGCACGTCTATGCCTTTGTCAGGCAGGAAGCGGTCCGTGATGAAACGGTCTGCCATCTGTGCGGCCGCAACTATGGCCGAATCAGAAATGGTGATGGCGTGGTGATCTTCTAGTATCTGGCGACGACCGCGCAGAATTTCAATCGTCTCGTCGACGGTAGAAGGTTCAACCACTACCGGTTGGAAACGACGTTCCAGAGCGCCATCTCTTTCGATGTGCTTGCGATATTCGTCTAAGGTGGTGGCACCAATGGAGGTGATTTCTCCCCGAGCGAGCGCAGGCTTGAGAGTGTTTGACGCATCCATGGCGCCCTGGGAGGCGCCAGCGCCAATCAAGGTGTGCAGCTCATCAATGAAGACAATACAATCTTTTGCCTGTGAGAGTTCGTTGAGCAATTGTTTCATTCGCTCTTCGAATTCACCGCGAAAGGTAGTGCCGGCGACCAGCGCAACCAAGTCCAGGCGCAGTAAGCGCTTGTCTTTCAAACTCTTTGGCACGCGACCGAAGGCGATTTCGACTGCCAATCCTTCAGCGATTGCAGTTTTGCCGACTCCGGGCTCGCCTATGAAAACAGGGTTGTTTTTGGTTTTACGACCAAGAATCTGAATTGCCCGACGAATTTCTTTGACTCGACCGACGATGGGCGGTAACTTGTTCTCCCGCGCAAGCCTGGTAAGGTCGACCGTCATCTGGTCGAGCATCTTAGTCATTACTCCTTCGCCTTCAGGCAGTCCGTTGACGTTCGTTCTTAAGGCTGCATCGAGTGATGCGACCAGGTTGGAAAGGCGCTGTTCTGGTGTCGGTTGGTTCTCGTTTTCGCGTTCGCGCGGTGACGCAATGGGCTGATTGCCGAGACGTTCTAGGGTCAAAAAGGCAGACTTAAGCACTCTCCTTACTTCGGAATCCCGAACCAGTTCGTGCAACAAGTGGGTAGGTGTTGTCTGGATGTGCTTGTTTCGCTCTGCCACTTCACTGGCTCGTCTAAGTGCATCTTCAGCGTCGCGATCGACTGTTGGCCGCGCCATAGTCGCAGCACGCCCGTCGGTTAGCGGTGATCCAAACAAATTGCGCGCAGTACGCTCCAGCGTGTCGGCAGTCAGACCGGCTTCCATTAAGAGTCGATGCGCCAGCGATGAGTCTTCAGCGGCAATGCCCACGATCAAGCAGACTACGGTTACATCGCTTGTTCCGATAGCATTGGCTTTCAATGCCGATAACGTGAGGACTTTGTCTAACGATTTTGAGATTTGCGGCATGGTGCCGTTCTCCAAGAGCTGGGTTGCCACCACCTCCGGTGGCAACAGGGTGTATGTATCTTGGGGGAGTAAGCGGGACGCGATAAGTCCCGCAGTCAGGAGCCGTGCGGCGTTGCGCAAGGCTCCCGGAGTTGTCGGAGACCTCGAGATTTACTCGAAGGTTCGTGTTATCGTGTACAACGGACGCAGACCGAACATGATTTCGTTGTCCAGCGTATCTTCTTTACCGCTCTCTACAGCCTGCCAGCGAATAAACTGCCAGACCGCCAGACCGGAAAGGAATTCTGCCGTCGGTCCAACCGTAATCGCCGTGCCGCAAGCTGAAACCTCAGCAGTGACATTGTCAGAGAGGGTCTGTTCCCAGCCTCTGACATGCGCGGGTTTCACTGGATTAATCGAGTAGCATCGACCGGTGTCTGCGCCCATGCGAGTCTCGATCATCAATTTTGTACGGATCTTGTATCGCAGTCCTTTGTTCCAGATCTCTTTGCGAGAGCTCATCGTGTCCGTCAGTAAAAACACTACGTCACCGAGCTGCTGCGAACCGTCCACGCGCTCGTTATGCGTGGTTAGTTTAAGTCCGGTCGCCTCTTTGACGATGGCCGCCAGCGCATCAACTTTAAGCATGCCGATGTGTGACTGATTGAAGGCCTGATTGGCAATATTGTGGGACTCAACGCTGTCAAAATCCCACACGTGAATGTTTTCCAGTCCAAGCTTGGCTAGGCTGAGAACTATTCGCGAGCCAGTAGCTCCGACTCCGATTACGTCGATGCGTTTTTTTCCAAAAGCGTCACGTGCGAAGACTCCGACGTGACGTGTTATGTCGACATTATTCATGACGGTTTGTCTCCTCGGTCCGGCTGTGTCGGATTGATTGAGTTTGGTTGTACGGATTCGCCTGATTTGTCTGCTTGGAAAATTTTGTCCTTGTCGGATCTGGCACCATTAGTGGTGTCGCGTGTTTCGAGTTTGGCACTAGCCTGAGAATGCTGCGAGCTGTTGTCTGTCTTTCGCCCCGGCAATTCTGTCGGGCGCGCAGGAGGCGGAGAGACCTCGAAAAGCCCGCGAAACCACGAGCAGAGGCTAGCTCGCTTTGGCTGTGCTTGAGTGGACGGAACAGCGCCTCCTCTGAAGGTCTGGTCGTCAGGGAACAGGCTCTCAGTTCTGAGTTTTGAGGGGGTTTCTGTTCCTACTGGCTGGACGTGATCACCTGACTCGTCTCTTTTCGAACCGATGAGCCAGCTAACTCCTGCTGGCATGCGCACCTTGACCTTCGCGTTGTAGTCGTCTGTAACTTCCTTGCGCAAAGCGTCGGTAACAATCAGTGCTTCCGTCAGTTTAGAGCTATTCGTGCCGGACGATACTCCAGTGGTCGGCTTTTCGTTGGCGCCGAGGATATCTCTCCACGTGCTACGCGGTGAGCCGGGGTGACCGCTGTAATAGCTCGGTCGCTCAAGCAATACTGTGTCAGTGAGCGGGTCCATTACCGCCCATGGTACATCTAGGATCCTATAGCCTTTGTCGAAGTAATAAACATCGAACGTGCTTCGTCCCAATTTGTTAAAGATACCGCGTACGTAGAACTCGTGACCCTCGCTAGCGAAGCGTCTCATCGTGCGCTCATCCGTGCCTGAGGGACTTGTGCCCATACGAACATGCGAGTGTCCCCAGAACCGTAGTTTGTTTGCCCTTTCCAAACCGGGATCACCACCTTCCAGGAGTTCCATTACTAGCTTTGCGCACCCATCTGCGGAAAGTTCTGTTTCGACCGAAGTGACTTCTTGTTCGACTAGAAAAACTTCTTCGATCATGAAATTGCCGTCGGGGCGCTTTGATACGGTCCCGAGCCAACCCACTTCCTTTGGTGCCAGCTCGATAATCAGGCACATGACCATGTAAGCGACAGGAGAGACGTATACGGTCGGTGCTGGCGGCGTGAAGATCAGCTCCGCCCTGGGATTCGCGTAGTGTGGCTTCAGCGGACCGTCTGGTTCACGGAAGAAGGCAATCGGCGGCTCTGTTCTGTTGACCTCCAAGGGGCTATTCGTGGTATTGTTCGCCACCGTTGGTGGTGTTACTCCACACTCTGGCGCAGGCGGCTTTTTTGTGCTCGGAATGCCAAAAAGTAGATCGAGAAATCCGGGAACGGGCGGAGTTTTTTTCTTCTCAATGTTGGTGTCGCTCGGTGGCTGTGATTGTCCGCTGACGTCGTCATTTTGGTTACTCATGAACTGGTCTCCGGTGCGCCCGCTTCGGGCCATTTGTAAATGAAATTGCTGAGCGGGTCGTCGGAAACGGTCTCGACGAACTGAATAGCGAGCTCGGCAACTGTAGCGAATTCGAATTGTGCAATTAACTCAAGGAGTGTTTCCTTGACTTCGTCGACGAAGGCTTTTCCGTCTTCGAAAACGCGTGGCGCATTCATACCCGGTTGCACTGTGCGAATGCGCCTGGTCAGGTTAAGCCATCTGACACCGTCATTGGTGCCACGCGTGTTGATTATGATGAGAAAGCAACCTAGCTCTCGCCGCGAACCCGTTGCCGGATCGGTGGCATAGAGCATGTCCGTGTAAATCAGTATGGCACCGCTGGTCACCCTCACTGTTCTAACTTTGTCCACCTGTAGAAGTCGCTCGAATTGCTCGATGCTGTTGCTTCTAATCGCGTCCTCGGTGAGGTTGGCTTTGCCGACAAAGTGCTTTCGCGAGGTCTCGATAAAGTGCTCCTGAGCGGATTCGAGCTTAAGCTTCCTTTGGGCGATCTTCTCCTCTGATTGTACGGTGAGCTCTTTCAGTCTTGATGAGCAAATCTCGATGTAATGTCGTCTTGCTGCATCGTGATTAGTGTCAGATTGAGGTCCATCTAGTCGCCTCTTCGTTTGGCTCTGGTTAGCGCGCGGCCGGGATGACCGCTGGTTTAACTGAGCTGCCGAGGGTGAATTGGCAGCGGCTCGAGCAACCGAAATCGGGTCAAAGTGGAGGTTCAATAAAGAGACGTTCTCTATGTCGGACGCTTGTTCTGTTGCTGTGGCACCAAGCAGCTGGAGTGATTTTTCAAGTTGCGTTTGATCGAAGATAATGCCTTCAGCCCACGGAAAAAACACAACTCCGTGCTCATGCAGCATCTGTCTGTCATTTTCGTCCAAGTTTGGGATGATGTAACTGTTCATAGGTTTCTCGTTTCACTCGATTAACTTGCTTTTGGCCAGGCACCGATATGTTTTCCCCATGTATCTTTCACGTTGACTGACTCGACGAAAGCAATCGCCAGCTGGACCACCGAGGTGAGTTCGCGTTTTTTGATGAGCTGAGGAAATACTTCGGCGGTATTGCCGAGACAAGCGTTGCCATGACTGTTTACATGCGGTGCATTCATGCCAGGGTTTCCACCGTCGACTTTCCTGGTCTGGTTAAACCATTGGACTGTATTCGACGCAGTATCGATGTGGATCTTGAATGCGCCGATATCATACTTGACGTGCGTTTGCGGATGTATGCAATAGAGGTTGTCTGTAGTGACGATAATTCTGCTTCCCTTCACCTCCAGTGCGACCACGTTAGGGAAATTTGTCAGCTCGTCGAATTCTCTGCCTATTTCTTCTTCTGGTGCCGCTTTTAACTGAAAGAGGTTGAGCTCCTCGTGCATCAGCGCATGTAATTGTTCGTGGAAAGCAGATTGTGCTCTGGCAGTTTCTCCGGCGCTTGCCTTGCTTCCTCTATTCAGCGCAAACTGCCGGAGGTATTCGCTCACGAATTGTTGGCCCACCATATGTGTAATCGTCTCTTCGTCGGAATCGATGACGCCGCAATCGCAGACATGAGTCAGGAGCCTTGCGAGCAGCGCGGCTTCAGATTTAGAGCCGAAATGCATGACGTGCATGTGGAGGAACAGGTTGCGCCCGAGCACTTCACCGACAATAAATCCGTTATCGTCAACTACTGGAGCGCCGAATCCGGAGGGCGCGAATGGCGTTTCGGTCCGAAGCAAGCGAAAACCCCATATGGTTTCTGGCGAATCCAGGCATGGAACTCCAGTCGCTGAAGAATAGAGGAAGATGTGGAAGTTACCATCTTCGATTGGTTGCGCGATGCGCCCATCGCACTCGTGAATGGTCACATTGGAGCGAACCACTGGTGCCAAAATTTCTTGCACTAAAGCAGCCATTACTTTCAGTTTGCGCCCTGACAGTCCGATGCTGTCAACGACAAACGGCTCGTGAGCCGGAGCGTCTTCGTTTTTAACTGCGCCGATGATCGTTTCAAGAATGTGGTCTGTATCCAATTCTTCACCGGCAAGTTGCAACGATCGGAAGAGCAGACCTGTCTGAAAGCGTCCTGGCATAAAAACATTCAGGTGCAAGTAAAGATTGTC
>CAZRMH010000170.1:0-16319 GCA_964600935.1 uncultured Candidatus Obscuribacterales bacterium
ACCGACTAAAAATGTACTCCAGCGAAGTTGCACAATACGGCGACTACGATTTTGTTGGCTCTGTTGACTTTGTCAATCGATAGGTTTATTCAGATTGATTAAGCAGTGACTAGACGGGGTCACAATTAGCGCCACACTAACCTTAGGTAGTTTTCTTTCATTTGCAATCGTTGATGAGACCTTTTGAAAGCCGCGTCAGCCTTGACTTTCGCTACGCATAAGACTAGAGTTTGACGGCATCGATTCTTCGCGTCTCGCGGCCGCATTTTGCGTGTCGCGAAAGAATTCAGTGTTCCAAATACGTGGACCGGCGCCGCGTATCGGCATTAAGCATGATTAAAAACAGAGGGACTATGATGACGTTGAATGATCGAATCAAAACACGCACATTTGCTGCGATTGCCATGAGCAACCTTTTCTGTCTGTCAGCGGCGCCGGTATTAGCTAACCATCAAAATCAGGACCTTCGGATCAATAGAGGTGAGGCTCGCCTTTCAAGGCAAGAACGACTCGACGCAAGACTCCCGAAAGTAGAACGCTTCAATGTCGCCAATATGGTTAACATTCTTCCGCCTGTTCAAAAAGTAAATTTGGATTTGTCTTCCAATTCAGCAAATATAGTTTTAGAGCAAAAGCTATTCAGAAATTTGAATTCAATCAGTATTGATGTTGGTGGGCAGCTAAAGACACTTGCCAGTGGCTCCAGTGTCACGCCCGCGGAGTATGTTGCGGCGCGACAGGTGCTTGCTAATGGCAATCAATCTCTCAGACTGGACGATCAGGGTGTAGCAACCGGTGGCTCGTTCGTGCTGAATTCACTCATCTCTAATCGAGTCTCGGGGCTGGTAGTACCAACTGCGGTGACTGGCTTCGATTACTTTTCGAGCGACAGAAACATCAACATTGGTGGCGACCTCGTAAACAATGGAACCATATATGGTGTAACAACCAGCAAACGAGTCACTGAAGGCGTCATCAACGCGCGAGGTGATATAAACAATAATGCCGGCGCGATCATCTCAACTCAGCTAGCAAACTCAATCCACGGTGTTTTTGATGGACAAGACCTCACTCTGCAAGCCGGTAACAGTCTAAACAATTCCGGACGGATCGTTTCATCAGGCAATCTGACACTAATCGCAAATACCCTCGTCAATAATCAATCAAGCCCCGATCAAACCTCTTCCGTATCAGCCGCAAGAAATCTCAACTTGCAGTCCTACAGCGGTAACATCTTCAATAATGCGCAGATGACAGCCGTTCGCGGCGATATCAACATCTCGTCGTTATCGCTTTCACAGGACCTCAACATCCACGCGCAGAATGGAACTTTCAGTGCGAAGAACGGCGACATAAATCTTCGAGACAGTTTGTACACAGGAGCAGGTAACACCACCCTCGACGGCGGCAATTATCTCTCCCAAAATTTAAATATCTACTCTGGCACAGGAGCGATCGAAGCAAGCGTCGATAAAGTTTCTGGCAAACTGAATTCATCAGCTCAAATAGAACACTTCATCGCCGCGACCGACGTTCTTAAGTTAGGAACAAACTGCATCCTGGGCGACCCGACTTTCGCCAACACGGCCGGTGACATCATCATCAATGGCGGTGTCACCGCTAGTGAATCCATCGCAATAATCGCATCCGGAAGTATCACCGCATCCGGTAATGCCTTTATAAGTACGGCAAATTCAACCGGCGCAAGCGGAGTCCCGCAAACAGCTATCACTATGATAGCGGGTGGAACAGTCACCACAGACGGTTCCACAACCAATACAATCCCGGGCACTGCTATTGGTGTCGGAAAAACAGTCACAGTAGATCTGACCAAAGGCAAGGGCGGAAATATCGATCTAACTGGCAGCACGCACGTCGGCACCATCATCGATACAACATCAACGCTAACCAATGGCGGAAATCGTCAGGCGAACGGCGGTAACGTAAATTTGGCAGCTTATTCGGCCAGTTCAAAAACAGGCAACATCCTACTTCCAGAAAATCAGACTTCAATAAATACAACTTCCAGCAACGGCAATGCCGGCGCAGTGACCATCATTGCTGGCTCCAGTTCGACAAAAACACCAGCAATACAAGTCGGCGAAATCCTGACACTCGGTGGTGGCAACGATGGCATCGTCACGATATCTTCAGCACAACCATCAGCAGCAGTCGGTCCAACAATCACTTTCGACAGCTCAGGCAACGCCAGTAGCGGTATAGCAGCATCGCCAGCGAAAGGACTGGGTTCAATTCGCGTAAACAACATTGATGCAGGCATTGCCCAGGTTTCGATCAGCACCGGCGGTAAAGGAGCGATCACTCAAGGGACTGGACAAGTTTCAGGTGGCGCAATCGAGCTCACCTCGGGAAGCGGCGGAATCGGCTTGGACTCAACAACCGCGATTAAATTTTCCGCGAGCGACACATTGAAAATTTTCAGCACCGGTAATGCATTCCTGGCTAGCGACGGTCAAGTAGACTTGCTTGGTTCAGAAGCAGGCTCCAAAAGCATCTTCGAATTGAGCACCACCCCTGATGGCAGCGGAAACGGCCGCATAACGCTGAATGGTGACTTAACAGCAGGAACAGTCAATCTGGATTCATCGCAAGCAGCAAGCGGTCAGGGCGGCATCAGAACAAATGGCGGAACGATTATCGCCACAAATGTCAACTTGAGTGATTCGAAGGGTGACGGTATCTCTTCCATTGGCGCTCAACTTGCGAGAGTCTTCGTCCAAACGAGTAATTTAACGGCGAATACAAAAAGCGATGTCTACATACAAAACACTGGACCTGTAAAGCTCGGGGCATCGTCTGCCGGCAACGGGCGCGTGTTCGATTTGATTAACGTGGCTGACGCTGACGGAGATGGCTCCATCACACTGAACGGAGACATCAAATCGAAAACTGGCACAATCGGAACAATCAGTCTGCGCTCCGATGAAGTTGTAAGCAAGAAGGGTGCAGGCGGAATTATCCACGTCGGCGGCACACTCACCGCAAGCAATGTCATTTTGTCTGACCAAACACCTGGTATAGGAAATGGCAACTTTGGTTCATCAAAAAGCAGCATTCTCACACAAGCCAATTCATTGACTGTAAATACGGCTGGTTCGGTTTTCATCAACAACACCGGCTCCGTAACACTTCAATCGTCATCCGCAGGCGCAGGGAAAGAATTCAATCTCAAGACAACCGCTGACGGAGCCGGTAACGGTGCTATCGCGTTGACAGAAATTAAAGCGGCATCCGGCACTATCGACAGTATCAATATAAACTCGACCGAATCTGGAGCTGGGACAGGAGGCATAACTCACAACGGTGCTACCCTCGCAGCCGATACCATAACCTTCACAGATGGACTAAACGGTTTGGGTACTGGAAACATTGGCGTCAATGCAAATCGCATTATCACCACAACTGCGAATCTGTCCGCCAATACGACGGGATTCGTCTCCATTGTCAACTCCGGTGCCGTCGCTCTCGGAGCTTCCTCGGCAGGCGATGGGAAGGAATTCAACATCATTGTAAACCCTGATGCGAACGGCAACGGCAGTATCACATTGACCAAAGGCATCAAATCAGCGAGTGGCTTGATCGGAACAATTTCCCTCAACTCCAATGAGTCGTCTACTGGTATCGGTGGCATCAACGGTGGCAAATCTATTTTATTTGCGAATTCCGTTAATCTCAGCGATGGTTTCGGTGGCGGCAGCGGCAGTATCGGCACCACAAAAGCAGCTATTCAACTTTCAGGCGTCACAAGCATCACAGCTAACACTCTCGCGTCTGTGAACATCAACAACGTCGCTGCAGCTAACGTCAACTTAATGGGCTCGCAAGCGATTAATGGAAGTTTCAAGCTGACTTCCGCCGGCAACATCACGACCTCAACAATCATCGCAGGAACCGGGATTGAACTCGCCACGACGGCAAAGAATGGTGGTATCACAGTCGGTGGTAGCCTGGTCACTATAACACCTGGGCGAACCATCTCCCTCAAGGGTGCGGGGACAGGCTCGGTTACTCAACTCTTCACCTCAGGAGATGCGATTCAATCTGAATTCCTCGAAATCGATCTCGATACGGGAACAGTCGGTACTGGAAGCAATGCACTGCGAACAGTGACCAAGAATCTCACCTTGGCAGGAACAGGATTGGTAAACGTCTCTAATGGTATGGATCTTAATTTGGGAGCATCAAAAACGACAAGCAGCTTTACTCTGTTTAACTCGGGTGAATTAAGAGTCAACGGTGCTATCACCTCGGCGACAGCGATCGACCTAACCACTTCTTCCGGGAATTTGCTAATTAACGCAAACCTGGGATCAACAAAAGCAACTTCTACGGTATCACTGGAGACGGGTGGTTCTGGCAACATCACGCCACTGAGCAGCAAAATCCTGGTAGCAGCTAATACCAGCGTTGATGTAAGAAGTGGAGGAAGTGTCGGTTCTGGATCTGGAACAGCCACCGCGTTGACGGTTTCAACACCGTCCATATCCGCCACCACTATTGGCAGTGGCATCATAAATATGAACGACACCAGCAAGCTCGACACTACGCTATCAAGTTCATCGGCAGGCTCGGGTTTCACTCTCAACGCCGCAGGAAGTCTTACAGTAAACAACTTGTTCATTAACACTGGCAATATTAATTTGTTCAGCAGCGGCGCACTGCTTAAAACAAACGGTGGAGCAATATTACAGGTCGGCGGTCCAGGTGCCGGTCAGAAGGGCACCACGGGTGGCATCACGCTGGCAAATCTGAATACGTCAAAAGGGAACATTGAGATCGGAACAGCTTCTTCCATCGCTACATACGTTGTCTCACCCGGTCCTACGAATGGTCAAATCAACATAGTAATCGGCACTGTTCCGGTCGCACCTATCGTCGGCGCACCGCCTGCTACGGGCGTCACCGTAATCAACAACTCTGGTGGCACGGCCTTCTTCGGCACCAACGGTATCGCCGCAGTGGGAAGTGGGAGCACGATTAACCTAAACGGCGCGAACGTTGTGTTTAACACCGGAAAGCTTGATGCAACTCACATTCGTCTTGACGGCGCGGTCACCATTACGGCGGATCCCCCTCCAGCCCCTCAGATTGAAAAAACGACATTGGCTAAGTTTGAAACAAAATCATTCTCGACTCGTAGACAAAACTCTGTTTCAAGCATCCCTCTATCCAGTGATTGGATATCAGTGATTCCTACACTTACTGGTCGCCAAAGATTGAGAATCGACAATGCATCCCAGTCGTCGCATTAATGACAATCATAATGTTACTCGTCGCTTTCGGCACGACAATTTACTTGCTACTCTCGCCAAAAGCCGATAATAGTTATCCTCAACGAAGCGTTCAGACAGCTCCAAAAACGGAACGGTCTGTAGATAACACACCGTCAACGAATCAAAGAGTGGGTGACTCAGATGCAGCGGGTCGAACCACGAAGTGGTGTTCCTGCCCTCCAAGAAAATAACGTCACAATACCTGCGCCGAGTTTTCAAACAAGCGATCCTGCAGATAGAGATCCAAACGAGTAATTCGCAAAGACTACCTGAAGCAGAAAGAAAACGGTCACGACAACTTGTGACCGTTTTTACTTGATATGATCAGAAAGTTTAGCGACATTTGTATTCAACCGCATCCGTTCGGCTCACGCGCTAGCGGCACGACCGATTAGTATTGCGATTCTCTGCGAATTTAATTCGTTGAAGTATCCACAGATCCAGTCGGGCTCGCTGTTAATGGTGTCACCGAATTTACGCGAGAACTGTCAGCTTGAGTGCTTGGAGCAGCGTCGTCAGGTCCATTCGCCGGTCTCCATATGCACAGAAACGCGACTGCGAACAATAGGGCTGCGATTATCACGAAGTTCATGCCCGGTGGAGCAGAAACACCAGAAACACCGTCTTCGCCTGCCGCGGGTTCATCAACAAATCGGACTCCATTCGTTTGAGTAGTCGTCGGATCTATAGCATCTTTAATTGCCATTCCAAATTCCTTTCTATTCTCTGAAGACCTTGTAGCGCGAGCGAGGTGCCGCAATGCGCAAGGGCTGCGAATACTCACGAAAGAATCAGTTTTGCCAATTAATAAACCGCGGTTCTATACCGTGTGAGTTGATCAAATTTTTATGACTGTCTCATCAGAAAACCATTGATTTTAGTCGCGATTGAAACCGACGCACGTTTCATATCTCGTCACCATATTCGGTGCCATCAAATTACTATTTCGCCAGCTTTATAATAATGTCCATCGATTTCTTAATAGCAATAGCCACGATCGTAGCAGCAATAATTAAGGCTACCGACATCGTCGCAATGGCAATCGAGAAAATTACCACCACGGACTTAAGCTGAGAAAGCTCAGTTTTGAGGTCGAGAATTTGACCCTGCAACTTATCGACAGGCTGCATTAAATCGCCGATATGAGTTGCCAAATTGCTCAACGAAGACTGTACTTCAGGCAGTTGCTTGCGGCAGGAATTGATTTCCAACTTAATATCGCCAATCTCATTGGTCAACTTCTGCCCGCTCGCATTCAGCCCAACGAGTGGCTGTTTAATATCATGAAGCCCTGAGTTTAAACCGTTGAGCGGCTGTCGCAAATCATGCAAACCATCCTTTAAATTTGTGAGAGGTGGTGAAAGTTTTTGAATTCCGCCACTGACTCGCGTCACCGTACTCTGGACGCCCTGAATTTCAGTGTTGAGCGATCGGATTCGCGGATGAAGATCCTGGAGGTTTGTGTTCAAATTATGATTTAGTTGCGTTACGCCCAGATTCAAACCGTTCATCGGCTTCTTCAACTCGGAAATTTCCTCCTGAAGAAGTTTCATCGGCTGGGTGATTTCGGTAATCTGTTCGCGCAGTCTCTTGAGCCTCACTGGAATGTCTTCCATTGGGGCAGACAGATCCTGCATCTGTTGTTCCACATCTTCCAATGTGTCTATTGTTGATTTAAACGGATGAAAGCCACGCCCGGTATGCTTCGGTAAGGTTTTATCATAATGGTGGTAATGATGAATTTCCTGAGCAGTTTGAGCGTTCGTAGAATTCGTTTTTGCTTTCGACGCAGACTCATTGGACGCCGACTTAGGACTAGACAACTCCTGCCCATAAGAAGCATCCACAGTGAGGATAAAAAATCCAATCACCAACGAAAGTAATGCCACCGGACAATTTATGCGGTTACGCACATACGCGCCCCGACAGGAGGAGCCTCTATTTGGTGCACGCGAGACGAAAATTCGGAACTGACTATCTAGCACAAAATAAACTGGAGGTTGGGGTTTCATTTACATCGCCTCGACAGCAACCTGCAGTTCATCGAGATGCTTTAATCGAGATTCGATGAGTTGCTTGGGCAGTCGTTTTTCTTTTTTCAGCTTCCAGTAGTAAGCCCAATCGCCGAGCAACAAAACACCAGTCAAGCCTGTCGCCACCGCTGTCCCCACAGTTCCAACCAGCGCGCCTTTATAGGTCAGGTCAAGGTTCTTAAGTGGTCGCCGATTTCCGTAGTGGTAAAAAGCGCGAGTTCCCATTATGCCTTGAGCAAGTAGAGTGCCACCAATCGGTGGTGCAGCAAACGAGGATTCAACCGCAACGTTATTCAAATATCTGGAAATCATGGTCTCACTCTTCATCTGATTCTCGAACAAACCACAACTTCCCAGATATGAACTAGCTCTGCTCAAGGCAAACGGATACTTAGTCTGATCGATATTTTTGATTGAGCGATCGAACTCTGCAGCCATAGCATGTGTGGCCGCAAAATCGGTCTTCGGCACATCGCCCAGCATCGAGTGCAATTTATGATCCGCAATTTTTCCCGTTACTTTCCCTGTGACAGTCGCGACGGCTGGAGAAATCATCGTAAAGGCACCAGCGAGAGTAAACAGAATATTCGCGGGACCATTTAAGTCCGGATTGTTCAGAGCATCAATACCAACTTTCGCAGCCAATGCACCTAGGACGTTCGTAGCTATGTTCATAGCGTAGAAGGTATTTTCCTTGGCACGGTATGACTTTATGTCTTTATAGAACACTGAGTATTCAGAAACCGCAGCATTGCGAAGCGCCCTCATTAGCCGCCCTTCGAGAACTGCCTGCTCATACAGTTCATGAGTCTTATGCTGGGCTACTATACTTTCACGCTCGGCAAGCAACTCATCGAGTTGCTTCACATGTGATACCACATACTGATTCGCACTGGCAGGGTCCATACCACGCTTCTTGTTGTACAGCGCTAAAATTCCATTACGAGTGAGCTCAAGTCCAGAACTAGCACCAGCGACAGTAGAGCCGACCATTGCAGCAGTCAATCCCTTTCTCAAATGTCCCTTGTCAATTTTGAGAGGATTTTTTCTCCCCTCACGAAGTTCGTCAACTGCAACTATTTCATAAGCCAGTCCGCATGCGGCTCCCGCCTCTTGCATCGCAAAGAAACGCAGTCTTTTGAAATAAGTTTGCTGCGCGCTATCCCTTCGAAAGCGCAGAGTGTATCTCTCTAAATCGATTCCGGTCAGCAAAATGCGCTTGGTCAGCTCCCTCACACGCAGAAGTGGTTCGTCTTCCGCAAACACGGGTGGACACGCGTTAAGGCAAATAAGAGCACAACAACACCAAATGAGCGCTTTATAGGAGAATAAACGTATGCGATTCAGCGCAGATCGCATATCCGATCTACTACTTTTATAATTAATAAGTGTTCCGAAACGCCGCAACTAATGCCAGCTCCCGTAATCCAGCTGTGTCCAAAAGCATACAACATGATCGCGCGGATACGGATCCTCGATGATGTACGTTTTAGTTATCTCCTCTCAAGTCCACTCAGCAGAATGATGACCCCTCGCTTGCAAATCAGACGAACCTGTCGAGTATTACTTTGAAACTTGCAAGCGCAAAATGGGTTGATCATGAAAATGTGCATCAGAACTAGCGTTTAGAAAGAGTCAATTCGTCGAAAAAAATCACTCGACAAGGTCTTTCGGCGAATCAAATTTACAAGTTAATCAAACGCCATCGTCGGAGTAGCGCTACGTTTGCGGGTTTTGAGACATAAAACGGTCAAATTCAAGGCCGCACGCGCATCGAATACGTGCTCTAATAGGATAATTAGCGTAGGTTTCGTGCCTACAGGAGATTCAATGTCATCAAAGAAAGTCAAGCCGGAAAGCTCCCCCTTTGGCTACAAACTCGTAGACAGGACGCCAAAGCCTGGTGTCATCGCAGGAGTGGTTATTGGACTGTTCTTGTTTATGGCGCTGTTCTACTTCATCGGTTCAGGCAACGTCCATTGATTTAGCCGACCGAGTTCCTAAACCAACCATAAAATTAGCAGCAACGCCAGGCACCAATCGTGCTTAGTGTTGCTCCTCAATTGCCGACTAGCCACAGAACTGCATCCCGTGGACTAAGCATCAAGAATTCCTCAGATTCAAACCAAACACGCTCCAGCACAGCAATTTGCCAATCGAGTGCATAGTGTCAATTGCAGTAAGTGTTCCCACCATTCAAAGACGGGGCTTGCAGACCTCTAACGGCTCAGGCTAGACCTCACGGCATGATTTGGATGAGCACCGCTGACAGTGGCAATTGCCCGAAGACGAAACTGGAGTCGTTCGCGCACTCAGCCGGCTTGCATGACGCCACTCTCCAATTAGATTGCACCTTCAGTCATCAGACAAACCTAGAGGGTCTCTCTAGATTTGGAGGAAAGAAACATACCGTGTACACTAATCTGTATGACGTTAATCGGCTGAGTGCAAAACCACCATGTCTAAATTTCGACGGCTGAGGTCTGTCCGACGCAGCAAAACCGGACGATTCGATTTAGTAGTCATCGCGATTGTTGCGTTGCTCATCGTCGGCGGTCTAATCTTTGTAATTTTGCAGATAGTGGGTCACTCTGAAGAGCACGTTGAAAAAGTCAGAAATACGAAAGTGATCTATAACGAGTCTCTTCGCTGGAGATCCGATAGCGACCTCAGCGAAACTCGAATAAGCAATGATTTGAATAAATCCCCTAACCAGAAGAGCGCAGACTACGGTGACCTCAGTTTGAGCGAAAATAGTCTCAGATCAATTGGACAAATGGCTAATCTTAAAAGTCTCAAAATTGATAGAAGTACCTTCAAAAACGAATGGCTTGAATACCTAACAAACCTGAAACATCTAAAGTTTTTAAGCGTAGAGGGTAGCTCGATAAGCGACAAGGGAATTCCCTTTATTCTGCAGATGCCACGACTGAAACATCTCAGCATTGGCGATTCCGATGTCACTGACGAAGGTTTGGAAAAGCTCTCTGCGCATTCAGGATTGACACATCTTTGCTTGAATGGTGACCGAACGGTCACCAATGACGGTATCAAACACATCAAGAAGTTCAAAGACCTGCTCAGCCTAGAGTTGAACAATCCAACCGCCTTAGATGGCAAGTGTCTAACTAACTTGGTAGACATGGACAAACTGATCCGTTTGAACGCCCAAGGTATGAAGATTTCGGCTGATGATTTAAAAACACTGCCCACACTTAAAAACCTCGCTTCGCTGGATGTTTCCAACTGCAACCTGACCGATCAAGCGCTCGGTGAAATTTCCAAAATTGATTCTCTAGTCAATCTCAATTTGAGTGGTA
Organism: uncultured Candidatus Obscuribacterales bacterium; assembly: GCA_964600935.1. Lineage (GTDB taxonomy): Bacteria > Cyanobacteriota > Vampirovibrionia > Obscuribacterales > Obscuribacteraceae > JADYXR01. The sequence goes on from CAZRMH010000170.1 coordinate 10,648, forward strand.
ATCCGATCACCGCAGCAGGTCTCAAGCCAATAACTAAAATGAAAAAACTGAATGCGCTGGAACTAGAAGACTGTCGCCAAATCAGCAATCAAGAATTCTTGAGTATTCAATCGGCAATGCCGAACTGTGAGGTTCTCCATTCGCGGAGTAGCTCATTGACTGATAGGTTGTCGAAAAGATTGTCTGAAAAGGATTTAAAACAGAAAGTAGATTTTCTTGAAACAGAGGTTCAGAAGGAACTTATGAACTCGAACAAACTCAATGAGTAGTGGTCAGTCAGCAGACCTCGGACATTGATATGGTTCTATCAACCCCTCAATCACTGAGTGCCAAAGTCTTCAAGAACAGTCCGAGTCTTCTTAAAAAAAGAACTTCTAAACAATTGCCAGCTATCAGACTCGCGGACTAAACCTTTGGAGGTTCACCCGGAACGGGTACTACCGCGTCTGGTGCCACCGCCATTGGTGCAGCAGCATGCGGAATTTTGAACCTTTGTCCAGGATAGATCAGATCTGGGTTCTTAATCTCATTGAGTTTAACAATCTCATTTACAAGCTCTAGAACATCCGCATCGGAAGGGCGTTTTCCTTCGAGTTCGCGGAGATGTGCTCGCGCAATTTTCCACAGGTTATCGCCTTGCACAACTTCAATTTCCTTTTCGGAGACGCTGTCTTTTGGTAAAGAGTCTGGTTTTTCAGGGATCGCTGGATTCGTTTCATCCTTGGCTGGCGGAGATTCAGGTTGAACAGGGAGGGCATCTGTTTGCGTCGGTGGAGTTTCAGGACTCACTGACGGAACTTCCAGTTTCGCAGGCGGTTTTGCTGAATCTACCATAGGAGCTTCTTGTTCCGCTGGAGGAGTGTCCATCGGCGCCGGTGGCATTTCTGGTTTCACTGGCGGAACATCTTGTGTTTTTTCTGAATCCACTGGAGGGGTTTCCGTTTCCTCCTTAGAGATCTCCGTCTTCGCTGGCGGAAGTTCGGCCGCGGCCGGCGGAGTTTCCGTCTTCGTCGGCGGAAGTTCGGTCTTCACAGGAGGAACTTCTGGTTGCGTGACAGGCGCATCAGTTTTAGCAGTCGACTCTACCGGAACCACTAGTGGTGCCAATCGTTCGCTCTGCGCCAGTTGCGCAGAAGCCAAAATACCCGCTTGTTTAGACTTCTCTTGTTCGGCGATTCGCAATTGTTCGCGCATCCCCAACGGAACACCATTATCGACGAATTCATCTAAACTGGATCCGGTAACGCGTGGCGTTGTCCAGTCGGTGAGAGTCCAAACTCCTCGCGGCGTCTTCATGTATTCGAAATTATCTTTCATTGTTTTGAGAGCGCTAGTTTGATCGGCAGTTAGCGCATCTGGTCTTGCAAGGAGCGCATCGATGTCACCAGCCTGCAGTCCGTCTCTCGATCGTATGTCAGCATTGTCCGGATTTTGTTTCTTCAAAACATCAAGCAAGCCACCGAACTCTCGCTTAGCTTGAGCAGTGTCTAATGCCATATCATATCTAGTGTCAAAACCACTGACGTAGTCTGCGTTTATGTCCTGACGGACACCACCGCCTATAACGGTGAAATTCTCAGAAAGAAATTTAGCAGATAATCCTTTGACTGATGAAGAGCCTTCTTCGGCCGCGACCTTCGCAAGACTATCTTTAGTGACAAATGTATCCTGACTCACCAAGCCAGTTTCAAGTGCTAAATTTGGAAGTACGCCTCTGAGCGACAAGTCATTGGCTACTAAATTTCTTTCCGGCTCCGAAAGTTTGCGTAGATCCGCATTGACCTCTTGAAGCATTGTTTGAGAAGCGTTGTCATCTTCAGAATTTAGAGCAGTAACGACGTCGTCTGCTACTTTGTGGGCATCCAATTTTTCAGACATGAGAAACTCCAATGACGAGGCGAGGTCGTTATGCAACCGGCATATAGGGTGCTGCTTGCAGAGGTCGCTGGATTGTTGTGATATTTCGAGCATGTGATTCTACCCACATACGATATTTTTTGGACAACCGCTGAAATAAATTTCGATATTTCGTGGTTACCTCCGCATCATTAGCCCCTGGCTCATGTGAATCCCGGAAACCAGACTGGAGGGAGCGTCAAAGATCGACCGGTCAGGTCAATCTGTTGCTCTGGCAAATGTTGCACACCGGCACCCCTCTTGGTATCGTGGTATGCTTTTCGTGTTTCCGGACCTATTTAATAACAACAAATTTTCAGGGAGAATCTCCCTAAGTGTGTCCATGAAAACGATATTTTTGACCATGCTGGCGTTCATAGGCTCAATTGCGTTTGGCGCGACCGCTGAGTGCAAAAACGTTAAGACCACTTACACTGTAGAAAAATCACTCGAGATTCAGCAGAGTCAGCCCGGGTGGGCGAATTTGCCTCCCCCCGCAAGGGTAGTGACTGAAAAAGTGACTTATCCGTCGAAAGAAGCTTATGACGCCGCGATGAGTAGAAGCTCGAAACGAGCGCTTCCTGCAACGTCGATGGGTGCCACAATCAGAACACCTGGCGAATATCTCTATCAGAAACGTCCGGGCGGTACGACTAAGCAAGTCCGTGAAGGAAACGGCTTGAGCGGTCTGCCCGATACGCGAATGGGAGCGGCCGTCGGTATGGCAGGAGATCGCGTCAGCAAGCAAAAATCGGCTGCGTCTTCATACAACTCACTGGGATTGCCAGGCACCAGACTTGGTGCAACGGTAGGTAAACCGGGAGATGCAATGCGGAGCGACCTTCGCAATAATGGATACAAGCGTTTACCGTCGAAACGACCAGTGGTTACAAAACCAGTCAATAACCAGACAACGCAGCAGAGTAATTATCCGGCAACCTACGGAAGTTACGATGGTAAGCCAAAACGCAATTACTGATCGGGCAAAACACAATTACTAAATAGCCGAAACGCAGCTCCTCGAATATCAAAAAATAGCAACGCTAACAGAACCTCGAGCCTGCACTAGCTGCGGTGGCACAGCCGAGGCTCGGTCACAACTTAGAAATTTCGTCGACTATTCGGATGTCTAAATTTTTGAGGGTTTGACGCTGGCGAGGTCACGGGTTGCGTAATCTTTTTATGAGTAAGCTTATACCAGCGAGCACTTATAATCCTTCCGTCTTTAGCTCGCCCCATTCGTAGAAGCCAGGTGTCAAAGGTGTTTACATCGACGGCGCAAATCTTCTCCTGGTTAGTCACGAGCAGAATTTTCCTGACCCCCTCACCAAGATCAGGAAGAATGACATCGAAAAGATAGGAGCGTCCATTAACCTTGGCTCTGAATGTGGGATTGGCAGAACCATCCATCCCGAACGCCGCCGCCCTGCCATGGACCATCAGAGGTGTCCAGCGCTTGTCCGCATTGGTAACATTCGAGCCGATCTCGGCGGTTTCCAAACAGGTCATGTCGGAGAAACACTCTTTCACGATCAGGGGCAACACAGTCTTATCGTTCACGTCGAGAATTGGAATGTCTCGGTTGTTGTCTCTTACTTCGAGAACCGCGTTCGGATCGATGGCGATTAGCGCCTTTTGCGGGCGCAGAGTGACGTTTTGCTGCTCGACACTACCTGTCAATTTTTGCTGGTCGAGACTGCCTTTTTGATGCTTCAAACTAAAATACTGATTCCAAGCTTTTCCCTTCAGGGGATTCTGCGCATCAAACTTCTCGAACAACTCAAAAGCCTTTTTGTACATATCCGTGGCCGCATTCATTCTGTTCAACATCTGATGGCAGCCGGCTTCGTAGTACATGCACTCAGCCTTGTAAGGCTCATAACCCTCACCGAGCTGAGCCGTCATCTCTTGGAGGTACCCGACCGCTCGACCGTACTCTTCCTTGTCAATCGCAGCCATCGCCTGCTGGTAGAGCGGATGTTCGTCCAAAAGAAGCTCGGTTACCTCTGTTTTACCTTCCAGAGGTGGTCTGGATGATGCCGTCGCTACACCGGACTCCGGCATCTCCGTGGGCATCGCATCGGACGTTTCAGACGTATCCGAAACTGCGCCAGCCGATTTGTCTTGCTCAGCCGCGAGCGCCTTTGGCAGCGCAGATACGAACGAAAACAGCGTCACCACAGCAGCGGCGCTGAAGATGAGAGATAAGTATTGTCGGGAATCCCGCGAAATCATTAAGCGACCTGAGCAATTCCTGGTGGATACACAATGCCTACGTTAAATTGAACCATGCAAAGTCAACTTTTGGTGGATTCAGTTCACATTCCCATTTTTTCCAACTTTTATGCACGGCGAGGCATAGCAATTCAGAGTCTCTGACTCTCCGCAGACTCGATTCATTCGCTCCTCAGATCGCCTGATTTCGATCATTGCATATAATACCGCATATAGTATCAAAGTCGAGACGATCTCTATACCGAGAAACCTTGAACGAGGAAATCAGACCGATTGAACTATTGCGACGCGGTATGAAATGGACCGCGCACGTAAACCGCTGTTAGTTGAACTGGAATCGCGAGCGGACGCGCCTCTGGTCGTCAAGATTCAACCTTTCACGATTATTTCTTTGCCATCATCGAATATGTTTAGACTGTAAGTGCACTCGAAATCGATTGTACCCTCCGCCATCAGACGACTACAGGTCATTAAGGTCCGCTACATCACTGTAATCCAAAGAGTTGTAATCGTCTCGTTGATAGTTATGCCGGTAATTTTCGTCCGCTATTTTTTTAATACGGTCGCCAAAATACTCATGTACCGTGGATTAGCGCCATTTTAATCACGGCGGCATTGGTGAATTCGAGCAAACAAAAGTTTCATAACCTCGACAGCTTGCGCTTCTTGGCGGCAAGTGCTGTGATCGTGCACCATGTCGAATACTTCAAACAGCTAGCCGGCTTGCCCGGTTGCTGGGAACTGCCAGTCATATACCACATGGGTCCGCAAGCAGTTCAATTTTTCTTTGTTCTAAGCGGATTTCTAATCACCTATCTTTTGCTGACGGAGCGCCAGCAGACAGGCACAATTTCAATCAAACATTTTTATCAGCGCCGAATCGTACGCATCTGGCCACTGTATTACCTGACGACATTCATAGCGTTTTTTCTGATACCACATCTGCCGTTCACGCAAAACCGTTTAATTTATGACCAACTACAACTCCAGATCAATTTCGCTCCGAACTTCTTGGCTTACCTGTTTTTCCTGCCTAATCTACAGCTCTCATATCTTCCTCCGATCCTGGCTGCCGGACAGTGCTGGTCTCTTGGCGTAGAAGAACAGTTCTATTTGCTTTGGCCTCAGCTCATAAAATTCTGCGGCAAGCATCCGTTAAAAGTTATGTTCTCGGTTATCTTGGCTAAAGCAGTCGTTCTTCGCATGTGCACCCTGATGCACGCACCTTTAGAATTGGAACACTATTTTAAAACACTCTCTATTGAAACTATGGCTGCGGGAGGCATAGCTGCATATCTCTGGATTTGTTTCAAACAAAATGCGCCGTTAAAGAACAGATACAACGTGCTCTTTTGTGTTGCAGCATCTACAATTGCGCTATTCGCCTTGCGATACGATAGGATGATGATTGCAGCGATGTTTATCTATGCAACAATAGTTTTTCTATTCGCAAGCTTGCCTCGCCTTGGAGGCAAACTGCAAAGTCCATTCGAATATCTCGGCAAAATTTCCTACGGTCTGTACATGCTACACCCTGCCGT
>CAZRMH010000171.1:0-4871 GCA_964600935.1 uncultured Candidatus Obscuribacterales bacterium
GACGACTAGCAACGGACTAAACCGACGACTGGATCTGATAAGAACTGCTGAGCCATTTTTTCTGATGGTAAATCCAAACTCTGTCATTGTTTCCACGTCCTTTGCCGGGTGCCGACTGATTGGCTTTGACGAGCGTTCGGGAACATTGTCAATTGAAACAATTCACAAGAGTTTAACCTCGACAGTGGCGTGAAAAGGTTGAAACGTGGAAAATGGCTTATATGGCTTGCCTGTCGTTTTGCTGCCAATTTTTAAGGAGTAGAATCGAGATGTCGAAATCCGGTCTCAAAAGAGTAGACACCTTACGCGGAATTTCCAGGAGAATTAAGCGCGGCTTTATGGCAATTCCGCTCAGCTTGACTCTGCTGGGTTCGATTGGAATGCCAAATGCGAATGCCGCGGATTCCGACGATACGGGGTTTTACGGGTCCGTCACTATCCAGCGCGCCGCGCAAGCAGCTGCTTCGGCAATGAAAAAGGGAGCGTATGGTGAGGCCCAAGGCGAGTACAGAAAAGCAATTGGTTTCGATCCAAACCAGGAAGATTTTTACTTCGGGCTCTACGAATCCAGTTTCAAAATGCAGCAATGGGACCAGGTTGCTTTGGCATTAGAAGAGCTTTTCGCGAAGAATCCGAAATTTAAAGACCAGATGCTTTTGGAATATGGCGAGTGCCTGTTTCACCTCAATCGCTATGATGAAGCCGAGCCGATTCTGAAGAAGGCGTTGACAAAAGTTGCTGAACCTTCGGTGGTTGATATTCGCATTAAGCGATTGATGGAGAAAAGCATCATCGTTAAGGCTCCTGAAGTTGGAACGATCATTGCTTACAAAGAGCCTGAGAAATTCGTCGCGCCGGAGAGAAGCGGAAAACTCGATGCCGAAGAAGTTCACGAGTCCAAATCAAAAAAATCTCTGACGTTTCTGAACGCCTGGATGAAGTGCGAAGGTGTTTTCGTCGCAGAGTACAAGGGTTACGAGACCGACGGACCGGTATCGTTCTTCAAACCACCGCAAGCCAACTATCGAATTATTGAATATTTGAAAGGACCACCGTTGAGTCGTACTTTCCCAGTGAAGTATGAATTCCATGAAAAGCTCGGCGAAGAAAGACCGAAGGATTGGAAATTCTCTGAAGAAATGATGCCGAAGAAGGGCTCTAAATGGCTCATCTTCGTGCCGAACTGCGTACCGATTGATGGCAAGTTCGAGACATTCCACGGATCTTTTGGAAGGCAGGAATACACCGACAAAGTTATCGACGAGATCCACAAAATCATCGAGGAACACCAAGGGGCTACCAAGCTGTAATCCCTATTCAACATTTGTGTTTCTCATGGAGGTTTCGAAATGTCCAAAAGAGTTATGAACAGCACGCTCGCGTTGGTTGTGATTGCCACATCATTCACAGTAGCGCCTGCGTTTGCTGAACTCGATGCCGCTCAAATTCAGAAGCGCAAAGAGGTAATTCACAGCTGCTTGCTACAAATCTATCTTGATCGAAAGCAGCGTGCTCAGGCGCTCGCCGAGTACGCTACTTTAGTTCAGATGAAGCCTAGCGATCCGAAGATGCGATATTCGTATGGACGTTATCTCGCGGCTTCCGGTACACCTGGTGATATCGCCTCTGGTATCACTCAGGTCAAGAAGGCTGTAGAGCTGGATCCCGGCAACTTCACTTATAATGGCGTTCTTGGCGCGCTGTATTTGAAAGCTAAAAATCCTAACGAAGCTTTGAAGTGGCTGAAATTAGCGGTGCAATATGGTGGCGTTGATTATAAGAAAGCCTACGAGGATACTTTCGTTTATATTGAAACGAAGAAACGCAGCGATGAAGCTCGCAAGAAGATTGCTGAGCAGAAAAAGTTGCAGGCCGCCAAAACTCCCGTTGCTGCTGGTGGTACTAAAAAATCTGACGATGATGACGACGATTGGTAAGGCTGGGTATTTTCTTATCAATTTCCCTTTGGAGATTCTAAATGTTGAAACGGCTTTCGAGTGCTGTGTTGGTCGCAGCAGTGGTGTTGTCTGCGGTGCCATCAACGGCAATCGCCGATGTCGATGGTGCGACGGTGACAGCTCGAAAAGAGAAAATTCATACATGTCTTTTGCGAATTTACCTCGCGCAAAAAAAGCGGCCACAGGCACTTGCTGAATATGCCATTATCATCGGTTTGAAACCGAACGATGCAAAAATGCTTTATCAGTACGGTGTCTATATCTCGCAGGGTAACACTCCAGCTGATTACAACAGCGCACTTGTGCAGTTAAAAAAGGCTGCCAACCTAGATCCGCAAAATGCGGACATGAGCGGAACGATCGGTAAGCTTTACCTTCGTTTGAAGAATCCAAAAGAAGCACTCGTGTGGTTTGGCAAGGCCTGCGCTGCTGGTGGTGGTCCTGAGTACAAGAAGCTGTATGAAGAAACAGCAAAGTTCATTCAAGCTTCAGAAGCGCGCGCTTTGCAAATCAAGAAGAATGAGCAAGCGAAGAAGCAGCAACTCGAGCTGAAGAAGAAGCAACAAGGCGAAACTCCGAAGGGCGGTTCCGACGACGATGACGACTGGTAAATTCGGTTTCCGGTTTAGACCTAATTTTGGGTTTTGGAACCAAACTCAGGGTTTTCCTCCTGTCGTTTGAATCCACCTGCATGTAGTAATGGAAGTAGCAGTGCTCGCTGCGCTGTCGTTGGCTACAACTAATTGGGGGAATGCCATGAGAGTAACTCTATTGGCGGCATCGCTGTGTCTTCTTTCATTAGCCGCTGCTGGACCGGCTTTCTGTTTAGATGACCCGGGGATTTTTGGTTCGGTGCAAACTGCCGGCGCGGCGAAAAAGGCCGCTCGGGCTCTGAAGACTGGCGCGTATGGCGAGGCTGAGAACGAATATCGACATCTGCTTGGTAAGGATGATGATTTCTATTTTGGTTTCTATGAATCCAGTCGCAAGCTAAATCACTGGGACCAGGCGACTCTTGCGCTCGAGCAGTTGTTCGAAAAACGTCCTGCATTTCGCGAACAATTGAGCATGGAGTATGGAGAGTGCCTGTTCAACCTGAACAGATATGACGAAGCCGAGCCCGAACTGAAAAAGGCATTGTCGAAAGTCTCAGAACCATCTGTGGTTAGCGCAAGACTCCGAACACTTCTGGCTAAGAGTGATCCTCCGGAAGCGCCACCAATTGTCGGTCAGCAATTAGTTTGGCTTCCACCCGCGGCACCACCTGTACCACCAAGAGCAGAAGTAGATTCGGCCGACGTGAGTGAAAATACTGAAAAGGCTCTTTCACTAACGAACGCGTTTTTGAAATCCGAGAGTATCGTAGTTGCAGAGTTCAAGGGCTACGAGGCGGACGCTCATGTTGGATTTTTTGATCCACCCACGGCGTTGTACAAAATTGAAACCTATTTAAAAGGTCCACCGCTTAACAAATCACTTCCGTTGCGTTATGAGTTTCATCGCAACCTGAGTGCTGATGTCAAACCGCAGAACTGGAAGTGGAGCCCAGAGCTGATGCCCGTTAAAGGAAGCAAGTGGATCATCTTCATTCAAAACGCGGTGCCGGTTGCTGGGCGATTTGAAACTTTCCATGGTGCGTTCGGAAGGCAGGAGTTGAATGAAGCCAACCTTGATTCGGTCCATCGAATTATTCAAGAACACCAGGGGCAAACTAAGTAGCAAACGCCCCATCGAACTGGTCTGCGTAACCAAGCTAGTGACTACCACCGCCGGCGGTGACAGATGGAACTTCGGATTCATCTTGATAGATGATTCGATTTCTGCCAGCTTTTTTCGCGATGTATAGACGTTTGTCGGAAGCTTGAACGAGATCGAAAATCGATTCGCCGTCGTCCGGATATGTCGCAAGTCCGCCGCTGAAGCTGCAGTGGAATTCAAGGCCTTCATCGCTGAAGAACGCGGTATCTCGAAATTCTTCGAGTGCGCGCGTCACAGCCTTATGAATGATTTCTTTTTTCTCTCTTCGGAATGCGAGAATGAATTCCTCACCACCCCATCGACCACGCAAATCATCGACGCGGAAGCGACGCGAGAGAAGTTGACCGAGACCGGCGAGAACAGTATCACCAGCCAAGTGTCCGTGGGTGTCGTTTACCTTTTTAAAGTGGTCGACGTCCAAAAGGCAGATAGAGAAATTAGTTTTTACTCGCTGAGACTCTGCAAGGATCGCTGACAATTGCTCTGAAAATGCGCGTCTTAATAACAAGCCAGTGATTGTATCTTTGTCAGATCGTTCGCGAAGCATCTTTGCTCGATCGAGTCTAACCTTAACGCGCGTAAGGAGTTCTTCGTTGACAACCGGCTTGGGCAGGTAATCATCACCACCGCATCGGAAAGCTTCGACGCGTGCTTCGACACCGGTTTGTCCGGTCAGGAAAATAATCGGCAAATCCTGCCAGCGTGGAATCGAGCGCAGCATACGGCAGACTTCGAAGCCCGTGATGCCAGGCATCATCACGTCCAGCAGCAACATGTCCGGCGGAAATTCCTGCATCGTTTCCAAAATAATATTCGGGTCCGTTAGCGTTCTCACGATCATGCCTTCGTTTCTTAAAACGAGAGCCACTGTGTTTCCGAAGAACTCATCATCATCGCAAACCAGAACCCGAGAGCGTCCGCCTTGTCTAATTGCGACGAGATGGTGAACAGCCTTTTCTAGTGAGTCAGACTCAAATGGTTTATCTAAATAGAGTGATGCTCCGGCATGCGCGCCTTCGACAAAGTCTTTCGCCAATGCATCGCCTGAAATGAACGCAAGAGGCAAGTTGTCATAACCAGGTAAAGAGCGCAATTCACGGGCCAGGAGGAAACCGGCTTCCGGTGTTTCTGGAACGATGTTAATCAACGCTGCAT
>CAZRMH010000171.1:4881-16232 GCA_964600935.1 uncultured Candidatus Obscuribacterales bacterium
AAGCGGATAAACCGCGGCTCTCTCGAGAGCCTCTTGCTGACTGGTTGCTTTGACAATTTCTACTAGACGTTCGCGACCGAGTTCTTCTACGATTTGTAGAAAACCCATGTCTTCGTCAACGACCATGATGCGTGCCATAGCTGGTTGATGGTCGCCGGATGCGGCAACTTCTTCCTTGCCTGATACCACTTCCATCACTTCGCGCGCTTCGACATCGCCGTCGATTTGAGCTTCAACCAGTCTTCGATCGATTTCTGCCCACATCAAATTGCGCTCGTCTTGTGACTTCCCAGCGATCGCAATCGCCGTATTTTCGATGAACGCCATATGTTCGCCGACTTTTTTAAAGCCCAGTGAACCGCCTGTTCCTTTAATTTTGTGCGCTTGTCCACGAACTTCTTCGAGGCTCTCTTGGTCATTCGGATCTGCTTTCGATTTCTCGATAACCTGGGCAAGAGCGGTCAGTTTCTCGGGAAGCACGCGGGCGTATTTTGATACAAGTGCAAGAAACATCGTCTCGAAATCTTTGAGCTTTTGCTTCTGAGCTTCGGCCCCTTTTTCAGTTGCGAACTGGCATTCCACTTGGGCGCCGAAAACAAATGGGATTAGTGGTTTGCTTGCACTGAGAGTGATGTTCCAATCTTTCAGAACGGGCTTAACTTCTTGCAGTTCGGTTTTATCGCCGGCGACGAAGACGATCTCCATTTTGTGACCGATCTTTCTAATTTCCTCGACCCACTGAATGCCGCTCGTATCAGGTAGAGGTGAGCCGATGACAATAAGATCAGGTTTCTCTTGATCACACAATTCTTTGCCTGAACGACCATTCTCCGCCTGAATAACCTTGTGACCACGTCCTTCGAAAATGGGCGCAATCAGTTTGCGGAACTGTTGATCTTTATCGACGATTAGGATGGTTTTGGCCATGAATGCGATTTGCTTTTTTTGTTGCCATAATCGGGAGCGCTCTGCTTCTCAGAGATATACCCAGGTAGACTGCTTAAAAGATGGCTTGTTAACCGTCAGATCTGGTTTTCCGTTGGCCGACCGATTGTTGTTTCTTCTGATAATTTTTCAAGTCTGCCTGGCTGATGCCCAAGTAGTCAACTTCGAACCACGATTGGTCTTTGTGCGACTGCATGACATTTTCGTAGTTGTGTAGCAGGAAACGGACGAGGGCATGCCCTTCTTCGTCGATTTCAATGTCCAGAAGCGCGCGCCGCAACTCCTCTTCGTCCACGAAGTTGTCGCGATTGGTGTCTAACTTGGCGAAGAGCTCGCTGAATACGCTCTCGGCGTTTTCCGGTCCGGTGATTTCGCTGAGGGCGTTGTGCAATTGGGCGGCACGTTGGTCCATAATCGCCACAGCGGGGGTGCGCAGCGTTTCGGCGTCCAGTCCGCGGTCGAATGCGTCTTCGCAAACTTGCTTGGCAAGGGCGAGTTGGTTGCGTCTGGCGTAGAATCCGGCGAGCTGAACGCGTGTGGAGAACGGCGTTGATAGCAGTTCGTGATAAGCGCTAGTGACGGCTTCCAGATCCAGTGCCTGTTCGGTCAACCCAATTCCGGCGTCAGATTTTCCCGTTAATTCGCGCGTTACGACCTTCAGATGTTCTTTGTACTCGTCCATTGGCAGTGCGTCTGCAGCTTTAATCGCTTTTTTAAACTCCGATTCTGCCGCTGTATGATCACCGGACTTCTCGTGCTTTTGTGCAGCCTGGCTATGCGCGTATGGATCTTCCAGCGTCCTGCCTTTTACCATGGCTTTTCTCCAGCACTGTGCCTGATTCTTCGCAGAACGTGTGATTAGAGCGACAAGTCCGGACGCATCTTGCGAGGGTTTTGCCAGCCCATCTCATCGAGAGCATCGTCGAAGCCCACTCGCATGCGGCTACAGTAGTTGAGCGCGATTATGCATTGTTCTACCTTGAGGAGACCCTCACGAATCAGAGGTAAACAGACGAACGCCGCATCGACTGTTTTTCTGCTCACTTTGCTTGCCGCTTCCAGGATGCCGACAAGGTCGCCACCGTGGCTCTTGCGAACTTCGAGTGCAACGCGAATATCTTCTGCTGAGAGAATACCTGCTGTTTGCAACAAATCGAAAGCTGGTTTTAAATTGCGTTTGGCCCCTGCTGGTCCGCCCGCGGCGGCAGGTGCAGCGGCTTTTCCGGCTTGTCCGGGCGCTGGTTTTTTCGGAACCGTCGGCGCGCCGGTGAGCGAAGGTGGCTCCAGCGAAGTGTCTTCAGGAGTCAGATATTGATCGATATTTCCGCCCATCGCGTGCAACCGTTTCAACACGTGCGGCGCGCGTTCCGGCGACATTCTTTCATCGCGGATCAAATCTTGAAGTTTAAGAGCCGCCTCGAGAGTAGGCTCACTGATCAATCCTGCCTCTTTCAGCATGCTGCCGAGAAGCACATTCGGTCTCTTATCCAGTAGATGATAGTCGATGCTGATCTTCGGTTCAGGCATCTGTGGAGCCGCTTGCTGATAGTTTTGCGGCGGCGGATAGCCTTGCTGTTGCATTTGCTGCATCTGTTGCATGTGCTGCATTTGTTGAGGCTGCATCTGTTGTTGATAAGGATAAGGCTGCTGCATACCTGGCTGCATTTGTGGCGGATATCCGCCGTAGCCTTGCTGCGGATATCCCTGACCCATTTGTTGCTGCGGCGGATAATTATTCTGGTTGTACTGCATGTTCTGGCCAGAATTGTTTTGATTCGGCTGCGGCTGAATCGGTAAATTATTGAACGAACTGCCCTGCATGTGTGCCGGCGGCATGTTTTGCTGCGGTTGAGGAGGCATGTTTTGATATGAGGACTGTGGTGGGCCTCCTGGCATTTGTGGCATTCCACCCATTCCGCCGATTCCACCGCCAAGACCACCGCCGAGACCACCGATACCACCAGGCATCATGCCCGGCTGAGGCAATGGCGCCATTGCTGGAAAGTTTGAAACCGGGTCTGGTTGCTGAACTGCCGCGGCGTTGCTCCAGCTATCTTCAATTGGTTCTGGCGGAAGTTCGGGCTTCAGCAGATCAGGAATCTGCGTAAACGAGCCCAGCGATGTGTTCTTCGGGGCCGACATCACCAGGATGTCGTACATGAACTCGAGATCTCCTGGCGCAAATGATTGGGTCCAAACCACTTTCGACGCGATCCCATTTTCTTGTTCGTATAGCGTCCAAACCGGCTCCTCGACAGCTTTGTCCCACTGGCATGTGAGCACGAAGGCTGCTTCACCAGCCGACCATGGCAACTCGACCAGGCAACCGCGCCGGCTCGTTGCCTCTTCAATCATGAATTTGACTTTGCCCATTGACGGGCAGCCTTGCTCAGGCGGCAACTTCTGTCTGGTTGCCGGGGTGTTATCTTCTTTCGGTGGCGGTTTGTACATGGAATTTACTTTCGAGGAATGCCAAATAATTTAGTTGGGATCACGACTATCTTATGCCACGCCAAACAGTTTCTTCTTCTCTTATTAAGATCTCGACGATCACAATTAGTAGTCAATAGACTTTATCTTGCTTAGACTTTCACAGATTTTTCGTTGAAACAACATTTCTTGGCAGAATAAGATAATTAGATCGAAGGGTCTCTTATCTAAAAATAGCAATTCTATCGAAGAATTTCTCAATCATTTTGATTGACAACGGTGGATGTAATTGGAAACGGGAATGCTTGTCTTTGATTGCAAAGGTCAATGCCGAACGTGTTTCCTGCACAACTAACGATTATTTAGATTTCGTCGGCGGTGTAAATTTTGACTCCAGATCCCGCCAGCAGCTGATGTAATCGTTTTGCAGCAATGCTGATTCAACTGCAAATCGAGTTGGGTTGTAAACCAATGAACTTTCGAACATGAATGCCATCGAGTTTTCGATTTTTTGCGGTTTTAATTCGCCCTGCGAGGCGTTGTTGAAAGTCTGCGCATCCGGTCCATGGGCGGACATCGCGTTGTGCAAACTGCCACCGCCAGGAATGAAACCTTCGAGTTTGGCATCGTAAACGCCTTCGATTAATCCCATATATTCGCTCATGCAATTGCGATGGTAATACGGCGGGCGGAAAGTATTTTCAGCCACCATCCAGCGCGGCGGAAAGATCACAAAATCGATGTTTGCGACGCCTGTTATCTCTGATGGCGACGTGATAACAGTAAAGATCGATGGGTCCGGATGATCGTAGCTCACTGTGTTAATCGTGTTGAATAGACGCAGATCGTATTTGTAAGGATAATAGTTGCCGTGCCATGCCACCACATCAAGTGGCGAGCGATCTATGATTGCCGACCAGAGTTTTCCATTGAATTTATTGATTAGCTCGAATGAGCCCTTCTTATCTTCGTAGGCGGCGATTGGTGCTAGGAAGTCCCGAGGATTTGCCAGACCGTTGGAACCGATCGGACCAAGTTGCGGCAGTCGAAAAGGTGGTCCGTAGTTTTCGCAGATATAACCGCGGGCGGTATCACCTTTGATTTTTACTTGAAACTTTATGCCGCGTGGGATGACGCAAATTTCCCAGGGGGAGACATGCAAGACACCAAATTCGGTGCCGATCTTGAGTGTTCCCACTTCCGGTACTATCAAGAAATCGCCGTCCGAGTTGTAGAAAAAACTGTCGGTCATAGATGCATTGGCTGCATAAATGTGAACCGCTGAGCCACGGAAACTGGAAGCTTCTCCATTGCCAGCGAAGGTAATCAAACCTTCGATGAAGTTAGTTGGTTTTTCCGGAATCGGTACCGGGTTCCAACGCATCTGGTCGGGTGGAGCGTCGACCTCGATAAACGGCCGACTGCGCAGATTATTTTCTTTGCGAAGAGAGAAACGAGAGTGCACCACGGAGGGGCGAATCTTGTAGAGCCAGGAGCGAATATTCTCGTGTCGCGGTGCGACGAATGAGGAACCGCTGAGCTGTTCTGCGTACAGCCCGTAAGGTGGAGTTTGAGGTGAATTTTGACCAAGCGGCAGGGCGCCTTTTTCGGCTTCACTTGAAAAGTGATTGCCAAACCCCGATTGATACTGCAATATTTCCGCCACTGTCGTCCTCTCTTGATTACTGGAAGAGTCGTGCTATTTGTCACAAAGGATACCAATGTTTTAGATTTCTGACTAAGCTTCGGGCGCTGTACTAATGTTTGTGTAAGATAGGTTTCGTCATCGACCTGACCAGAGCCTGGAGGCTCGTCCCGCTTGAACAGCAAACAGAAATTCGCCTTCTTACTGGGTGTAATCACCATGGCCGTCATGGGTTTGTATCCGCCCTGGAAGGAAGCTGGTCCGAAGGGCCTGCCTATGCAATACGCACCGATCTTCGCGCCGCCCACCGTCCTAGATCCGGCAAAAGGTATGGAGATCGATATTGTCAGGTTATTCGTTCAGGTCGGCGTAGCCGCGATTCTGACTGGCGGAATGGTCGCAGCAGGTGCACCCGCTCCAGCGCAGGGACCGTCTGGTCAATCTCCGTTTAACATTCCTATCACTCCGCCTCCTGCTAACTGGCAGACGCAGTTCGATCCTTCCAGGTTGAAAGAGGAAGAAGAGGAGGAAGAGGACGAAGAGGAACTCGAGGTTTCCGATGGACCGAATATCATTCGACTCCCTGCTGGAAAAACCTATGGTGAGTTTCTCGTTGAATCCGATGACGATCCAGAATACTGGGAAACGTTGAGCGCCGCCCGTGGTGTCATAAAGCTACCGTTGGGTAAACGCGTTCAGTTGGAAGTGAAGGAAAAGAAGGACGTCGATCTGGCGTTCGTTGCAAACCTGGCTCCGTCGACTTTGTTCTCCGTCGACTTGAGCGAGTCCGGTGTAAAAGACTTGCAGTTAGCCCATTTGAAAAGTCTAAGTGAGTTGAAAGAACTCGATTTGTCTTCCACCAAAATATCCAGTGAGGCGCTTTCCTACCTCAATGGCATGGATAAACTGGAAAAGCTCTGGCTTGATGGAACGCCGGTGGATGACTCTTGTATTGATGAGCTAGTTCAGAACTTCAAGTCGTTGAAAAAACTCTCGATAAAGGATACGAAGTTCACCGCGGATGGTGTCAAGGCGCTTGTCGAAAAACTAACGAATTGCAAGGTTGACGTTTAAAACTGCTAAATTGTCTATGAGTTGTTTGTGAGCTGGCGCTCAGCCTAACGAATCTCGTAAGATGCTGTGATCTTGTGGGCTGCAGCATGTTCCGGATCGGAGTCGACTTCGTTAAAAACTTCAACGTATGACTCAAATTCTTCGTCAGAGTTGTGTACTGCTACTTTCGTCTGTACCGCGGTCGGTGCAAGAAGAGCCAGTCTCTCAGCGCTTGGAGCAAGATTGTTATGGTTTTCGTGGCTGACGCAATCGCCGCTGGTTGGCGCTAGAAAAACGATTGAGCTGAGCAATAAACCGAGAACCAAACCCTTCGTACGCATGACCCTTTAAAACCTCTGCTGACCCTTACTCTTTCATCAACGGAAGGAGCGAATATTTTAGGAGGGGAGGTGAAATCGTGCGCTGGCGAGGTTTTAGGTGCGCCGGGTGTTTTTGAGTTAAGGCTTGCTGGCGTTCTGAGTGTTGACCAATTCACGAGCACGCTCTGCTGCTTTGACGACTGCTTTGATTAGAGTGACGCGAATTTTACCCTCTTCCAGTTCCATCAAGCCGTCTATGGTACAACCAGCCGGTGTTGTCACCATGTCTTTCAAAAGCGCCGGATGTGATTTCGATTCGAGAACCATTCGAGCGGCTCCATACATTGTTTGCGCAGCAAGTAGAGTTGATGTGTCGCGCGGTATGCCGAGTTTAACTCCCGCCTCGGCTAATGATTCGATAATCACATAAAGGTATGCCGGACCACTTGCTGACAATGCGGTGACGCCGTCCATGAGCGATTCGTCAACGAAAACCGTTTCGCCGACACATTTAAATATAGTCTCTGCCAAATCCAGATGTTCTTGTTTTGCATACTTGCCTCCACACATGCCGGTCATGCCAGCATTGTTGATAGCCGGTGTGTTGGGCATCGCGCGGACAACAGGAATCTCTCTTGTCAGGCGCTGCTCAACGAATCCGGTGGTTACCGAAGCTGCCACCGACATTACCAATTGGTCGGGGGTTAGAACGTCTTCGATTTCTGCAAGAACACTGTGGAAATTTTGCGGCTTAATTGCCAGGATTACAAGATCCGCACCCGCAACGGTTTTTCGGTTGTCTGTGGAAACACTAATACCGAGTTTTTTTGTTACTTTATCGACGGAAGGCTGATGACCTACCGAGCCGATGATATCGCCGGTGGTGAGGTCACCTTGCTTGAGCAGTCCTGATATAAGGGCTTCGCCGAGTTTGCCCACACCGATGACTGCCAATTTTTTGCCTTTTAGCATTTCAGTTCCTCTAGATTATTTCAATAAATACCATGGTCGTTCTAATTATTCATCGTCAGAACGATTTTGCCTGTCGACTGTCTGCCTTCCAGTGCTTGATGTGCTTTTGCCGCCTCTTCAAGTGGAAACTCGTGATGGATATTGAGTTTCAACCAACCGGCTCTGATGGCGTCAGTAACATCGTTAGCCCGCATGAGAAGTTCATCTCTATCGAGCAAGTAGTTAAACAGCGTGCCACCGCAAACTCGGACTGATTTCGGTTGAAACGCGTTGGGGCTGATTGGCTCCGCTCTGCCGCTTGCTGAGCCGAAGATGACGATCGTTCCTCGCAGTGACACTGCCTCGAGATCTCCGGGAAACGTATCTTTGCCCACACCGTCGATGATCAATTCCGCGCCACTATTGCCGGTGATTCGTTTCACCTCGGTGACGAAATCTTGTTCGGTGTAATTGATGACATGATCGCAACCGGCTTCTGTCGCCAGTTTTGCTTTCTCAGCATTTGATACAGTTCCAATCACATTTGCTTTCAAATGTTTCGCCCATTGGACTAGGAGCAAACCCATTCCACCTGCCGCCGCGTGAATGAGAACGGACATGTCTGGTTTCGGCTTGTTGTACTCGTTAATCAGATAGTGCGCTGTCATACCTTGCAGTGGAAAAGCTGCTCCTTCGGCAAAGCTCATGGAGTCAGGGAGCGGAACCAGCTGCGCCGCGTCGACATTGGTAGCTTCGGCATAAGCTCCGGGTTGACCTGTGTAGGCTACGCGATCGCCGACTTTTACGACGGTAACCTCTGAGCCGATTGCTTCGACGACTCCGGACGCTTCAAGACCGGGTGTGGTTGGCAATTCCGTTGGATAGTCGCCACGTCGTCGATAGATGTCAATGAAATTCAGACCGGCTGCGTGAATGCGTACACGCGCCTGACCTGGTCCCGGCTCGGGCAGCGATATCTGCTTTAACTTCAAAACTTCAGGGCCGCCATGCTCTTCAATGCGGATGGCTCGGATCTCGGTTGTATTATCGGTCACGTCAGGCTCCTTTGGTCGAACACCGCTGTTCATTATCGTCAGTGTGATCTTAAGCTGTTGATTGCGTGGAATAGATTTTAGTAATGCCAAATATTAATAAAGCGAAAATTCGGCTAACGATCCAGATTTTGGTGATTCTGGCTGTCGTGGTCTGTAGCTACGCACCCTCGCTCGATAGTTTTTTTGTTGCGGATGATATCTGGCAGGTCAATTTTGCACACAAAGTTTTTGATGGTCGGACCGAACTGATCTGGCGCAATTTCACCAGCAATTATCTACAACTGCCGAGTTTTGATTTCTATCGTCCGCTGCTCGGCTTCACTTTTCTGTTCGACTATTTCTTCTACGGCACGAACGCGGTCGGATATCACGTCACAAGTCTCGCTCTCTACTTGAGTACCGTGGCACTGATCTTCATTCTTGTCAGAACGATGACGCGCAAGTGGCCGGACTTCAATTCTTCGTGGGCGGCGTTTTTCTCTGCCCTTTTGTTCGCCACGACGCCGCTTCACTGTGAAGATGTTTCCTGGATTTCAGGTCGTGCGGATCTGCTTGCTGCGCCGTTTTATCTTTTGTCATTCTGGTTTTTTATCAAGAGTTATCAGCGTAGTTTCGATCGTCGCTTTTACTTTGGCTCGCTTGTGAGCTTCTGTCTGGCGCTTTTGAGCAAGGAAATTTCCATTGGATTGCCCGCAATTGTTGCGGCTTTTGTTTTCACCTGGCCGCTTGAAGAGTCGTTTAGTCTGCCGTTTGTGAAACAGAAAAATAAAGTCGTGGAGACTGCGGAAGTTCAATCGGTAGCGGAGAAAACAGAGTCGCCGCCGGATGTTAAACCGGTGCAAAAAACTCAATTGAAAGTTACTAACGCCAGGCAAGCTGCGCATTACGAACGAGCAATAAAGAAGGGTAAAAAGAAAAAGAAGAAAAAGGGTAGTGCCACTGGTAGTACCAGTGAGTTGCAGGAAGCCGCAGATGTCAGTGACGGCGAAACAGTTTCATCGCCTGAGAGTGCTGTTGATGAAGTTTCCGGCAACAACGTGGTTGGAAATTACAGCGCGGGAAGCGTGGTAAACAACAGCGCTTTAGATGGAGCCGCAGGACCAGCCGGTTCGCCAAACGAGACAGTCGCTGATGCGCCGTGGAACTTTATGCGGCGTCTGAAACTTGCAATCAGAGTTACCTGGCCGTATTGCGTGATTGGTGGCATTTATCTTCTTATCCGTTTAAACGTGCTCGGCACTTTTGTCGGTGGCTACGGTGGCATGATGGGTGGCGCGCTGGATCGGCATCTGCTCCTGCGTTGGTTCGATCCGGTAAACCTATTTCGAATACTCTTACCGTTTCCTGTCAGTATCAGTACAAACTATTTTATTCCGCAGTGGATCTTGGTTATTTGCCTTGTCAGTTGCGTGCTCATCGTTTTGATCCGCTTGCTTGCTCAGGCTCGTCCGTTCTCATGGATTATGTTCCTCTCAATCTGGATGCTCAGCGCGATTCTGCCGCTGGCGAAGCTCTGGGGGGTAGGTTTGGAGCTTGAAACCAGCAGGTTGCTATTCTTCTTCACCATGGGTTATTCGATACTATGGCCGGTGCTTTTGTTTCACCCGCCCAAAGCCGGAGCTTCAGTCAAGATACCAGCGGAAGCCAATCGTAATCTCGGTATTGTCAGCGCCGGCGTTTTTATAATCATGGCGGCGACCATGACTTGGGCGACTTACCGCACGAACAATTTCTGGTACACAGCCGGTCACGAACTCAAAAAAATCTGGCGTGATACGGTACAGATAGCCTCTGCATTGAAACCAAACGAGAAAGCGATAGTCCTCGGCATTCCCAAGGATTACAAAGGCGCTCACGTCAATTTTAACGGTTCGACTTTTCACCACATGCTGCGACCGCCGTTTACTAAATCGGATTTGTCCGCGCATATTCTCACCTTTGAACCGTTTATCATCGGTCCCTTCGAGGTCTGCAACAGTGCCCGACTGAAAGCGCTAATGCGATCACCGGATGTCAAAGGACCATATGTTTGGAATCGGGATGAGAACAAGTTTCTGCCCATAACGTTTGGTGGACGGAGAAACCTGCCTGAAGCACTGGAGCTTCCTTTCCGAGCGAGCTCCGATTCGCTCGTCGGCAAAAGTGTTTGGAAATATCTTGGCAAAGGAACGTCAGAAATTCACGGCAACGGGCTGGTCATGAATAACACCGATGACGGGTCTAATCTTCAGATTGCTAAACTCGATATCTCTCCTCTGGAATATGATTTTATCGAGTTCACCATTAGTGGTGCCTTGAAACCCAAAGATCCACGCATGTTGGTGCCAATGGCCGTTGGTTGGAATTCGATGAACGTTAAGAAGGATCGTTTCGAAAACTGGTCTGTCATGGCTCTCAACGTCCCGAAGCTCAAGGACAAGAACAAGTTTAGACTGCAGCTCTCTCATTTTTGGCAGTTCTTTTCTGCTGGGACGATCAGATCATTTGTCATTCGTCTATTTGAATCCGACCGACTGGAAGTGAGCGATGTTCGTCTCGTCAAAGGCGATAAACTTTTGCCATTTGCCGGGCTGAAAGATCTCAAGCCGCTCAATTCCGGCGAATATGTAATTGGCAACGACCCTCTGGTTTTTCTATTCGATGCTTCGAACATTCCAGATGCCAAATCTGTTGAAATTGAGATTACGAAACCGAATTTCTTTTTCGACAATTACCTGATGGGCACAAAAGAATCGGCGGTCGGCAAAACCCTCGGCGTCGACCTCGCCCGAGGCGCCACCATATTGAAGTCATCTCTGTTTGCGGAACCAGCTTATTATGAAATCAGAGTGCGGGGGCTCGACGCAAATAAACAGCCGGTCGGTGTCTACTCCGAAGCTGTCAGCGTAGTGAAGATGGGCAATGGCTTGGACACCTATCTGTTTTAATCAGTCTTCGCGTCGACGCAACCAG
>CAZRMH010000172.1:0-7243 GCA_964600935.1 uncultured Candidatus Obscuribacterales bacterium
GAGCTGGTAAGTGAGACCGAGAGCTCCCGTCGTCGACAGTTTGTCACCGTCGCTCAAACCATAGTGGGCCGCCACCTTGTTGCCAGTGAAGGCGCTTTTGATGTTCATCTTAGGTTCCTTGTTGTGCGATTTCTCGCTTTCTCGATTCCAACCGGCACCGAAGGTGGTGCCGGCTCAATCCGAGCGTGTGCGGAACGGCGCGGCAGGCGCGTCGATCCTTATTTTTTACCCCAGCGCGTTTTTGCAAACTTGATGAGCTGAGGCAAGCAAGCCAAACAGATCAGACAACCCAACGCCAGGAAAACTTTGACGTAGAGCCAGGCGCCGCCACCATCTGCCGCTTGTGCACCGGCATAGCCGATGTAGACGAAAGCGAACAGGCCCGGCATGGCGAAGATGAAGCTGGTCAGGAGGTACGTCCTGAAGCTTATCCGCGTCAGTCCGAACAGCAGGTTGAGCAGCGAAAAGGGAAACAGTGGAATCAGTCGGCAGAAGGCTATGTACCTCCAGCCGTGCTTTTCCACGTTTTGTTGGAAGGCTTCGACCTTGTCTTCGACCGATCCGCCGACTTTGGAAAGCAGCTTGTCGAGCATCTTGCGCCCGAGCAACCGCGAAAACCAGAAGGGCGGAATCAAGGCGAGCAATGCGCCGATCATGGTGTAGAGGTAACCCCACCAGAGACCGAACATAGCACCGCTGGCGATGGCAAGTCCAGAAGCCGGAATTCCGGGGCTGCAGATGAACAGCCCGATGTAGACGAGGGGTGCCCAGGGACCGGAGTCCTTGATTAGCTTCAGCAAGTCCTCCGGGCTGAACACACCTTCAAGAAAGTGCCTCGCCGTCAGGTAGATGGCAATCAGTGCCACCACGACCAGACCGGCGCGCAGAATAAATTTGAAATCGATGTTCATAGAGAGACCTTCCACCTCAGGCGGAAAGAATGGCTAGACCACTCTCATGCACCGGAGACTGTTGCGGAACGCATCGTTTCCTTAAACGAGCGTTCGGTTGGCAGGGGGAGGAAGAGAATTTCGCTCTCCCTCCCTCGCCGGGTTGATGTTGTGCGTTTCACTAAACGTGAGAAAACCCGGTCGCGGTGCGGTTTGTACGCCAGTGCGAAGCTGCACGATACTGAGCGTTCGAACCACGGGCGACCGGGTCGGCATCGGCTGCTGACCAGCTGAGTTATTTCTTCTTGACCTCGAGCTGGATCAGCTTCGGACCAATGCGGTCGTTCTCCGCGTCGTCCGGCGGGACTTCGCCGAGTACGGTGTTGCGCTTGCCGTCCGAGTTGTCCGGGTACGGATGGATCTCGTCCATGTAGACTTCGCGCATCGGACCGACCACGACCTTCAGGTGATGCCGCGTGAGTTCCCACGGGGTCTTCACACCGGCAGCCTTCATGATCATGAGCAGACCGCGTTGCAGCACCATGTTGTAGTTTGCCACTTTGACGTATTTGTCCTCCGGATCGAGACCCCGCCGCAGGCGTGGGTCTTGAGTGGCGACACCGACCGGGCAGTGGTTGGTGTGGCAGCGCTTCGCCATGATGCAGCCTTCAGCGATCATGTTGGCACGACCGATTTCGACAGCGTCGGCACCAAGGGCGATGGCGATTGCCACGTCCGAGGCCTTGGCCATCTGACCGGCTGCGATCAGCACGATGCCGTCACGGACGCCGTGTTCGCGCAGGATGTTGTCGACTTCCGGAATGGCATGCAGAATCGGCAGACCGACGTGGTCAGCCAGGTCCACAGGTGCGGCACCGGTTCCGCCTTCACCACCGTCAATCACGAGGAAGTCCGGACCGTCGCCGTACTTCTTGCAGAGCTTGGCCATCTCGTGGATTTCATCGGTTTGACCACCGACGATTTTGACGCCCCAAGGTTTGCCGGTCAGGTCCTGCAGCATGCGGACGACCATGAACAGCGTTTCCGGGTCCTTGAACTCGTCCCAGGCGTTCGGGCTGTAGCAGTCCTTGTCCATCGGAACGCCGCGCCATTGCGCGATCTTCGGAGTGATTTTCTCCTTGGGCAGTTTGCCGCCCTGTCCGGGTTTGGCACCCTGAGCCAATTTGAGCATGCCGGCGACGATCTGCGGATTGTCCATCACGCGCTTGACCTTTTCGAAGTCCAGCGCCACGAGCTCGTCGCGTTCGGCGAGTTCGCGCAGCATGCCGATATCGAGACCGTTCAGGAAGTAGGCTTTCGCCAACCGCTCGAGGTCTGCAGTATCGATTTTGTTAGGAGTGAAGTCCAGTCCGATCGACCGGAAGGCGTCTTTCAACGACTTGCGGAAACCGAATTTGGCTGGACCGATTTCGAGAATGATGCGACCACCGCCGACGATTTCCGGCACCGGCTTAGCGGGCTTGGCGAAGTTCTTGAAGCTGACGTAGTGCAGGATGTTGGCCTTGTAGTACTCGACCCACTTGGCCGTCGGCACTCGCCGAACGACACCGTCGAGGTGGAATGGCGTCAAGCCGCCCTCACCGGTGCCCATGTGGATGTTGGCCAGTTTGGCACCCGAGGCGAGCGCCATGACAGCTTCTTCAGAGAGCGCGCCCCAGCTCATGTGGGCGATGTTGATCGGCCACGGGCAGTGATACGGAATCCGGCGCCGTTTGCCGATTACTAGAGGAGCGATGCGGTTGCCGCGATGCAGCCGTTCCGAAACCGGGAAGTTGGTCGGCATGATGTGAATCTCGCCGACGGCGCGATAATCGCGACCGGTGCCGAAGCCCAGGTTGTTGTTGACGCCCTTGGCGCTGCGGTAGATGAACCGGCGCGTTTCGCGGTTGTAGGGGCGCTCTTCCGTGTCGGACATGAACCAATACTGACGCAGCTCATCGCCGATCAGCTCGAATCCATATCGGCACCATCCCAGAATCGGGAAGTTGCGACGCACGGCGTGCTTCCGTTGCAGGAAGTAGTCCTCGATGCCGATCATGCCCAGGAATGTGAGCACAGCCGCGATCAGTCCGGTCATCGAACTGTCGAAACGCCATCCCAACCAGAAAGCCGCGCCCGAGCCCATCAAGAGCACCGGCAGGAGCACTGACTTCTTGAGCGAGAACTCCCAGATCATGATCTGGAGCGGTAGTGCCAGTAACACCGAGAGGACGGCGACCTGGAAACCACCAAAATACAACGCCATAGTGGCGATAAACGCGGTGCCGGCCAGCAGGGTGTGGCGGTGCTTCTTCAAGTCGTGCACGCCGAAGACGGCGAGCATGCCCCCAACCGTGAATGCGAACGCGGCAGGGTTACCGCCGATGTGCCAGCCGAAGAGTCCGGCCAGCAAGCCAGTGGCCAGTGTGAGGAGTGTCCAAAACCAGAACATAGCTAGTTCCTTTTCTTAGTTGGAGAGGACAGGCAGCTGATGCAGCAAAGCCCTTCTCTCCGAAAAGAGCCCGCGGCCGCACCACCTTTGGTATCGGCTGTGACGCGGTGCTCGAGATAAAAAAACATCGGTCGACGTCCAACCGAAGCCGGAACTGTTTTCGCGAATCCCAGGTGTGAACCCGCTTTTCGTCAGAACAGTCCGGCATTCGGATGTCCGCTTAAAACCGGAACCGAGACTAACGCTTCAGGGCTTCTGCGATGAACGCGTTGACCTCGACAGCGGGGAATACACCCACGCGGCTGGCGAGCGGAGTCTCGTCAGAACCCTGGAACACCATCGTCGTAGGAATTCGCGTGATGCCGAGGCGGCGCGAAGTGGATTTGTTTTCCTTGACGTTGATGAGCACGAATCGAGCGTTGCCCTTGTGGGTGTCGGCCGCTTCCTGGAAGTTGGGCTTCTGGGTGTGGCAGGCGGGGCATTCGTTCGAGTAGAACTGCACGACTACCGGCGCGGGGCTCTGAGTGAGCATCTCGCGCAGGTTGAGGGCAGTGACATCACTGACCGGAGTGCCACCGACTTTCGGGGCCTTTTCCGGTTTGGAGCTGAACTCTTTGCGCAGCGCGACAAAAGCCACGCCGGCGGCAAGCAAGCCCAGTCCGATCATTGCGGATGTGAACATGGTATTTCACCTTGTTGTTGGTTCGGAGCAGCATGGATAGCTGTTCCGAACGGGGTTAGAGCAGGAGATTTCGATCCGTTTGGAAACGGATTTTAGAGTCCTGCAACTCTGCAAGTAATTTTTTGGGTTGAACAAAACGGCTGTCGAGGCCGTTTTTTCCCACGATGAGAGACGGGTCAGCGATGACCCATGCAAAACAGCACCGGCCCGAGAGCCAGTGCTGTTCAGTGCTTTTCGAAACTAGCTACAAGAGCTGGTTATTTGTCGGCTTTCTTGGAGCCGGCAGCAGCTTCCTGTTTCGTCCCGTCGGCTTTGTCGGCAGACGGGCTGGAGACTGCGGCGAGGTGGGCAGCCAGAGGCGGTGCCTGTTCCTTGCGCAGTTGCAGGTTGATCTCGAGCTGCTCGAGCATCTGGGCGACAGCCATGTCACCGGACTTCACTTTCTTGGTTGCGAAGAACGTGCGCACTTCGTCGGCCAGCTCTTCGGAATCCAGGTATTCGGCTGCGCCGCACATGCGGACGACACCGTTTTCCGGATAGACAGCGACCATATCATCGAACTTCTCGACCAGGTATTTCCAGGCTTGTGGACCGGCATCTTCGCTGGCCAGGAGGCTGGCGAACAGATACGGAGCGTCCTGGGTTTTCACCTCGTCGGACATGCACTTGGCGATCGTCTTCTCGAGGAGCTTGGCGTCACGGAAACGCGCCAGCGCGTTTATGAAGCGCAGCGTATCCTGTGGCGTGGTGGCGTCCTTGGAGAGTTGGACGAATTCGTCGTAGCGTTTTTCGTCGCCCTTATGAGCGAGGATGCTGACCAGGGCAGGGACGATGTTGGCTTCGACGGATGACTTATCGGCTTTCCACTTGTCGAAGTAGGTTGCCGCCTTGGTCTGAACCGCAGTGTCATCGCCGATGGTGCCGAGTGTTCCGATCAGGGTGCCGCGCAATTCGCGGGTCTGGATCGAGTCTGTTTTGCGCAAATCCCAGCCCAGCTTTTCGACGGCCGGACCGAGCAAATCGCGGACCACCTGCTGCAGAGCCGTGCGGTGCGTCCCGGTTACGAGACGATTGAGCGACGACAACGAGCCGCAAATGATCGACCAGACGTTCGGATCTTCTTCACCACCGAACAGTTTGACCACTTCGAGGTAGTCGGTGACAGGCGTGATGCGAGCGCGCACCGTGGCCCAACTGTCGTTGACGAGATTGAAACGCTCCACTACAGAAAGGCACTTCTGCACGTCTCCGATCAGTCGTTCGTTCAGACCGTGCGAATACACGACTCGATAGAATCCGGAGCCGCCGGCATTGACCACGATGTGATCGTAGCCTTCACCAACGAAAACGGACTGTTCGAGCTTGTCGAACACGAACTTCTTCTCCTCGGAGGAGCCGTCCTTTTTGGCGACCCGCATGGTGACGGGCACTGGCCAGAGGGTAGCTTTGCTGTCTGCGTCTTTGGGCAGGAAGGTGAAGTGTTTCTGGCTGAGCACGACGAAACCGTCAGCGTCGCCTTCCTTCACTTCGATCACGGGATGGCCGGGCGTGAACACCCAGTCGTCCATAATCTCCCGCACAGGCAGGTCCAGTCCGAGCGACTTGCAGGTGTTCTCCAGGGCATCCCAGAGGTCGTGCGTCTCGGTGTTCTGGTAGCTGTGCTTCTTCAAGTATGCGCGGATGCCCTTCTGGAAGGCATCTTTGCCGATGAACTGGTGGATCTGGTACAGGACCGAGCAACCCTTCTCGTAAGAAATCAGGTCGAAAAGCTCGTCGATTTCATCGGGGTGATGAACCGGGCATTCGATCGGATGCGTGCTCTTCAGGGCGTCCAGACGTGCCGCAGCGGCGCGACCAAGAGCGAACTCCTCCCAGACATTCCAGTCGGGTTTCCAGTGATGCAGGCAGAGATTTTCCATGAATGTCGCGAACGACTCATTCAACCACAGCCCGTTCCACCAGCCCATGGTGACCAGGTCACCGAACCACATGTGCGCCAGTTCGTGAAGCACAACCTCGGCGACTCGCTTGAGAGCGGAGTGCGGCGCGGTCTTCTCGTCTACCAGAAGGGCGGTCTCCCTATACGTGATGGCGCCCAGGTTTTCCATGGCACCGGACGCGAAGTCGGGGATGGCGATGTGGTCGACTTTGTCACCGCCCGGATAGGCGATGTCGAAGTATTTCTCGTACCAGTCGAGACCGAAGGATGCGGCCTTGAGGGCGAAGTCCATCAGATGCTCTTTGCCCGGGACGCACCAGATGCGCACTTCTTTGCCGTTGACGTTGACCGGTTTGGAGCTCACGAATTCACCGACGATGAAGGCCACGAGGTATGTGGACATCTTCATGGTTTCGGCAAATTCGACACGCTTCTTGTTGACCGGCTTTGCGTCGGAGGCCCGGACGCTGACATAGCGGATGCCATCGTCCAAAACTTCTTCTTTGAGAACGCGACCATTCGAAATTGCCGTCAGGTTTTCGTCGACCTCGAGAGCGCACTTGAAGGTGGCTTTGAACTCGGGTTCGTCGAAACACGGGAAAGCGGCGCGGGCGTCCGTGGCTTCGAACTGGGTGCAGGCGATTGGGTGTTTGATCCCGGCGTCGTCTGTCCAGAAGCTGCGGTAGAAACCCTTGAGCTTGTCCGAGAGCACCCCTGAGAACCGCGCATGGAGTTTCCACGCACCCTTCCCGAGAATGCCACTGAATGAAATGGTTGCGATCTCGATCTGCTCGTCAATCTCGACTTTGCCGTTGAGCCGCGTGCCGTCTGCTTTGACGACATAGGCTTCCTGAATCTCCAGCTTCTTGGCGTTGAGCTTGATTTGGCTCGTCGCTTCGAGAACGTCGATATCGACCACTTCTTCGCCGGTGAACGTGAATTCGTTCAGATCAGGGCGGAGCGTGAGGTCATAGCGGCTGGGGATAACATGGGTAGGCAGGCGGAAATTGGCCTGAACAGTTGCGATCACGCTTTGATCGTCAGGCTTAGTCATTTTGCTAATCTCCAATTGAACTCTTCCTAAGCAGCAGTAATGGGTTCCCGGCTTGTCGTCGCAATGGCAACCGAATCATCGGTCGACGTCGAACGCGAGCCATGGGCTGCATGAAGTCCATTGAAGAGAATAGCTCTCTCTAGGCAAAAAGTAAGCTACTGTTAACCTTCCGTCTTCGCTTGGCAGGCGCCCGGACGGTTCTCTCGCCCTCGAAACACTAGTTTCT
>CAZRMH010000172.1:7253-16204 GCA_964600935.1 uncultured Candidatus Obscuribacterales bacterium
ATTCCGCAGTTTGGCTTTGCAGTCTTAGACAGCAAAACCTGGAGTCGAGTCACTCTTCACGACTTCTCTTTCGAAAAAGTCGTGAACTAAACTGACGGAGATCAGCTCAGGTAGAGATTCTTAACAAACTCGGGGGCTCTTAATTAGTGGCCTGCAAAGTTAAATGAAAGTACATATAGCGGGTCAACCTTACTCATTACATCTCATGACGATCAAATCAGACATAGCTAAGAATCAGGCTTTTCGAAATACCGGGGTTTCTTGACAAGGTGATTGTCAAGCATTGCAGATGGTGGCATGGTAGAGCATCTTAACGACGCTGATCATTGTTCGCGTGATTTGCGATAGCTCTGCTAGGTGTTGACTGTCGCCAGGCATTAGAGCTACTTCACAGGGCGCTGTTAGCGCCATATATGTATTCACTGGTTATACATGATTAATACCACCACGTTGTTTAAAGCTGTTCTTTACAGCTAGGTTCTTGAGGCAACCTACACTCCTCAATTTGTCATCGAGAAACCACTAACTCCTCTCCAATTGAACTGATCGCTCTTTTCCCAGCTTGTTTTACGAGTTTCGGGGAAGTTCAGTTCTCTGGTCTGTGTGCTAGTGGCGCTTCTCGTGCCAGTTTTGAGTGCGGGTCGATTTCTCGCTGTCAGGCACCCTCCGACTCCCCGCGAGGTTTCACGCCTGCCATTCATTCAAACCAAGAAACACAATCCCGTGTTTCAAAAACTGAAAGGTAACTCACATGAGCCACCAACACGAAGGCTTTGTTTACGACCATCTGCTGTACGAACTGCATGCGCGTAACCGGAGCAACATCTCCATCCTCAGCACCCTGATCCAGAATCAGTCGCTGATCCAGAAGGGTGTCACCCTGCCTGGTCGTTTCCCTGGTCTCTTCGCGGGCACCGGCACCGGCGAACGCAAGATCTATGACGCTCAGGGCAAGCAGTCGCTTCCCGGCGCCAAGGCTCGCTTCGAAGGCGATGCCGCCACTGGCGATACCACTGTCGACAACGCGTACGTCTTCCACGGCGGCGTCAAGGACTTCCTCGCCAAGGTCGTGAAGCGCAACTCGATCGACGGCTTGGGCATGGCCCTCGTCGGCACCGTGCACTACGGTCGGAAGTACAACAATGCGTTCTGGAATGGAACGCAGATGACGTACGGCGACGGCGACGGCGAACTCTTCTCCACCTTCGTCATCGAAGACGTCGTGGGTCACGAGATGGCGCACGGCGTCACCGAGAAGACCTCCGGCCTGATCTACCAGGGCCAGTCCGGCGCCCTCAACGAGCACTTCTCTGACGTCGTCGGCGTGCTCTGCCGTCAGTTCCGCAGCGGTCTCACGGCCGACAAGGACACCTGGCTGGTCGGCCCCGGTCTGTGGACCAAGAAGGTCAACGGCCGCGCCCTGCGCGATATGCTCAACCCGGGCACCGCGTATGACGACCCGAAGGTCGGCAAGGACCCGCAGCCGGCCAACATGAAGGACCTCTACACCGGGTGGTCCGACAATGGCGGCGTGCACATCAACTCGGGCATCCCGAACCGCGCCTTCGCGAACTTCGCGCGTGCGGTCGGCGGCAACGCCTGGGAGCGTCCGTTCGAGATCTGGTACGCCACCAACTGCGGTACCAACCGCGTCGGTTCGAAGGCGGACTTCAAGGCATTCGCCCTGAAGACCCTCGAGAACTGCAAGGCGCTGCACCCCACCCTCGAGACCGCTCTGAAGGCGGCCTGGGTCGAGGTCGGCGTACTCTAATTGACTGTCGTAGGCGGCGGCGTTCTCTGAACGCCGTCGTCTCACGACGTCATGGTCTAGCCCCTACACAATTCCCGGAGCGGGCGCGTGCCCGCTCTGGTTCTGGCTTCGTTCTTCGAAGAGGCTCACGTTGAGCCCCCTTACTGCAATTTCTACCTCCAGTCCGCAAGGGCTGAATTTTGAGGTCTGAGGACAAAGACATGACTCCGAAAAATGACAAGGGTCCCCGAACTCCGGCGGACAGCGTTAACAGTGGGAACTCCGGCAAGGGCCGCCGGGGTGATTTTTTCTTCCGCTTCATCCTGAACACGATGAAGAAGCTGAAGGTTCTCCCGCAAATCTCCGAAACCGAGCGTCAGGCGCTCGAGGCCGGGGATGTCTGGCTCGACGGCGATATCTTCGCCGGCAAACCCAACTTCCGCTCGATGCTCAGCAAGCCCTACGGCGGGCTCACCGCTGAAGAGCAAGCCTTCATCGACGGTCCGCTCGTCGAGTTGTGCCGCATGTTCGACCACTACAAGGTCGGGCAGACGCGCCGCGTCCCGCAGCACGTCGACGACTTCATCAAGTCGCAGGGCTTCATGGGTTTGATCATTCCCAAGAAGTACGGCGGCAAGGAATTCTCGCGACTGGCTGTTTCGACGATTCTGCACACGATCACGCCCTACTCGTTCACCGTCGGTGTGCGGGTGATGATCCCCAACTCGCTCGGTGCCGGCGAGCTGCTCATCCACTATGGTACGGATGCGCAGAAGGAGTTCTACTTGCCGAAGCTGGCTTCTGGCGAGTTCGTCCCTTGCTTCGGTCTGACCGAGAAGACGGCGGGCTCCGATGCGGCCAGCATGACCTCCGAAGGTGTCGTTTTCCGCGACACTGACGGTCAGGTCAAGCTGCGTCTGAACTTCGAGAAGCGCTACATCACGTTGGCGCCGATTGCCAACCTCTGCACCGTCGCCATCCAGCTGTCGGACCCCGACAATCTGCTGGGCAAGACGACTGCAGAGAACAAGGGCGACATCGGCATCACCTGCGTGCTGATCCACAAGGGTACGCCCGGGTTCGTCAGTGGACCGCACCACGTGCCGATCGGCGAGCCGTTCGAGAACGGCACGCTCAAGGGCGTCGATGTGGTCGTGCCTGTCGACAGCATCATCGGCGGTGCCGAGTATGCCGGTGGCGGCTGGAAGATGCTCATGGAGCAGCTTGCTGGTGGCCGCTGCGTGTCCCTCCCTGCTGGCGCGGTCGGCAACCTGAAGGTTGGTGCGGCTTCGGTCGGCGCCTACTCGATGGTGCGTTCGCAGTTCAACCGGCAGATCGGTCAGATGGAAGGCATCGAGGAGAAGGTCGCTTCGATCGCGGCCATGACCTACATGCTGGATGCCGCGCGCATCTTCGTGTGCTCGGCTGTCGACTCCGGCATCCAACCGCCGGTGACCTCCGCTGTCCTGAAGGCCTACACCACCGAAATCGCCCGCAAGGCCGGTATCGATGCCATGGACATCATGGCTGGTGCCGCCGTCATGCAGGGCCCGCGCAACATCCTCGCCAAGGGATATACCGGCGCGCCGGTCGGCATCACCGTCGAGGGTGCCAACATCCTGACGCGGACGCTGATGATCTTCGGGCAGGGCGCTACTCGCTGCCATCCGTATGCGCTCAAGGTCGTGCATGCGGTCGACGACAATGACGTCCCGGCCTTCCGCTGGAACCTCGTGGGCTGGATGGCGCACTTCGGTCTGGGCATCGTGCGCACGGGCGTGCGGAGTCTCACTCGCGGATGGACCACCAGTGTCCCGAACGTGGCGCCTGCCACGCGGACCTACTACCGGCGCCTCGGTTGGGCGGCGGCGCACTTCGGTACCCTCACCGACCTGGCGATGTTCACGGTCGGCGGTAAGCTGAAGGCGCGCCAGATGCTCACCGGCCGGTACGCGGACGCTGTGGCCTGGATGCTGCTCGGCTTCTCGGCGCTCCGGCGCTTCGAGGCTGAAGGGCGTCGCAAGGAGGACCTGCCGCTGGTGCAGTACGCCCTCGCTCACGCTCTTAACGAAGTGCAGACGGCGTTCGAAGGCATCTATGCCAACTTCGATGTGCCCGTCCTCGGGTTCCTGATGCGCACGGTCGGCGCCTCCACCCTGCGGCTCAACCCGCTCGGCCGCGCTCCGTCCGACGCGCTTGCCCGCAAGGCTGCAGCCACGGTGCAGACCTACGGTGACCAGTTCAACCGCATCACCGACGGCGTTTTCGTGCCCGCTGGTGATGCTCCGGGGCTCGGCGAACTGATCGAGGCGTTCCGCCTGGTCAGCGAGACCCAGCCGCTGGTCGACAAGCTGATCAAGGCCCAGAAGGCCCGTCAGCTGCCGCGTGGTGCGCATAGCGCCAAACTCACCGCCCAGGCGGTCGAGCTGGGTGTGCTGACGCAGTCCGAGGCTGACCGGCTGGCGCAGGCTCATGCCGCCAAGCTCAAGGCGATCGAGGTCGACGTGTTCACGCACGACGAGTATTACCTCGACGAACTCGCCTAACCATCGAGGCAGACCGGCAGGGCGTCAGCGATTGCAAAATCGCAGGCGCTCTGCCACTGCCTGTGGTGACGGTGTCAACCAATAGTTTTTGAACAGGGGCTGGGGCTGCAGAGGTCAGTCGAGATAGCTTGCAAGTTTTAAACGACTTGCTTGAGGTTTCGCCTGTCCGACGCAGCCTCAGTCTTTGTTTCTGTTCCTGCGGGACCTGGAAAAGGGCTGTTGCGAAACCGCCAAGAGCCGAAACGAGCCAAGCCTAGTGCTACAAGCAAAACGTTTCGGCACATTGCCTTGGTGTCGAGTAACCAGTCTTTTTCCAGCTCTCGCAGTACTTCTCTATAGCCGTTCTGCAAGAGCGGTTCTCCGAGTTTCCAATTTAACGAACGCGTGGACTGTCAGTCCGCGCGTGTCTTGGGCTAACCAATTTTTCCGAGGATAACAATGAAGAAATTCGACCCCGCAGCTGTCGGGTTCGCATATCCTGCGAATCCGCTCACGACTGTCCCGTTGCACGGTGTGCCCTGGCAGTCGAAGTGGCGTAACTGGTGGGCCGGTGCCACCATTCCTGCGCCGACATCCGAGATGTCGGTGACCGCCAAGTTGAGTGTCGACGCCGTTCGCCGTTTCTATGGCGACGTCGATGCGCTCAATGATTACTACATTCAGGAAACCGAGTATTCGCGCTACTGGATCCGCAGCTTGCTGGGTCTGGCAGACGATGTACCGGTCATCCTCGACGCATCGGGCGACGCTTCCAGTCTTCTGGTTACGCGCATGTTCGCTCATATTGGTCGGCATCCGGAATTCCGTGGCATTGCTGCTGGATTGCCCGGGTTTGTCCGCAAGTTCTTCACCGTGCAGACGACGGAAGAAGGCTCGACCAACGGACCGAACGCCGCTAAGAACAACGCGTTCGTGCCGGTCACCAGTCTGTTCTTCGAGCGCACACCGGCGCTCGACATGCCCAGTGGCATGGAGACTGCCGACTGCGTCATCGACCTGACAAGGTTCGATAACCCGCAGGTGGTCGAACAAATCCGAGAGGCCGTCGAGCAGACTTCTCAGGGCGGTACCACCTGTGGTGTGATCATCCTGCCGACGGTGAGTGAGAGTGGACGGCTCATGCCGGTCAAGGAGGTGGCCGACCTCGTGAGGGAGTTGCGCTCGCATGGGCACAACCTCTTCTTTGTGGTCGACGACATCCAGGGCATGGGACGGCGCGACGCTGACGCGCTCAACAATCCGCTCGCCTACTGCGATGCTTATCTGCTCAGCGCCTCCAAGGCGCTTGGTGGTCTGCTCACGGCATCAGCTTGCGTGGTCTCGGAAGAGCTCGTTCGAATCTTCATCGAGCGCACGCAGCGTGGACGGGTGGTCAATCCATCTATCGCGCACTTCCAGTTCGAGCCCCGGCTCGAGGCGGAACTTCCCGACTGGATTCTGAAGCGTGGCGCGAT
Organism: uncultured Candidatus Obscuribacterales bacterium; assembly: GCA_964600935.1. Taxonomy (GTDB): domain Bacteria; phylum Cyanobacteriota; class Vampirovibrionia; order Obscuribacterales; family Obscuribacteraceae; genus JADYXR01. The sequence continues at coordinate 13,004 of CAZRMH010000172.1, forward strand.
TTCCATCCCGGAGTTCGTCGCTATGAACGCGGCTTTTATGTACTTCTCACAGCGCGGCAAGGGCGAGACGTTTCGCGAGAAGCGGCTCAACCAGCTCGCCTTGATTGGTGCAGAGCGAGCCAAAGTCGTGGCGGCGATTTCGGCCATTCCAGGCGTGCATGTGGTCGAGCCCAGTCCGACTCGACCGATGGTGCCGTCGATCGTCTCGTTCCAGATTGATCGCGCCGGCGTCACGCCTGCCGCGGTCAAACATGCTTTGCAGGAGGGGTCGCCGATCGTGACGCCTGCTGCCTGTGTCGGTTCGCTGATGCGACTCGACATTCCGGAATACCGGTCCGTGCCGCCCATCGATGTGCTCGCCGACAAGCTCGCGCGTGTGATCGCTGGTCTGGCTACCGACTGATTTATCCAGCGCAATCGAAATCCAAGGAGTGGGCGAAACCGGCACGTTGCCGGTTTCGTTCCGCTCCCCAACAGGAGCGAAAGTCAGTATGAAAATTACATTCGATCTTACTCCGCAGACCGGTCAGACCCCGGAAGACAAGCCGGGTTCTCACTGCTGCCGGACGAACATGGTGATCTGTCCCGGATACGGGGACAAGGACTTCGCCTTCCCGACGGTGCAAGAAGCGGTCACTCGCTCGCTTGCCCGCTTGGAAGAGAAGCAAGCCGCAGCCGCCAAACCCGGTGGCAAGGGCAAGGGAGCCAAATCCACCGTTCCCGACCTGAAGGCAGTCAACGTGGGTTTTATCAAGGGCCTGCCGAGTAAGGGCATCACGCCGCCGGCGGCAGGCCAGAAGTCACGGCTCTCGATCGTCGAGAACGTGGATGCGACGTTGTTCGCGGCGGCAGAAGGCATTCGCTTGATGATGGACGACGGCAAGTACGACGCCATCGTCGCCGAACGCTTCGACGACCATGCCGACAAGGTGGCATGGGCGAAAGATGTGGTCGCGAAGCGCATGCCTCGTAAGGCGGCTTCGATTGCCAGCCTAGAAGAGCAGCTCAACAAGGTGCGTTCTCTCTACCTCGCGGCCGTTCCGCGCGCTCTGAGCATCGCCACAGCCCAGAATCCTGACGTTCCCGAGGGGCGTATCCTCGAGGCCGTTCTCGAATCGCTGGACGAGGAACTCGCTCCCATTCTCGGCGTGTTGCGCATCTGGACGGACGCCTTCGGGCAGTTGCGCTCCGGCAACTACAAGCAGCTCGAAGCAGTTGTCTTCTCGGTCGAACAGGCGTTCCATCTGTTCGAGGGCATGTCTCCCGCCGTCAAGCTCGATGCTGAGATCAAGGAACGGCTCAAGACGAGCAAGTTTCACGTCGGCAACGTCTTCGTGGCGCGCTTCAGCGAGCATGGTCCGGCGACTCTGCCCGGCACTCGTGGTCCGATCGGCGCGCACGCCATCGAAGTCCCGCACGACGAGCGCAGCATCATCACTCTGATGCTGGTGCTCTACATGCACGAGTTCCGTCACGACATCTTCGAGGATGTCGAAGGACTCGGAGACGAGCTCACCATGGTCGTCGCCAAGGCGATTGCCGAAGCCTGTGAGAAGCAGGAGGTGGTGTTCAGCCAGCCGGAAATCCAGATCGAGCGCACTGCCGTGCCGATGTCGTCGGTTATGGTCAAGGTCTTCGCAGATACCATCGGTGAAGTTGACGCCGATATCTCGGGCGGCATCTTGCTGTCGGGTCCGGCGTACCTGTACAACATGCTCTCGACCTTCTCGGCGTTCAACTCGAAGCCGTCCGGCGTGTTCAAGAACCCGCGCCTGCTGCGCACGGGTTCGTATTTCAGCGTCCAGAAGCTGGAGTCGGGACAGAAGACGATCAAGTTCTGGCCTCACCCACCGGACTATATCCGGGCATGCATCGTCGCGGCTGCTCTTGACGAAATCGGGTTCCCCGATGAGGCCAAGCAGTGCCGCGCGCTCGCCGACCAGGCTGTCGGTCAGGTGCCGGAGTTCATCACCTGGCACAGTGACAATCCGAAGAACAAGGCTGCGATTCGCATCCCGACTGCCGACCTGAAGTTGGTGGCACCGGTGGTGGCGAAGGCTTTGATTCGCGCCAAGCTGAAGTCGCTCGGAGGTCTGTCGACCTCTGAGGTGATCAACTGGACCCCGCGCCGTCAGATGAAGGTCGACCGTCTGGTCGAAAACCTGATGGCCGGCTCCAGCGAGCTGCCGGAAGATATCGGTGACGTCTACGCCACTTATGTGGCGGCGGCGGCTTCGCTGGCCTACTGGCGTCTCGTCCAGAAGGGTGTTCCGGCAATCAAGGCCGCCAAGCACGTTGAGGCTCATGCCCTGGCGATGCTGGATGCGGTCAAGGCTCGCTTCGACGATGAGGCTCATGGTCTGGACGGTGGCGTGGTCGAACTGACCGACGGCTCCGAAGCCAAGGTTGCTGAGCTGCCTGAACCCGCTCCGGTCGTGCCTGGGTCCAGCGCTGCTACGTCGGACGGACTACCGGCGCAGTGCGACCCCTCCGACAAGGACACCGGTTGCCGCGGCGGCACGGTCAGCTAGTTTTCAGGGCGGCGCATCGCTCCAGCAATGGAAGGTGCGCCGCTCTTCTTTCCAGCAAAGACGCACTATCGGATTCCGGTAGGCCATCTTTCTATGTAGATCGAAAGACCTGGGGTGATCACAAAGGTCATCTCAGGTCTTAGCGGTCGTGTAAGAGAACCGGGTTGGCGGCAGGCTTCCAAGTCTCCATCCCGGTTTTTTTTACCCCATTATCTTGACTTCGTCATTCTCGCCATTTTTTTTGACGCGAGAGTTTTGATATCGCCCGGTATCCAAACCTCTCTGATCGTCGAGTGAAAATGCTTCTGCAGGTGGCGAACCTCGTTGAATTCAGACTGGCAAAGTCTGCGTTCGACTATCCCGTTTCAAACCCTGCCAATTTGGCAGACCGTCAAAGCGTCTGTCTGATCGGCATTGGCGGAGACGCATCGCAAGCGCCTTTGACCTAATGGCAAAAACAATTGCGCTGGATTCAACCAGTGCAAAACCAACCCGAGTGCAAAACGCTTGGGCAACTGATTTGCGACTACCGCAAGGATCTAGTTATGACTAAAACAAAACGTATTTGCTTTCTCGGTCTGGCAGTTGTTGCTGCTGGACTGTTGGTTCTCTCGGGCAGTGGAGATAAGCCCGCCGACCTCAGTGGTTCGGCGAAATTTCCGACGACGAT
>CAZRMH010000173.1:0-16074 GCA_964600935.1 uncultured Candidatus Obscuribacterales bacterium
ACACATTAACGACACGACAAATCTTCGCCCAGCGTCGCACCGTATCCGGTGCACATACTTCTCCGCCGATGATGATGGTTTTAAGCGACTTTGGCGCATCGTCGCAAGTAAGCGTTTTTAGAACGGACGGTGGAATGTCCATGTGCGAAATATTTCGCTCCAAGAGCAATTGCATAAAATGTGGACCGGATTGCAGTAAACCTTGAGGTTCAATACATAGTGTAGAACCGGCTAGCAATGCGGTTCCAATATCTGAAACGGAGGCGTCGAAGTTTGTCGACAGATAAAAAAGAGACCTGCTGTTCTCATCGAGGTTGAACGCCGCGATTTGTTCTTTTAATAAATTGACTAAACCGGCATGAGGCACCATGACGCCCTTCGGGCGTCCAGTAGAACCTGATGTGTAGATGATATAGGCGAGTCGATCGGATGGAATGGCGCAGCAATTTTCGAACGCGGTTTGTTTACCTAGGGTTGAACTAGCGGATTGTTTGTCTAAATGGATTTGTTTGTCTAACTCAAAATCGTCGGTCCAGTCGTCGTCGACACCAAACACTTCTGCTCCGAGCCCTGCGACTGGAGATGTTGAACTCTGCTCACTGTTTGGGTTTGTCTTCGTTTTGCCAGTCTTCACCAAGACAGCGCGCATCGACGATTGATTGATTATAAATTGCGCACGCTCCTTCGGCAAAGTTGGATCTAGCGGCACGAAGGCGGCGCCCGAAGCCCAAATTCCGAGCATTGAAGCGATGTACTCCGCGGATTTCGATATTCCTATTCCAACAACATCGCCTTCGCGTACTCCGGCATTCATTAGCGTTTGCGCGATTCGATTCGACTTGCTGAGCAGCTGTCCGTAAGAGACGGCATGTCTTCCTTCCGTGAGAATCGCGGTTTTCTCTCGATGAGTTTTCGCAACGCTGAGGAAGAGTTCTAGAACGTTAGCTGATTGATTGTCGCTGGGCATGATTGCTCGTTTCACACCTTAGAGCTTAAACCGATCCTGCAAGCAGTAGGCTGAGACTACCATCATCAAAACTGGGTCGGTGGCGGAACGTTCGCTCTCAGTCAGGTTCGGCAGCGAATCGAGAAGTGTAATTATTTTTTTGTGGTTTAAAAACGGAATGTCTTTGAATTTCTTGCTGCGAAGCGAATCGTTCAATAGTGTTTCCGCAGAAGCTGATGCGAAGGCGCTCACAGGTGGTGCGACGAATGGATGTTTTTGTCTGTTGTAAATTGATTCAGTGATAAACGGTTTGACTGCTTCTTTGAGAATGTACTTTTCGACCGTACCGTTTATCTTCATCGAGATGGGCAAATCACGGATGAATTCAAAGAAGTGGTGATCGAGAAACGGGAGACGACCTTCGATTGAGTTAGCCATTTCCATTCCGTCGCCGAGAGTTTTCAAAATATAGTTGGCGAGCGCGGATTTGGTCCAGAGGTAAAGAGACTGATGAACAGGGTTTCTTCCTGTGAGTTGACCTTCTATATCGAATCTTGAAACGAAGCGATCGTATGCGTCGTGCGTAGCAAAACGTTCTAAAATGCTATCGCTTAGAAGACCGCAAACCTTGTTGCCGAAGGAGCCTTTGGCTTCGAGGAAGCCAGGAATATATCCGAGTTTTTCCTCAACAGATTTCAGAGACAGCGATTTTCCGTGCAACAACATAATGCCTTGTGAGGCTTTGTTGCTGGCATGTAGGTCAGCAATTAAATGATCGCGTCCATCCGTTTTAAACAAATCGCTGCGCAAATGAGCGTAGCCTGCAAGAACTTCGTCGGAACCTTCGCCAGTAAGAGCGACTTTGTAGCCGGCTTTCCGAATCTCTTTGTTCAAAATGTACTTGGCCGTGAGGTGACCGTTGATTGCCAGACCTTCGCTGTAGTAAACAGCGTCAGAGAGATGCTGAATTAGTTCGCTTTGGGAAACATTGACCGGTTGGAAATCTGCTCCCGCCTTTTTCGCCATCTCACCCGCGAGGATGCGCTCATCATAAGCCTCTTCCTCGAAACTGACGGAGAAGCATTTGATTGGTTTCTCGGCAATTTGCATCGCCAGCGCTACGACCGCGCTCGAATCCAATCCACCACTCAAGTGGGCACAGACTGGGATATCAGCACGCAATCGTAAGCGAACAGCTTCTTGTAATTTCTCTCGACACTGTTCGATCAGTTCGCGTTCGTCGAATTTTTGATCTGGTTGATCTGGCTTATAGTCCAGGTCCCAGTAGGTAAACGTTTGAACGTTTTGGTCGTGGGCGAGAAGGTATTGTCCGGGTTCCAGTTGTCGAATATTGGCGAAGAGCGTCCGGTCCGGCAACGTATATTGCATGTTCGCTGATTGGAAGAATGACTCTTCATCCCACTCAGCAGGGATACCGAGTGCGAACAAAGCTTTGGCTTCTGACGCGATGCACAGTTGTCCGTTTATGTGGGCATAAACCAATGGTTTAATTCCGAATCTGTCGCGTGCGGCGAAGAGTCGCTTGGCGCGCTCATCCCAGATGACCATGGCGAACTCGCCGCGCAATTGCTGAAGGCAATCAACACCAAGTTCTTTATATAGATGCAACGCTATTTCAGAATCGGATTCTGTTTTGAACCGATGGCCTCTGGCTTTCAGTTCATTTCGAATGCGTTCGAAATCGTAGAATTCGCCGTTGACGATAACTTGAATCTGTCCGTCGTCGCTTGAGATGGGCTGGACACCGTTGTTCAAACCAATAATTGCCAATCTCGCATGAGCCAAACCAACCTCCGCGTCTGGAGAAATCCACATTCCATGACCATCGGGACCGCGATGGTTGAGAGCTGCGACCGCCGCACTCAGACTCTGAGTTGTTACTTCTCGACCCGGTGCATACTTGGCGATGATTCCACACATGGCTAGTAACCTTCACCTGTGCTGAAAAACGGTTTCAACGATTCTTTGTTTCGAGCGCCAGCGAAGACACGTTTGAAATCTTCGAGTGGATAAACTCCATCGACCAGTTCATCGATGCTAATTTTGCCACTCGCCAAAAGCTCGATGGCGTCTTCGAATGTTCCGTAGTTTACGACGTGCATGATCGGCTCTTTTTTAAGCAACGAGGTCATGTTCAATTCTACCGGATCGTATTGTCTGCTCTTTAGGATTAGCTTTCCGCCTGGGCGAACGGCATGGGTCATATCGACCAGGGACTCAGCTGTCAGCGCGGTTTCAATCACATAGTCGAAGGCACCTTCGACCAGTGAACCGCGATCTTGTGTGGTGTCATATACGGTGACGTTGTTGATTGAATGGGCTCGCAGAATTTGTTCCATCAATTGCGAGAAGCGATTGTTGCCGTAGATCAAACCCTTGTCGTTTGCGCCGATGCCGGCTTTGAGAACAGCTAGGGAAGCTGCAACAGGTTCTGTGTATGCTGCTGCCAGATCGGAAATCGAATCCGGAATTGGCAAGATCGCGCTTGAAGGGACACAGATAAATTCGGCAAAACAACCGCATCTATCGACGCCAAGAAATGTAGATGATTGGCAATTTTTCGAGTCGTTTGCCTGGCAATATTTGCAGTTTAAACAGGGCAGCGTAGGATTAACAGTTACACGTTGACCGACTTTGAGGTTTTGAACTTCAGCGCCGACTTCGTCGATTACTCCAGCAAACTCGTGACCTAGCACCACCGGATCTACGACCTTGATTTTGCCGTCTGCCGCATAGAGGTCAGTTCTGCACAGTCCTGCGACGGTCACTCGAACAACAACTGAGGCTGCGTCGGCTAACTCAGGACGCGATACGAGTTGCACAGAGACCTGATTGTTCTCACGCATGAGCGCCTTCATGCGCAAACGCGGTAAGCGCTTGGCGTGGGTCTGGAACAGACCGGGTTTGGCGATAGCGGAGTGCGGCGCGGTCGTCATCGAAATTCCTCACTTGAGATCCTATTCGATCTGGTCGATTTTAATAGTGAATTAATTCTCCGTTGCGCCAGTCGCCGTTGAAACCCAGTTATCCACGCGCTTTCTTGTGTATGAACTAGATGCCGTTCCTGATACATTCTGTAAAACAGCTTTGATATCACGTGCTTTTAGTTTAGGTGTGGCATACGGAGACTAAGTAGGACGAGAAAAAGGGTGACTCTGCTTAATCGTGCGTTGGGATGAGGTTGATATAGCCGTCCCTCTCCGGGCCTAACCCGATAGAGCGGCTTGAGAGTTCAAGCAGTCCGATTAATCAGCGTCAGCGCGTCGAATAAGAAACTGATGGGTCTTCTTTTAATATCAAAATTCCGGATGCTGAATCGCCCCAGATGATATGGTTCTCGCATTGGATAGTGAAGCAATCATATAGGGCAATGATTGAGGCATACGTCGACTTTGAATCATCTCTGCGCGACGGTTCGTTCTACTGAATCGATGAACGGCTTCAACGCAGGGTTTCGATTGTCTCGCCGCCACATCGCTCTTAGAGTGATTGTCGCTTTCAGATCTGTCACTTCGACGAGTGCTACATTGTCCGGTTTTCGGCGGCGTGCTGACTCAGTTATGAAAGTTACTCCGATGTCAGCCGAAACCAGGCTAAGCATGGTGCTCTCCGTGAATGACTCTTGAACCACGTTCATTGTTAAACCAGCTTTGCTGCATTGAGTAAGAATCAGGTCGTAATAGAGTGGACCATCCGAGCGTTTAAACCAAACAAATTGTGACTCTTGCAGATCCTGCAGGGTGACAGACTTTCGGCTTGCGATTGCTCGATTTGATTTTGCTGCAGCAAGAACAATTTGTTCCTCATTAATGGATCTACTATCAATTGATTCTGTGTTTTGCGGCAACCAATAAACGAAGCCGATGTCGATGGAACCATTGGCCAAGAGCTCGCCTTGGGCAATTGAACTTGCTGGGATGAGTTCCATTTTTACGTTGGGATTGCGTTTACGAAACTCACCGAGAATTTCGGGGACATGGCCGCTGTAGGTTGCACCATCGGCGAAGCCGATTTTGAGGAAACCGGTCTTACCGCTGGCAGCTTGCTGGGTTTCAGTGATCATTCGGTCCACGTCGTCGAGAACCGCAGTTGCGCGAGCGAGAAGAACTTTGCCCGCTGCCGTGAGTCGCACGCCGCGCGGCAACCGTTCGAATAGCTCAACTCCCATCTCCTCTTCTAATTGCTTCATCTGCCTGCTGAGCGCTGGTTGAACGACGTGAAGGTCTTGCGCTGCTTGTCCGAAATGCTCTAATTGCGCGATTCTGACGAAATATTTGAGTTGTCGAAGCTCGATCAAAGTGTTTATCTCTTGCTCTGGTGGCTGTTCGAATGGCGATAGCGTGGTTTGTCGACCGTCAAAACATTCGATACCGATTTGCTATCAGTTTATCTATTTTAAGTATTGGACGTTATCGATTGCAATAGGGAGAATGAAAGGCATATTCTCTTGTGTCGGGTGAACGTGTATGCAAATGATCGTAGAAAAGAAAGTCGAAGTCGTTGAGTTTGAGGACCGCTATCAGCAGTCCGTCGAGGAGTTGGTGTTGCCGATTCAGCAGATTGAATTCGGCGTCAAGATCACGCGCGAGGAGCAGCCGGACTTAGTCGATATCAAGAAAGTTTTTCAAAAAGGAAACGGTAATTTCTGGGTTGCACTTTGCGACGGCAAAGTCGTGGGAACCGTTGGTGTCGTCGATATCGGGCATCAGCAGGTCGCCTTGAAGAAGATGTTCGTACACGCAGATTTTCGCGGTAAGAAATTTGGCATCGCGCAAACTCTCATGGACCGAGCGAAACGCTGGTGTGATGAGCGTTCGATTAAATCCATTTTGTTGGGAACCACTCAGCAGATGCGCGCTGCCCATCGGTTTTATGAGAAGAACGGATTCGTTGAGTTGATGCAGAGCGAGCTACCGCCCAACTTTCCAGTTGTTCATGTAGACAGCAAATTCTATAAATTCGAAAAGACTGATTGAAATGAAGTTTCGTTCTGCGCGCCTATCGTCTTCATTCGCGGTATAGGCGAATTTGCTTGGATCGAATTAAACTGTTTGGGCTGACCGACGCTATTCGAACAGGTCGCGGGTGCGATCCGTGATTAGGCTATGAAACGCCATATAGAGATTGTTTTTCAAATCATCGAAAACCTGCGGCAGGTCGTCGACCGGAAACGGATTGGTCCAGAGTGATTCTAGATCGAGCTCAACTCTGTATCCATCATATGTTTTGTGAATCTGGTAGCAGCAGGTGAGAATTTGTCCGGGAATGTCATATGCGAGATCCGTTCTGTGTGCGCTTCTTAGCATTCTGGTTGGAAACGAATATGAAAGATTCTCTTCTCTCATTAAACGTGGTGGTACTACTAGCGGTGGCGGGCTCGGTAGCATGTGAAAATAGTCAGATAGATCGACCTCGGCAGGCAAATCAATGACATTGCCGAATTGGAGCGAAGCTCCCGTGGATGACAGGTAAGAATCGCAGTTTTTGCACACGTCGATAAGTGGCATTAGATACGGTTTCACTGTGTCTTCCCAGGATTCGAATTGGCTGGGATTGCAAGACAGTGATGCTCGGCTGAAGTTGAGCAGTAAGCTCTGCTCTTCGTTGTCGGAAAGGAAAACTAGATCCTCGCCGCCCATTTCTCCCGTCACTTCGACTTGCAATGGAAATGCTGATTTGATGATTCGGGAAACGTCGTCGCTGAGCAATGAACTGAGCTCTTGCTGTGGCTCTGGGTCACTGAAGTGAACCTTGGCGTAGAACCGTCGGACTGGTGGGTTTCTAAACTGCTGAAAGTAAACGGCTTTTGGGCAATGGCGATCAACCCACTCACTAAGCCGTTCTTCGATTTTATTGCAGTTTTGAAAACCGAGTATGTCGTCGGGAGGCAATGGCAATTGTGAAATCGATTCGATTAGTTCAAGTAGAATTCGGCGTAGCTCCTGGTTGACGGTCCAGTCGTGATGGCACTTTTCATAGTAGTCTGCGTCCCAGTCTTGGTCGCTGTCCAGTTCGATGAAATCACGGAAAAGTGAATTGTATCGAACGTGATCTGCGAAGGCTGCGTACTCGGATAATCCGTAATAAGCCTGGAGCAGAGCGGCTCTAAGATATTTTGTCAGGTCTCCGGAATTTTTCAGTGTGCGCAGTCGTTTCGCCTCACGTTCCAATAGTCCGGTCGCTGCGCGGTCCAAGAGCGGGAGTGGATGGTTCGCTGGTAGTTTGGTCTTCAACTCGAAGTTTGAGATCTGATGCTTCTTCATTGTCTGTTCACACCGTCAATGCTGGCGGAAGTTGAAGCCGGCTGGAAGCCGGCGCTCCCAGGGAATTGCAGGCAGTCGGCGCTCCCGGGGAGAGGCAGTCGTTTGCTGCTGGAGGAAGGCTGAAGCCGGCGCTTTTAGAGAGGTGCAGGTTAGTCGATATCATCGGAATCGTCGGTCAAAGCGTTTAGTTGTAACACCTCGCCCTTGATCGAGGTTACGCGATCTGACAGCAGGATTCCGTTTTTATCAATAGAGACGAACGTTGCGACGACCTTGTCGCCGACGTAGTGGCGTTCGTTCGATTGCAGATATGCGGGAACCGGATGGTCGTCAACATCCACTTCGTATCCCGAACTTTCGATGCTCAAGATTGTGCAATTGATATCCTGACCGGGACGGAGTTCACCTTGCGTCTTTTTAGCAGGTGCGGATGCGCTATTGGCTGGACGTTGCGACAGCAACAGACGATCTTTTTCGGCTTTGACGAAAATTACCGAAAATTCGTCGCCCGGTTGGTGGTTCGAATTCGAAGGCAGGTAGGCATGCAGGTTTTGTGGAATGACGACGACGTTGAATCCGCCAGGAACATAGCGAACAACCCTGCACATCACGATGTCACCAGGCTCTAAGTTCGCTGATGTTTTGCAGTCCAGGTTATGTGCAGGCGCTGCTGTCGCCGTTGTTGCAGCTCGGGCACGCTTTTCCGACTTCTCGCCTTTCGGTTTGCGCCTAAAAGCGACGACGTTTTCATTGTCCGGTGTTTCTTGATCGCTCATCTCTATTACCTTGATGCGTTTGACATCATACCTGACCAAACGGTTTCGTCTTAATAAAAGGGCTGTAATGTGCCGTTCTAGAGAGGGATAAATTGAGACACCCGCCTGAAAACTGTTGCTCTGTATGCGTTTAAGACAACGAGGGTTGAGAGTAATCTTTCAAGGCTGGAAGCTGCCGCTTTGTTGCTTGGGGCGAACAAAAACGTACATGTCATCTTTCGGCAATTTTGCTTGGACGCCTTCGGCGGATTGCTCAATCAACTTTCGAGCAATGTTTTGCTCTTCTGAAGGAATCGACGCAAGCCACTCGTTGATGTCGATATGCATCCATTGCTTCGCACGATCGAATTTTGCGAAACGAAAAATGCTCGAATAGGATTCCGGAGAAACGCTTGCCTTTAGCGATTTCATGAGTTGATAGGTTTCCCGGTAAAACGGTGTCGACTCGAGTAACGCCTGGTACAAGCTACCATCTGACTTGTTGTCGAGCGCTTCTTCGCCGAACACGCTGCATAGTCCCTCGACGTATGGATCGCAAAGTTTTGCGTTGAGCAAGTGTAGGAGCTCGTGTCCGAGGTTGCCTTTGAAGTAGGCGTCTAATTTTTTATTCGCCATAAAAATGCAGAAAATCCCTTTATCTGCGTCCCACATCATCGTTTGGCAGTTCGGCCCTGGACGATGAAAAATCAAAATCTGCTTGATTTTTGTGATTGGAGGACCAAACTTTTGCTGTGCTTCGGCGAGAGTCTTGGCTGAGAAAGCGTAAACTTCGGGATTCGTGATGAGCGAAATCGTCGATTGCGTTTCGGCCGAAGCTAACTCATTCGATGAGTTCGATGAGGTGTTCGACGCGTTTGACTCGGTTGCGGCGGTGGCGCTGGTGGTGGCTTTATGGGTGGATTCTGATTTGTTTTTGATCGTTGGGCTTTTCGCCGAAGATGATACTGTTTTCCGCTCTAGTTGCGCGGCTTGTTTATAGTCTGCAATCGAACCTTTCGTGTCGCCGATTTTTCCTCGTAGAAAACCGCGTGCACTGAATGTCCACGGATCGGTTTTCTCGAGCTCGATTGATTTGGTGTAGTCACGAATTGCTGCTTTCAGGGCGCCGAGTTCTTGATGAGTAAAACCTCTAGCCCGATAGCCCCACGGGTCTGTGGGCTTTAGTTTGATGTATTGGTTGAAATCGGAAATTGCGCCGGAACGATCGCGCAGCTGGTCGCGCGCTTGCCCGCGACGGTAATAAGCCCAGGCGTATTTTGGATCGAATTTGATTACTTTGCTAAAATCGGAAACAGCGCCCTGGTTGTCTTTGACGGCTTCTCGTGCGGTTCCTCTATAACAATACGCCAGCGCGTTTGTTGGATCGAGTTTAATTGTTTGGTCAAAGTCCGCGATTGCTCGAGGTTGATCGCCGTGTCGCTCCAAATGATACCCACGGAAAATGTATGAAGGTGCGTTACTCGGATCGAGTTTGATTGCTAGATTGAAGTCTGCAAGCGCTTCTTTCTCGTTGCCCATATTCGCATTCGCCTGACCTCGCCCGCACAGCGCTGATGTGTCATGTGGTGCGATGGCTAATGCGCGGTTGAAATCGGCCATTGCTTCTGATTGGTCGCCATCGTAGAGCCGCAAATACCCTCGACCAGAGAAGGCTTCGACGTTTTTCTCATCCATCTCGATTGCTTTGTCAAAGTCTTCCATTGCGCCTTCTGCGTCGCCGACGCGCGAGCGTACATATCCTCGATTGGAAAACATCGACGAAGTTTTTGGAATTAATGCTTCCGACAGATCTTGCTGGACGGGTTCGGGTTCAGCGTAAACTGTTTTGAAGCAATCGAAGTGAAGACAAATCGCAAAAGAAGCCAGAAATAATCTGACGCGCCATGCGGGTGATGGGCTTCTTTGCTGGTTTTTCAAGACCGACGAGGCTCCGGGTTTTGCTATATTAAGTATCGCATAACATCGAGAACTTCGTCCTGGCTAGCAAAACGCCGTCGATCAGAGGCTTTCACGGTTTGCTTGGTATTCAAGCAGATATAATCAGATTGCTGACCAAGGCGGCGAAGCATGGAACAGGTACAAAGCGAATCTTTAGCGCACTCAATTGCCGAGACCGATCTGGGATACGATCCAGTTTGTGGAATGAGTGTGAAACCTGCTAAATCTGCGGGTTCCATGACTTATAAGGAACAGACATATTTGTTCTGCAATCCGCGTTGCTATGAGAAGTTCAAAGCGAATCCGGAGCTGTACGTTTCAAGCAACGGTGCGCATGGTACTGCCAGTAGTATCAATTCGGCGCCGGCGAATTACACGGGAAAATATACTTGTCCGATGGACCCCGAGGTGATAAGCGACACTTTCGCTTCGTGTCCAATCTGTGGAATGGCATTGGAACCGATGGACGCTGTTGCTTCGGATGACAATCCAGAACTTGATGAGATGCGGAGGCGATTTTTCATCAGTTTGTTTTTCTCCGTCCCGTTGCTCATTCTGAGCATGGGTAGCATGTTGCCGATTCCGTTTTTATCGGCGCCACATCACAATGAACCTATGTTGAACTGGATTCAACTCGCTCTTTCCACACCGGTTGTGGCTTATTGCGGCGCTCCGTTTTTTGTCCGCGGCTACTCATCATTCGTCAATCGACATTTGAATATGTTCTCGCTGATTGCGATTGGAGTGGGAGCAGCGTACGTTTATAGTCTTATTGCGACTGTTGTTCCGAACGTTTTGCCTTCGGCATTCAAGATGGACGGCGGACTTCCGTATGTATATTTCGAATCTGCGGCAGTGATTATTTCACTGGTGCTGCTCGGGCAAGTTCTCGAACTCCGCGCTAGAAGCGCTACAGGAGGGGCCATTCGGGGGCTGCTCGCATTGACTCCAGCCACCGCGCATCTGGTCACCGGAAAAGTAGAAACTGAAGTCTCGATTGATTCTCTAAAAGTTGGAAACAAGATTCGTGTGAAGCCGGGTGAGAGAATCCCGGTAGACGGCGATGTTGCCGATGGTGAAAGTCATATCGACGAGTCGATGATCACCGGGGAAGCGATGCCGGTGGCAAAGAAACGTAACGACAAGGTCGTGGCTGGAACATTGAACGGAAGCGGTTCTTTACTGATTATAGCGACGCGCGTCGGTTCGGAAACAATGCTTGCGCAGATAATCAAAATGGTTAATGATGCGCAGCGAAGTCGAGCCCCTGTGCAGGAGTTGGCTGATAAAGTGGCGACGGTTTTCGTTCCAGTGGTCCTGACGATTGCCGCTCTCTCATTTTTATTGTGGTCGGTTTTCGGTCCGTCACCCGCTCTGTCCCTGGCTCTCGCAAACGCGGTCGCGGTAGTGATAATTGCTTGTCCTTGTGCCCTGGGACTTGCGACTCCGATGTCTGTGACGGTCGCAATTGGAAGAGGCGCTCAATCGGGAGTGCTGGTGCGAAGCGCGAGTGCATTGCAGGCATTGGAAAAAGTCGATGTCATAGTCTTCGACAAGACGGGAACTTTGACTGAAGGTCGCCCAAGCGTTACTGAGATAGTCACGTATGGAGATCGAAAACCAGAATCCATTCTTGGTATCGCGGCTGCTGTTGAACGTTTTAGCGAACATCCAATTGCCAATGCGATAATCGATAAGGCTGCCGATCAAATGATCTTGCCACCGGATGCGGTGATGTTTCAATCGACTGCAGGTCGCGGGGTCTGTGCGGAAGTGGATGGTCAGCCAGTGTTGGTTGGCAGTCTAAATTATTTGCGTTCTGAAAAAATCAATGTGTCAGTGGCGAGCGAAGATATTGATCGACTAGCTGCTGGTGGTGCGACACTGGTCGGAGTGGCAGTTGAAGCCGTTCTTTGCGGACTGTTCGCGATTACCGACCCGGTCCGAACTGAAGCTGCCGAATCAATCGAGACCTTGAAGAAGCAAGGAATCAGGACAATAATTTTGACTGGAGACAATGCGCAGACCGCGGCAGTAGTAGCCAAAAGTTTAAGTATGAGTGAGTTTCAATCCGATTTAATGCCCGGTGATAAACTGGCGGCGATTAAGGCGTTGCAAAAGGATGGCGCGATCGTCGCGATGGTCGGTGACGGCGTCAACGATGCTCCGGCATTGGCTGCTGCAGATGTCGGTGTCGCCATGGGTGGTGGCATTGATGTTGCCATTGAGAGCGCGGATATTGTTCTGGTAAAAAGCGATCTGAGAGGACTTCTCAAAGCTAGAACATTGAGCGTGGCGATGATGAGCAATGTGCGTCAGAATTTGTTTTTAGCCTTCTTCTACAACGCAATTTCCGTTCCAGTTGCAGCCGGTTTATTGTATCCGTTTACCGGATTCTTGCTGAACCCGATGATAGCGAGCGCTGCTATGAGTTTGAGTTCGGTGTCCGTGATTGCTAACGCACTTCGTTTGAAAAACATCAATTTGTCGAAGTGAGATTTCCATCTGAAATTCGCTGCTGATCCAGGTTGCGAGGGCGCGTGCTTTACTCGTCTTTGGCGATATCGGCAATGGTGGCATTAACTGCGGCGATGTAATCGTCCGGTGCAATAATGATTTGTGTGCCGCGCTGACCGGCGGAGATTGAGATTTTATCAAAGAGTTGGATGGTTTCGTGGACAAAAACTGGGTATGGTTTTTTGCATGCTAGGGCGGTTACGCCTCCGCGGATGTAGCCAGTGAGAGACTCTACATCTTTTAGTGGAGCCAGTTTTGCGTCGGAGTTCTTGCTGACTTTGGCTAGAGCTTTGAGATCAACTTGCATGTCGCCAGGCACTACGCCGAGGACGACGCCTGTTTTATTTCCAATAATCGCCAATGTTTTGAACACTTGTTCGCATGGAAAACCGATTTTATCCGCCACTGTTTGTGCGGTGAGGTCTTCAGGATCAACCTCGTATTCTTTGAGTTCGTAAGCGATGTTCAATTTGTCGAGTAAGCGTGCGGCGTTTGTTTTCATGAGCTTAATTCGAGGGGCAGAGGGATTTATTATAAACGAGCGATTTACTGTAAGAGGTCTATCACCTACATGGGTGATTATTATAAAAGTGCGTCAACCCTTATGGTGATTAACTTTCTGGATTCTTGCGTCGTGCTTAAAGTGCACTGAATTCGGTTAGTTGATGGTCCGAAGCGGGCAAGTTTAATTGGAAGCTTTACTAATTTATTTGATGAGCGAATGGAGCGAGGCATGGCTTCAGCAACTGCTGCGCTGATAAACGTATTGATTGTCGACGACAACGATTTCATCAGGCTTGGCATAAAAACAGCGTTAGGATCAGTGCGTTCAATCTCAGTGATTGGTGAGTCGAGAGACGGGCTGGAGGCGGTTAAAGCGTATACGTCGCTTTTACCTGATGTTGTTCTGATGGATCTCAACATGCCGAAGATGGATGGTTTGGCGGCGACGCGTGCCATCAAGCAGATCAATCCCGCTGCTAAAGTGATCATTTTGACTTCCAGTGAAGAGGAGCGCGAGATCTACAATTCGCTGACCGCTGGCGCGAACGGTTATTGTCTCAAGGATGTCGATTTGGCTCGCTTGCAGGAAGCGATTTGCGCCGTTCATTACGGTGATTTGTGGTTGGATTCCTCGATCGCAGGGAAGGTTGTGAAACTGTGTTCCAGCCAGGTGCTTCCACTGGATCAAGCGACAACAAAGCAGTTTGGAACGCTTACTGAAATCGAGCGCGAAATTATGAATTTGCTGGTGGTGGGGTGCACCACCAGTGATATCGCGCTCCGCCTTCATTTGCCGGTGAGCACGGCAAAAGCCTATGTTGTCAATGTTTTAAACAAAGTAACCGCGGTGACAGACCTGGCGCGCGGCGATACCAGTGAGGTGGCCGAGCATGAAACGCTGAATTTCGCACGCGATTCAACACTGCTCGAAAAGTATGAACTCGTAAGCCGTTTGGGCTCTGGTGGAATGAGTGTTGTATTTAAAGCAAAACATCGTTTGCTATCGCGGATGGTGGCAGTCAAATTTCTAAACAACCACTCGTTTCGTCAACCGCATTTGCAGAGGCGCTTCTTGCTAGAAGCGCAGATTACATCGAGTTTAGCGCATCCGAGCATCATCACGGTTTACGATTTCGGAATCAATCAAGATGGGCAACCTTACCTCGTTATGGATTATGTTGATGGACCGACGCTTGCGCAGGTTTTGGAAAGAGGTGGTCCGATTCCGGAACGCGAGGCTGTTGGCCTGTTCTCACAAGTGTCTTCCGCTCTGGCTTTTGCACATTCCCGTGGTGTTGTGCATCGCGACGTGAAACCAGGAAATGTGATTTTGTCGTTCCGTCCCGGCGAAGCCGCTTGCGCCAAGGTTCTCGATTTCGGGCTGGCGCAGAGTGATACTAACAACGATCTCGATCACCAGCGCTTGACTCAGCATGGTTGTGCGCTTGGAAGTCCCCTCTATATGAGCCCCGAGGCGTGTCAGGGGAAACCGGTTGACGCTCGTTCCGATATGTATTCTTTTGGCTGTTTGATGTATGAAGTCTTGAAGGGCGTGCCTCCATTCCGCGGTGAGAGCGCTTTTGACACGATGAATCTACACGTTCATCATCGACCGCCGCAGCTCGATTCTTTGCAGTCACCACAGCTACGTGATTTGATCGGGCGCTGTCTTGCTAAGGCACCGGAAGAGCGATTTGCTTCGGCTCAGGAAATCACCGACGAGTTGAACCTCGTGGTGGCGTAAATGTTGGTTTTGAGTTTGTGACGTCGACTTTTGGGTTGCCTTGAAGATGAGCCGAGAAGTAGTTAAATGCGCCTACGTTGGTGGCGTATATGGTGTGTGAGCTGCGTGAGGGCGGCTCGAGTTAAACACAGATGGAGCCTGTTTTGGTTCGAACTGGTTGTTTTTATGTGACATGGATGTGAGATTGGGCTCATGTAGGACTGCCTGAGCTGCGGGTTAGCGGCGTTCACGCGATGTTGCTAGCCACAAGATCGATAGTTTAGTTCAGTGTCATAAACCGCTTAGTCAAATAGGGTAAGCGTTTAAGAGATTTAGATAAAACGAACGTGGGCTCTTCTTCACGTCAGTTGTGATTGGTTAATAACGCTTTAATTGCTTCTCTTTCTACCTGTTTGGTAGTCATGAGTTATGTATCTAATGACATCTTGAAACTACCACTCAAGCCCTGTAACCCAAGCCTCTAACTAACGAACACTTCTCTTCTCTCCTTTCGGGGCGAGGAATGTGGGTCGATCCGAGTTGTGAGATTGCAAAAGTCGTGTGGTAGCGGCGTTTCGGTATCTCGCAGTTCTCTTAAACCGTTTCCTGGCAGTCGACTTCGTGATTGCCCGGAAGCACAGCCTTGAGGAAATCTCTATGGACAAATTAGTAGGACTAGTCGGGGTCGCAGTCTTTCTCGGACTGGCGTACCTAATGTCGAACAATCGCCGCGCCATCAATTGGCGACTGACGGTGACCGGTATCGGCATTCAATTGCTTTTCGCGTTCTTCATCCTGCATGTGCCCTTCGTGCGCGACATGTTCGACGCCGTCGGTCAGAGCATTCAGGGACTGTTGGACTGCGCCAAGGACGGACTAGCGTTCGTTCTCGGAGACGAGCTCGCACGCAGCAAGTTCGTATTCGCCTTCGTGATCAGCGCCTCGATCATCTTCGTGGGCGGGCTCACGGGCATCGCTTTCCACATCGGTCTGCTGCAAGTTGTCGTGCGCGGTCTGGCGTGGGCGATGAGGCGGAGTATGGGCATCAGCGGAGCGGAAGCACTCTCCACCGGCGCCGAAATTTTCCTCGGTCAGGTCGAGTCGCAATTGCTGATTCGCAATTACATCAAAAAGCTCAGCAACTCTGAGCTGATGGGCATCATGGCGGCAGCCATGGCGACGATTTCCGGTAGCGCGCTGGTCGCGTACATCGGACTCGGCATCAACCCGACCTGGCTTCTCATGGCGTCCTTCATGACCGCGCCGTCTGCGCTCGTGGTCGCGAAGATGATGTATCCGGAAACCGACGCAGAAGCAATCACTCGCGAGACCGAGTTGACTGACGAGCGCACCGCCGTCAACTGGATCGAAGCCGGCGCTGAAGGT
>CAZRMH010000174.1:0-16067 GCA_964600935.1 uncultured Candidatus Obscuribacterales bacterium
AACTAGATCACCTTCGCTTTATTGTCTGATTTCACCAAGTCGGTGAACCTGGCGAATAAGTAGTTAGAATCGTTCGGTCCCGGGTGCGCCTCCGGGTGATACTGAACGGCAAATATTGGCAGATGTTTGTGCCTGAAGCCTTCGACGCTGCCATCGTTTAAATTGATGTGCGTGATCTCTAAGTCGTCCGGCACTGAGTCTTTATCGACGGCGAAACCGTGATTTTGACAAGTAATCTCTACCTTCCCCGTGAGTAAGTCTTTGACGGGTTGGTTGCCTCCACGATGTCCGAACTTCAGCTTATAAGTCCGCGCACCGAGTGCTAGAGAGAGGAGTTGATGTCCGAGACAGATACCAAAGATTGGAATTTTTGCATCAATCAGTTTTGGTAGCTCCCGCAAAACATCTGCGCAGGCAGCCGGATCACCTGGTCCATTGGACAAAAATATTCCGGCTGGATTGGTTTTTAAGATCGCATCAGCTTTCGTATCCGATGGGTAGACCGTCAGGGCGAAACCCTCAGCGGCAAGTAGATTCAAAATGTTCTGCTTGATACCAAAGTCGAGAACTGCGACCGAAATGTTCCCCTCTCCGAAGGCATACGACTTAGCGCATGTCACTTCCTGAGTGAGGTCTAGTCCTGTCATCTCAGGGCTTTGGCGAGCGATCTCGATCAGCTTTTTCTCGGCTGCGGCGAGATCATCTCCTACATCGGTTGTCAGCGCGCATCTCATCGCACCCTTGTCACGAATGTGACGAGTGATGGCGCGCGTGTCGACATCGCTGATGCCCACGATATTGTGTTTCTTGAGAAAATCATCGAGACTGGATTGCGCTTGCCAGTTGCTGTGGATCTTGCTCAAATGCCGAACCACCAGCCCTCTGGCATATACCTGTTTCGATTCCATGTCACCATCATTGGTTCCGTAGTTGCCAACTTCCGGGGTGGTGAGTGTGATTACTTGTCCGGCATAACTCGGGTCAGTCAGAATTTCCTGATAACCGTAGAGGCTGGTGTTGAACACAAGTTCGCCCGTAGCCGTGCCTTCGGCTCCGAAATGCTTGCCTGTGTAGGTTTTGCCATCCTCAAGTGCTAGTAAGCAGGGTTTGACCCGTGAATCCGAAATGGTGATTTTCTCCGTCATTTTTCCAACCGTGTTTATCTATATTACCCTTAAAATTAGAATCTTGTTATGTATTTAGAGGTGAGAATTGAACTGAATTGCCAATCCGATTGTGAACGCTCAGGTGTTGGCAGGCAACTCGTGACAAGTGACAAGATCACAGCCCTATTGAGCGATTGGTCAACTGGGCAGAGTTTTGCGCCCGACAAGCTTGTGTACGTCTGTGACGAATAGCAAATGGATTGGATAGGTTTAAGTTCTTTTCCACTCGCTGCGAATCAGGGCTACATGCCGGTTGCGCGATATCAAGGCAAAATTGTGTGCTTTCGACGATTTTAGTTTTCTCAAAAACTCACCATTAGATACTTAGCCTCTGTAGAATTTGCCTGTCTCTTATACGCGGTTGCCATGTGCTTTCGGCTTCGGCGAGCGATTAACAGACGATCCATGGGTGCCATGCAAGGGTATTTTGATGAACACGATCGAGTTGTACAACCAGGCGGTAGGACTTCTTCTGCCTCACATATTGGTGATAATCGGTGTCTTGCTGACGTCGATATGGGATCTGTTCTTCCCCAAACTCAGGCACTGGACGCCGTGGATTGCGTTCATATCTTTACTAAGCGGTTTCTGGGCACTGACCTCGCAACTCGACGTCAATCAGAAAATTTTCGGTGATCTCTACTCGGTTGATCCTTTGTCAGTAGTCTTCGGACTGATCGCCACTGGCGTCGGCTTGCTGATTGTTCTGATGACGACCGGTTACGAGCATAACTTCAAAACCAACCGCGGCGAGTTCTACGCCATCCTGCTGACCGCAATCGTGGCTGTGATGTTCCTCGCTGGATCTACTGACTTGATCATGCTCTTCGTCAGTCTCGAAACTCTGAGTATCTGCTGCGTGGTTCTTGCTGGGTTCCAGAAAGGCGATGTTAAGAGCGGTGAAGCCTCGCTCAAATATCTTCTCTCCACTGCCGCTACCACAGCCACTCTTCTATATGCTCTGTCATTCGTATATGGTCTCACCGGTGCCACCAGCTTCGATGGTATCGCAGCCAAGATGGAATTTTCTTCGCAAGGACTGCGGTCGCTTCTCGAATTCTTGATTATCGCGTTAACCCTCAGTGCTATTGGATTCAAACTGTCAGTCGTTCCGTTCCACATGTGGACTCCTGATGTCTATGAAGGCGCACCGACACCGGTGACAGCATTTCTGTCGATCGGCTCGAAAGCTGGTGGGTTTGTCGTCGCATTGCGTTTCCTCATTCAAGTTTTCCACAGCATCTACTTCGACTGGGTGGTTGCTCTGGCGGCACTGGCTATGGTGTCAATGATCGGTGGCAACTTGATCGCACTCGCTCAATCATCATTTAAGAGAATGCTCGCGTATTCTTCGATTGCCCATGTTGGATATATTTTGATTGGACTGGTCGCGTTTACCGCAGAAGGCGTGCAAGCGATGATCTTCTATATCATCGTCTATGGCTTCTTGAACCTGGCAGCATTCGCCGGAGCAATTCTTTTCCAAAACGAAACGGGCAGCGACAGAATCGACGACATGGCTGGTTTGATCAGAAAACGTCCAGTCTTGGCAATTCTGATGTCTGTCGCATTATTGAACCTGGCCGGTCTGCCAATTCCGCCTGCTGGTTTCTTCGCCAAAGTATTCATATTCAAAGCCGGTCTGGAAGGCAATCAATTCCTCACCGACCCGACTGCGCAGAACGCCATGCTTCAGCACACTGCACTGAACAATCTCAATCTCGGTTGGTGGCTGGTCGCGGTGGCTCTGGTCACTTCGATTCCGGCAATCTACTATTACTGCCGAGTGATAATCAAAATGATCGTTCCTGAGCCGTCCGAAAAAGTCGCTCAGCTTTCTGCGTCGAGAGCCTTTGTCGGCAGCCCGCAAGAAGGAACCTGGGTTGCTTTGTTGGCTTGCTCGGTAGCGACCTTTGCCGCTGGAACTTTCCTCGTCGATCCAATCGTCGGCGTTTCCAGAAAAGCAGCTGAAGTGATCGATCCACAGAAAGTTAAACAAATGACTTTGGAACGTAAGCGTCAGGACCGACTGATTGGATCCAACAAAGTCCGTATCATCAGCGCGAATCCGACGGACGAAACTAGTCTCGGCAACCTGCGTTCGATCAGCGATGCCGCTGGTAACACAGATACGCTGCGCACCATCGGTGATGCCGCTGGGAATTTGCAAGGTGCTATTAGGAAGAATGCCGATCGCTCCTCTTCGATTAAGTCAAAAGAGGCGCCCCCAGTTCGCGATGCGAAGTACGTCGGCTCAGCGATAAGCTCAGCCGTCAACTAGAGCGTGACTGAATCCGAAGAGCGCTTGGAACGAGACGGCGATGATGCCGCCTCACCTGCGGACTCGTCGGATGATCAATTGGCGGAGAACTCCCCCTCTAAAAATGGCTCTCCAGTGACTATGCCTGCCAAGAACACCGCGAACCAGAGCGGCTCCGGCAGAAACTTTTTAGTGGGGCTTCTTCCGTATCTGATCTTTTCATTTGCCGTCGCTGCGTTGTGCTTGCTTCGGTATATTCAAATTCTCATTGGAAAATCTTCGTTCTCATCAGCGGTTCAAATTAGGCATCTCGAGCCTACCATCGCCTTCTTCAAAAAAACTGCCAGTGCCGGTTCTCTGCCCGCGTGGAATCCTTATTGTTATCTAGGCATGCCTCAATTGCCTGATTGTTTTCCAGGCAATTTCTATCCGCTCAATGTTTTGTTCTTGCTGCCTAGTCACGAACTGGCTTGTATCGCCTTTCTTGTTGTGCACCAGGTGATCGCTGCTATTGGTGTTTGCGTCGCTTTGTTGAAGCTTGGATTGCATTCGAAAGGTATTCGAATGTTGGTCGCTACACTTTACGTGGCCGCCGGAATCGGCCTTTGCGGTGACGATAACTTGGCTCTAGCTGCCGTGTTAGCGTGGTTGCCGTTTGCCATTTTTGGAATGGCTAAGTGTCTGGGACTGGCATCTTCTGAAGAAGATGCGAAACCTCATCCTGGAAGTTTGATAGTAATAAATTCCATTTTCTTAGGTTTGATGCTCCTTGCGGGCGGAACCATCGTGGTGGTTGGAGCGATATTATTTTTTGTTTGTTCACTCGCGGCCCGTTTTGTTTACGTCGAGTTGAAGAAACCCAAGTTCGCGCGTCAACCGGCAGTGGCACTATATTTAGTGTCGATAGCTCTGGCTGTTGGTATCGCATCGCCGGTTTTGCTGCCGCTGTTCGAGTGGGCGAGCGGACCGACGAAGTTTTCGAGCACGGCGTCCGTCAAAAGAATTTTTGAAAACTTTCTCTACTCGACTCCGAACTGTGCAAAGTTCACCCGTGTTTTTACCGGTCCTGAAACTATTGACCGCGAGTCACGAAAGGCGCTCGACAAGAAATCCCTGGCGGTCATGGAAGCCGTGAAAGGTTTTGCCACGCACCAGGGGCGGTATCTAGTGGTTTTGCCAAGGGAAGAAGTTAAACCTGATCTGGATTCAAACGTTTGTCGCACGCTGCTGCCAAATCACAACATGCAACACACTGTTACCAGTCCGTTGGGTTATCTAGGGCATCCGTCCAACGGTTATCTCGATCTCGTTTCAACTGCTTTGAATGGCGATCCGCGTTCCGGTTTCGGCGAAGTTCCCAATGATCCGACCAGCGCCTCGTTAGTCTTGGGACTATGCCGACTGACCTCGACAGGTATAGTCGTCACCTATGATTGGCCAAGCGGACTCCTGAGCCAATCAGGATTTTGGGATTGGAGGAAATCATCTCCATCGTTTAGAGAGCTGCCGGAAACCTGGCATCTATACCAACAATTCGTCACGACTCCGATTGCTTATTCCAGTGCTTGCTGGCATTGGCTGAAGAAACCTCAAGACCTCTTTGTAGAAGGAATAAGTGCAAAAAAGATTTTTGATCCACGGATGAAGACGCTTGTAGAGAAGCCTGAACAGCTCGACATCGACGAAGAAAAATTAGACATGATTCCGTTCTCGGAAGATCCGATTGGTGGACCGCCAATCGGAGACTCGCCGAACGTAGCGATTGACACAACGATGACTTATATCAAACCTGTCGAAGTTTTGATTTATGAACCTGAACATATCTCGCTTTCGGTCAAAGTCTCGGCACCATCATTCATTGTCAACAATGCCAGTTTTTACCCAGGGTGGAAAGCATACGTCGACGGCGTTCCTGTTCCAAGCTTTCGAGCTAATGGATTTGCTCGTGCAGTATTTGTGAAGGAAGGCTCGCATTTGGTTGCATTCGACTTTCGCCCAGACTCCCTGAAGCTCGGCACGACGATTAGCGCCTTCGCATTAGGCGGGCTCGTTTTGCTGACCTTCTACTGGCTCTGGGGGCTCTTAGGGAAGACTGTGCGGCTCATGGCCTACGGCAGATTCGAATAAACGCCACTTTGACAATTGGGACCAGTTTTAGGCTAGAATAACCTTCTGACTGACAGATTTGCCCTCGTAGTTCAGGGGATAGAACACCTCCGTCCTAAGGAGGGTGTCGGGCGTTCGAATCGCTCCGAGGGTGCTACTTTTCAGGCTTTGTAAAATTCCTCGTAACGTCTTAAGGGCAACGTAAGGGCAATTTGACCGCATTGCGTTTGGTAGTCCGTTGCAATTGCACTTGATCAGTCGTCAGACTTAGAAAACCCGCAAACCCGATAAACTACGTTTTTGTCTAGGAGTGGTTACCCAGCCTCCAGAAGGCTGCAAAGCCTGATAAAATGACTATCTCCAGATTCGTAAGCCGTAGGTCGCGGTTCGAATCCCATCATCGGCTTAAGTTTTCTCTACCATACAATTGCTCAGGAGGCATCTAGGAAGCTCACATAACTGAAGCATTGAACATGTCTGTAAAATGGCAGCTCAAAGGTTGGGCCACCGAATCGAGAGGTAGAGCGGTAATCCTAGTAAATGGTAGTTAGATTCCCTGCATGGGCACCGCGGATGGTGACTAAAGAGTGAAATACGAAGAAGCAGAGATTGACCGCGCTTACGAAAAGCTGAAAGAGATTTTTAACGCAGTCGCTAACATCGACTTGCTTGCTGAAAACGAGGCTGATGCCAGGCTGAAACTCATTGATCGAATTTTAATGGATGTTCTTTATTGGCAGCCGGACCAAATTCATACCGAAGTCATTGATGAGAATACCCGCATTGACTATCTATTACGAACAATCAGCAGTTGTGCAATCGTAGAGGCCAAGCGACCAGCCAAAGTTTTCGACTTCCTGAACGATAGCGGACAAGCGTTCTATTCACTCCGTGGTCCTGTGCTGACGAGCGGAGAAGTTGGCAAGGCAATACAACAGGTCAAAGAATATGCGCGTAATCAGGGTGTAGGTCTCGCCGCCGCAACGAATGGAATTCAATGGGTAATTTTTCTTGCGAGCAGAGCTGACGGCGTTGCACCTGACAGCGGCTACGGATTTATTTTCCGATCAAAAGAAGAACTGCTCGACCCCGCCAAGTTCAAAATATTTTTCAATCTTTTTTCTCGGAAGAGCGTCCAGAATCAAACCTTTCTGGCGCAGTTTTCAAAAGTAGAAGGTAGGCTTAGAAGCGCTGCTCCGCCGCAGGCTAGTCGGCTCGTTTCAGTAAGACGTGGTCCAGATCAGCAACCGAAGAAATCAGATATCGCAAAAGCGCTTGATCCATTAATTCGAGAACTGTTTCTCACGTTAACTCCAGAGAAAGAACGGGAGATCGTTCGTGAGTGCTTCGTTGAAACGAGAGAAAGTTTGGCCGCTGACGACGTTCTGCAACGTCTAATCAGCGAGATCACCGACAATATTGAAAAGATTGATACTAAGGGGCAGGTTTTGACGCGTGAAGTGGAGGAACGGATTCAGTCTAGTGATTCGCAGACAGTCGCTATTGTCGGCCAGATAGGAGCCGGAAAATCGACTTATCTTGATCGCTTCTTTGAGCACATTCTTCGATCAGATCTTAGGAAACAAGTACTGCTCGTGCGGTTGCAACTAGAGAACGCGAGGCCGGACTCCGCGACATTTGCGCAATACCTTCGGCAACAAACGATTGAAAGTGTTAGAAACTCAGTATTCGGCACCGAGGCACCAACATTTGAACAATTGAAAGGTGCGTTCTACTCGTTGTATGACCAATTGAAAAAAGGAGAACACGCTCCTCTATACAAAAGAGACCAAAATGCATTTGATGAACTTTTCAGTGTCAAGCTTGAGCAACTGAAAAGCGACCAAGAAGCACACTTACGAATGCTTCTGTCTCACGGTACAAAGTCTTTGAAGAAACTCATATGCATCGTCTATGACAATGTTGATCACTTTGAAAATGACATCCAGACGATGACATTTCAACATGCGCAGTGGGTCAATGGTCTAGGCCGAGTGCTTTCTATTGTACCTGTACGAGACTCCACATACTGGCAGGCAAGCACACGAGGACCGTTTCACGCTCAGCCTCATGTCACCCTCTATCTTCCAAGACCTTCCGTCGGAAAGGTTCTTGTGAGTCGATTCAAATATGCAGAACTACAACTCGACAAATTAGATCGCGCGGAGGAAGAGGTCTCACTTTATTCGCTAAAGGGACTCCGAATCAAGGTTGAACATCCGAAGGAGCTGTTTCAAATACTTCATCAGCTCTTCTCAAAAGAAGTTTATCCAAATCACATTCTCACAGGACTATCGGGAGGCAATATTAGAGCAGCGCTTCGGATATTCCATGAAACAATGACCTCGCCACATATGCCAATAGACAAGCTTCTTGCAGCGTATTTAAGTCAAGGAACTTATAAACTTCGGCGCAGAGACAAGTTTCATTTTGAACGAGCAGTCATGCTCGGTCATTGGAAGTACTTTAAGCAAGAACGCAGCGCACATGTTTTAAATGCCCTCTGCACACCAAGACATTTAGAAGCATCTCCTCTGCTGGCATTACGGATCTGCGAGAGACTCTATGACATTAGAACGCTGGATAACTCACAGGCGGAAAGAGGTTTCGAATCAGTATCAAATTTGCTTAGCTACTTCGCGGCAACTGGTGTTCCGTCAACGCTAGTAGATGAGGCAATTGTGATCTTGGTCCAAAAGGCTTTACTGGAGCCTTATGACAGAAGGGCGTTATCCTCGACCAAGGTCGATGCCAACTCTGAAGATTTCAGGTTTGTTCGACTATCAACTTCAGGTCGTCTTCACCGATCTTGGGCCCGCTATTCAAGATTCTACGGACTGCTAATGATTGAAGATATGGAAGTCTTCGATTCTTCCGCTTTCAAGACATTGGAGAATCAGTTGAAAGAGCTACCCGCAGCAGTTGTCGCAAAGGACTGGGCGAAGGTTAGAACTCATGAAAGGACACTCGGTAGAGCAGCACTTGCTTACCTGACCGAACGAGACCGTGAATGTATGTCGATACCGTCCGGAGATGAAAGTCTTTTTGGCTCCCAGCAAACACTTGTTTCGAAATTGTTTTTGTGGGCGGTAAGCGATACAACTCCAACGGCTGAATTTGACGATGCGCACTTCGATTTAGAAGAATAAATAGAAATGAGCAAAACTATCGCGATCTCAATGACAATTCCGATGCCCTCTGGCATTGTGATTTCTGACTGGCCAATCGATAAGGTCGAGTCCCATGAGATCGTGGAAGGTGACAAAAGCATTCGATTATGGTTCGACGAAAACTGCATTGAAAACGTGGTATCACCGGTGGCCGCATATACAGTGCGACGAGTCCCCGCGGTTAGTAAATTACACGCTGAAATTAAGATGACTGGTCTCGAAGAGGATTTTGCCAAATTTTTATTAATGCCAGTGGCTGACAAGGCGTTCGATTTTCCGAGGGTAGAGCAATTTTCCAGATACAATGACGAGATTTATGATTTAGTCTTCCAAAAAGTAAACAGATTAATTGCGTGTATTCGAACAACTAAAGGGCAATATTGGTTGGACGAATTCAAACTCGATGAGAGGAAAGATTTCAGGGTTCATCCTTTCGGATACGCGCATGTTGAAGAGTTGCAAGCTCGTCTAATTGAGGAGCAGAAACAAGTCGATTGGAACCCTTTTCGTGGACCGATTCAGCTCTCCAGTAGCTCTGATCCAGGAATCGAAACACGCGGCGTGAGTAGAGAGCAGTGGTCGGAAATGTGGGAATTTCTTGAATCAGAACAAAGATCGGATCTGGTCTTAGAATTACTGGCAGGCTCAGAAGAATTAGCGGCGAAAGGTCACTCAAGAGCATCATTGACTGAAGCCGTCACAGCATTAGAAACGGCGCTCTCAAGGTTCGCTCAGCACCCCACCCCTAACTTAGTTGAAATCAAAAATGTCCTAAATCGCACAGAGACGACGTCTTTACGAAAAGCGGTAGAACATCTCGGACTGACGCAGTCGGTAAGATATCTGCTGCCATTGATCTTTCCGTCCAGCATATTAACAAACGAATTGACGAGGGCGTGTGACCAAGCGCTAACTCAGCGTCATGACGTGGTTCACAATGGAAAGCGAAGTGTCAACAGAGTACAAAGCCACATCGGCGCTCTTCGGCAACTCTGCATTATTCTCGCGGATCATACAATCATGGCAAGTTAGTTTGACATCACTGGTGGTGGCTATCCACTAGAGAAACCGTCAGACCATGCCCAACTCAAGTCCTGTTTCGCACATCATTTACAAACGTCGTTCTCGTCGCAGATCTGTGTTGCGGAACTTTCTATCACCCATTTGACCCATCGTTAAGTTTACCGGGTAAGCAAGAAAGCCCAGTTCATTAATCAAAATGCTTGAATGGATATAATCTGGATGCATTTAGAGATGCATCAATCACTTGCAGGCCGGGAAGATCTATTCGCAAAGAGAATATTCAAACCCTTCAACACAGAACGTCGAAGTAGAAGCCTTCTCTTATGGAGCTTGGTTTCCGAAGTTTGCTGTCTCACAAACTTGGAGAGCGTCGTTGCTGTGGCAGACCACAGTCAAAATTGAATATCCTTCCTTTACTTCGTCGCTAACTCAAGCTCAGTTACATAGTGATAACGTCCATAATGGCTTTTGCTTGAGCACCAGTCTTTTACTGGAAGCTGCGACGATATGATGAAAGATCCACTGCCAGAGCGGTCATCCGTGACCTCTAGCATGTCTCTGCATTGCTCTTCAGTGATTGTCACCAGCGCAAAGTCATCGAGAATTAGCAGAGAATTTTTCTTTACTTTGAGTGTTTTTACAATTCCGAAGCATTCGGCAAAGCTAAGTTGAGGATATACCTTAGATTTCAGAAGTGTTTGAACAACTATTTCCGTATGCGGTCCGATGTTTGCGGCTTGCTCAAGAAAGTACTCTGGAGTCATTCCGTGGTACAGTGCGTGGTCCGGCGTTAGGTGTTCTGGAGCAGTCGTTGATTGACCTTCGGCCCAGCTGCGAACGTGGCTCGCGGCGCGAGTGTTGCCGAAAAGAATTTCGACAATGTATTTTGTGAATCGAATATCCACCACCTTGTAAGCCAGATTAAATGGCACGGAGTAATGGTGTCCAGTGTCCATGCACGTTTTCGTGGTAGTCTCGCGGTACACGATATCCAACAATCCAGCTCTCAAATTCAAAATCTTCGCTCGGTAAGGGGTGCAAGGCTGGCTTATCCACTTGCTCAAACCAGGATGCTCTTGTGCCACGGCAAGTCTGGCCGCGACAGAATTTATCGCAAACTTACTGACCAAAAATCGCAAACGATTCAAGATTCCATTGGAAGTGGGTTTTCCATCCTGAAGCATTGGAGGGATGAAAGTTCACACGGATCTTCTGAACTCTTTGGTCGAGAACAAGCAGAAATGTCTCTTCAGCTCCTTCTGGCATTCTCTCAGTCGGCAAAAAAATACCGAGATGCGCTGATAACAGCGCCAAAACAAAGTCACCATCAGTAATACCGGAAGTTCACTTCAAGATGTCCTGACCAATCTATCCAATCTTATTGCGGATCTTGATCTTCACCTCAGGTTCAGAAGGTTCACCGTGATAGCCGATTTGCCCTATGTCGTAGTATCCGATTGTGACGCCTTCGATTGTTTCAACGATAATCGGTTTGTCTCCGGCATTCTGGTCTATTAATATTTGACAGATATCTCGCAACTGGCGAACTGTAGTCAGGTCCGAGGGACCAATTTCGTTTTTCATTTAATTCTCCTCTTCTTTTGTACAGCGGTTAATTTACCGCAGTGCGCATTGATTTGACACACCAGCCGAAAATTTTCACCTCGGAGAACTTTCATTTGCTGTGTAGATCGGGGCAGTCCTGACAATTTGCTAATACTTTTTAACCTCTATTCATGGAGAATTGACAACTGCTCACTTGGTCTTAGAAATCCGTGCTTCCATGTTTTGTGGCAGTGTTTGTCATCAGTCGGAGGTCGAGTCTTGATACAGCTTGCGCAAAGCAAAATACTTTTAGGATTATTTCTGGCATTACCAGTCACGATTCTTTTATGGTCACCCGTTGAGTTTGGAAAAGACGCTGGCTTAGCGACAGGAGTGACGCTTCTGTTGTGCCTATTCTTTACAGGACTTGTTTGGCTTCTTGCCAAGATTGGAAGCAAGATAAAGCCAACTCAAACAGTGGGAGAGAAGCCTTGTCCTTACTGTTTTGAACAGATCAAAGTCGCTGCAAAAGTCTGTCGCTTTTGCCGAAGTCCGTTAACAGTGGGCACAGCACCATTGCTTGCTGCTTGCATTATTCTAAGTCTCTATCTTGTGTACGCGCATGCGTCTAAGTCTGCTGATGATACATTTACGAGTATTGACTCCAGCATCAATGAAACCGATGGAAAGATAAGTTCACTTGAAGCTGAGGTAGAAGACCTACGGTCCGATGTTTCCAATCTCGAACTTCAGTAGGAAATAGCTCCATCAAGCCCAAACTTGGGTCCACACCTGAATATTGTTTCCAAGATCAATTCAGCATAAGCCCTTCTGAGGACTTCAGTGGTCGCGAACCATGACAGCGTCACCGTATTTGGTGCTAATCTTTCGCCGCAAATTAAATCAACACAATTAAGAAACGGAATCCGAAAGGCCGATTCAGTAAATCATTCGTCGCTATGTTGCCGATTGAAAACGGTCTCACGAACCACAGTCTGTGATACCAGAAAAATTTTACAACTCACATATTACAAATCTTGCGAGTTAATTGAATCAATATTCTGCTGGTGCTGTTCCGCGGCCATCTGCTCCTCTTTATCGAGATTCTGTTGCACTTGCTCATGTTTCGAGATCAGCTGGTTCATTTCTGGAAGTTTACGGAACCTAATCTGTGCTTTCGCTGGCACTGCCCCGTTCATGACGCGCGATAGTTCTTGAACGTCTACAGGCTCCTCCGATGCCCCCCTATCAAAACTCGGATAGAAATTGCCAGTCTTACCACAGAATGGCGATTTCTCCACACAGATCCAAAAGCAGTCTTCAACAGTATCTTCATTTAAATCGGTTAAAAAACTCTCGGGACGAAACACTGTCATGTCTGGTGCAATCCTCCATTTACAGCTGCAATAGTTCGTTCTCCAAATTCCGAGGGAAGGCTTACCATACCTCGCTTCTATGGCGCCTGCAATCGTTGAAACATCATCAGGATTGCAAGTTCCTTCGATAGCGACTAACACATAATTATCAGAACGCTTAAAGAAATAGAATGTTGGACTCCAACTGCAATTCGCAATAGACAACATTTCCCCAAAGCTGCAATAGAGCGCATCTTCTGCGTCATGAGGCTGTTTCAGTAATCGGCCATTTGATGTCGGGGGAGGGCATCTTTCAAACTCGGAAAGAGTCATGCCAAGCCAGTAATTTTTATATGTGGGAACGTTTGGTGGCGGCTGTTGAGTATCTTTGACAGCTTGTTGCGAAAGATTATCTGGATCACTTCCACTGACACCGGATTCGGTACTGGCTATCGAACGTTCTTCTCCCTGTTCCGCCAACTGGGCAGTTCTCATTGAACCTTCTTCAGCAGTCTCACTTTTACTCACGTAAGCAGTGCCTGTTGGACTCTCGATTGCTGGATGCACCTGATTGGTCTGGAAAAATTGAACGATGTTGAGCACCACCAATATGGCTCCAGCCACAAGCAAAGATATAATCAGGATTTTTGGGCAAATGATAGCTGATTTCGGGCAGACATCGACTGTCGAATCTTTAGTATGCTCTGTGTCGCTGGTACTCTCTGAATAGCCAGGACTCAATTCTTCCACCGTCGATGAGTTTCCTAGGTGATGACTCGGAGGCAAATCATCTTCTTGATCATGATCGCAGAACCGACAAATTCTGGCGGCCGCTTTGATTTCTTCGGCGCAGAATTTACAAGGTTTAGTTTCTGTGTCTGAAAACGACTCGTGATTTTGCTCATGGTTGCAGAACCTGCAATACTTGGCGGAAACACTTATTTCCTGACCACAAAAGGTACATGGTCTGCTGGCATCACAAGTCGTCGCAGCCGGAAATACTGAAAGACCATGCTGGTCAATGCTGTCCATAATTTGATCACTCCGTTTAGGACTGCAATACGAGATTCCCAGCCGATACTATCAGCTGGTTTTCATCAAAGACATCGACCAGGGGGATGATCGGCGCGCCATCGAGGATGAATTGTTCAAAGTGTGACGGTCAACGTCATCCACTAGATTCGTTTTCTGTTTGATACTCTTTTGCCACTGTCAGCAAGGCCTTGTGTCTCACATACTTGAAGGCCATACGATGGAATGCATCGCCCTTCGGAGTGAAAGCTGGTTCATTTCCCTTCTGCCATAAGCGTCTGTCATCACAACGGAAAGTGACTCCACCGATGGTTAATTGCTCACCTACGGTTGCCTTTTGGAATCTGGACGAGATCCTTCCTTGAAGCCGCTGCCTTGCTTCTTGCCCATACTCTACGCCGCTGATGAGTCCTTTTCGATTCCAAGCGTACTTCGCGTAGGACCAACCGGCGCAAGTTGCTGCTTCCACCAGGAGATATTTGCGATTGTTCAATAGTCCCCATGATTGCCGCAAAGTTTCCGCCCTGAATGCACTCGCGATTTCTTCCCCATCAAACAGGGCGTTTGCATTAAGAAATCCCCATTCGTTACCGTCAGAGTAGATGGTTTTTGACTGATGAAATTTTTTGAGCAGGACTACAATGATGAAACGAAATTCTTGTTCGGACACTTCGTCGGAAGGGACGAAACATGCATAGTCTTCGATTGGCTCTGGCGTTTCGGGGCTGCGAAAGTAACCCCTCAAGAAAAGGATTCTGAGATTGTGCTTGCGAAGATCATCCATCATGTCATGACAGCGTTCCAAGACCGTCTCTGGTTGAAGGTTCTGCGAGGAAGCCTTGATGACCGCAAATGGGCCACCGTCCACTAATCTAGTCATCTGAAGAATGCCTGATTCTTCAGCGATTTCCAAATCGTCGTAACAGCAGTATGGCTCTTGCAGGGAAGACCAGCGTTCGGGAGAAGCATCATTTTGTTTAGTCATCTGCCGATCATATCATCTGGCGAATGCTCTTCATTGATCGGCGTCTCCATGAGAGGAGCTATCACTCTCAAAATGATTCGATGGGAATTTTCTAGCGCTTCTAGATGATCCATTACCTGGTGCAGACTTTTTTGCATGTCAGCAACGATCATCCACAGGTGCACTACGTCTTCACCACCAATGTCAGAGAGTCCGATGCCTCTCCTGATGGCTTCGTTAAGTTCAGATGCCTTGGTGAAGTGGGGCCACTTCTTGTAACAGTCCCAAAGGTCTTCATCGATGTTAAAGGTAATGCGTTTTCTTGACATAATAGCCACTAGATTCAGTTCATTCTGCCCCATTCCATCTTAAAGCTAAACTTTTGAAAGCGTCGAAAATCGGCAGGGACAGAGCGTCTGCAAGTTCCAGCGTTGGCTTCCAGCGGCGATCAAAAACAACTACAATATGGAAGTGCTGGTTGATGTCTTGGACGCCGCTTTCAGAACCTCATTAGCGGTAGCTGGCAGCCTCTACAAAAAGCGTTTCGCCAGCAAGGTGAGTAATCCTTTGCTGGCGTCGCTTAAGGCACCTTATTCGGTGTCAGAGGAGTTGCTCTTCATTCACTCTTTCAACTTAGCTAACTCGAGTTTCCAATTTTTTTCTAGCTCAGGACCCATTCGACCAGAAGTAAGCGCCCACTGTCCTGTATCTAAGCCCTGAGCAAGCAGGATGGAAAACTTGTCTTCGGAGTTTCTACCAGCGGCAACGTATAAACGAGCACCACCGAGTTGTCTCTCGTGTTTGCTAGAAGAGAGCATAAGGACAGTGTCAGCTGTCATCACTTTGGAGAAGTCTTCGGAGATGTGGGTGACATCAATAACATCGCTTCCTGCACCAG
Organism: uncultured Candidatus Obscuribacterales bacterium; assembly: GCA_964600935.1. Classification (GTDB taxonomy): domain Bacteria; phylum Cyanobacteriota; class Vampirovibrionia; order Obscuribacterales; family Obscuribacteraceae; genus JADYXR01. Next base: position 15,520 of record CAZRMH010000174.1, read on the forward strand.
ATCTATTTATCTGTGAAGCGGTTGCGACCATCAGATTGCGTTCAACAGCAAGGCCCCGAAGCTCTTTATAGACCTTTCCAAGTTCGAGACGGTACGAATCCGAGGCCTTTGCATTCAGCTTCATCAGATCTGCGTAATCGATAATGAGAAGATCGGGTACGAACTTATGTTGAGTCTCCAGTGCATCTAGGTATGCAATCAAACCGTGCATTGTCAGATTGCCGGTGGGAAACTCTTTGATGATCAAGTTCTGATAGCGGACTGTGTTTTGCAGCAGACCCATCAACTTATCCTGCACATTAGGGTCTTGCAACGATTCTGGTATTCCACTGTTGTATCGCAGCACACTATTTGTAGTTGGATCAACTCTTAATCTCCAAGCTTCACCAGGGGATTCCGAGTTGGAGGCGACCGCTAAGGATTGCAAATATCGCCTGCATACTACCGTTTCACTCATCTCAAGAGTCACATGCAATACCTTTAGCCCGTGGGCGATAGCGCATTTGCCAACGTGAATCAATCCCCATGACTTGCCGCATTTTGGTGGT
>CAZRMH010000175.1:0-15917 GCA_964600935.1 uncultured Candidatus Obscuribacterales bacterium
CGGTCATCATCGCTATGCCACTTATCACTTCAAATATGGACTATTTCGATTGGCCAAACAATTAGTGGTCGCCGAGGGCGTCAATCTCGAGATACCGGTTGCGCCGATATCTCCGATTGAATGATCCTGTGCCCTTTTGGAAAACCCAAAACGCTACTTAGTTGTAGTTTTTGCCGTTGTTGTGGTTGTTTTTTTGACAGGAGTTTTGGATTTGCTTATTGTGGTCTTCTTGCTAGTGGTTTTTGAGTCGCCACCAGCCACGGTATCAACCGGTTTTGCCGTCGTTTTCGCTGCTCCACCTGCCGGTTTATTCGAAGCCTTGTGAAGGTCCATGTTAAATTGAGTGAAAACCTTGTCGATAACGTCAACGTCGGCTTTTACCCAACCCTTTGCGGCGTAGTCGGCTTCTTGCTTTTTCATGCCGTCCAAACGCGTTTGAAAAGCGTCGACTTCAGCCTGCGTCAGCCAACCTTTAGTCAAACCCATCTGCAACTGCTCTTGATAGGTGCCGATACGTTCTTTGTATTTTGGATTGAAAACATTGGCGCCTTTGAAACCGACTCCGCGAGTTTCAACCGTGGTTTCACTGCTCGATGATTGTGCCGAAGCGCAGAGCGGAGCTGCAATCGTGATGCCAACAACCAAACCGAGAGTTGCTACCAGGGTTTTGCTTAAATGACTCATACTTCCCTCACCACAATTTACGGAACGACCAGCACATAATACAATCTTTGCAGCACTTCTGTTCGAAGTAATCAAGGTGAAGCTCAGTGAGCAAGTACAACCCGTGCCCGTGCAGCAGCAAAGCGCTTTATCACAAGTGCTGCAAGGAATATCATGATGGGAAACTACCAGAAAACGCATTGAAGTTGATGCGCTCTCGATACTCCGCCTTCGCGCTCAAGCTGTGCGATTACATCATCGACACTACTCACCCGGAAAATCCGGCCCGTGAAGAGAATTTGAATGCCTGGCGGCGCGAGATTCTTACCTTCTCGGGCGGAACTCGTTTTAATTTCCTCGATATCGTCGAATTCATCGATGGCGATAACGAGGCTACCGTAACGTTCACCGCGAACTTGAATCAACATGACCAGGACGTATCGTTTACTGAAAAAAGTGTTTTTGAAAAAGTAAATGGTAAATGGCTGTATAAATCAGGCGAATTACAAAACACAGATGGCGAGACAATTTAAGTAGGCTCCGCCAAATTTTTCTTTGAGCCCATCATCATTGGAAAACGGACAGAATAGAAAAGCGGCTCGACAAACTCGAGCCGCCATCGTGCTGAAACCAATAACCTAAGGTTTACCAGAGCTGGCAGCGGTCCTTAACAGGAAGCATCATCGGATTTTCGCCACTGCCACCAAAAGTCTTCTCAAAAGCTTCCATATTGGCCAGGGTTCCGAGCACTCGGTAACGCGGCGTCGGATGCGGGTCTGTGGCTGCCATCAGCCTCTCCTTTTCCGGTCTGACGTTGGTTGCCCAGGCTTGAGCGAATGAGATGAAAAATCGCTGTTCAGGAGTGAAACCATTCACATCTTTCTTGCGCGGAGTGTCGCCAAGAATTTTCTGCAGTGTTTTATAAGCGATCGTCAATCCACCAAGATCAGCAGCTGCCTCGCCAGCGACCAGCTTGCCTTTGAAGCGCACATCATCGATTACTTTGTAGCTTTCGTATTGTTTCTCGATCAGCGCAACGCGTTCTTTGAATCGTTTCTGATCATCCTCGGTCCACCAATCTTTCAGGTTTCCTTTACCGTCGAACTTACTGCCCTGATCATCGAAACCATGGGTCAATTCGTGTCCGATGACCATCCCCATCGCACCGAGATTGGTGGCATCGTCGGCTGCCGGATCAAAGATTGGAGGCTGAAGAATGCCAGCCGGAAATACGATTTCGTTTTGCTCGGCCCAATAATAGGCGTTCACTGTCTGTGGTGTCATCAACCATTCGTTTCTGTCTACTGGTTTGCCGATCTTATCGAGCTGCCGCTTGAATTCGAAGTTACTGGCAGCCATAACGTTTTTCAAATACGAATCGCGGCTGATTTCGAGCTTGCTGTAGTCTCTCCATTTATCAGGGTAGCCGATTTTCAAGCCTAGCTGATCCAGTTTTTCGACTGCATTCTTACGAGTCTTCTCGCTCATCCAATCAAGTTGTGCCAAATCGTCGCGCAAAACTTCTTTGATTTTCTTGACCAGATCGAGTGCACGTTTCTTCGCATCAGGAGTGAAAGTAACCTCGACATATTCTTGTCCAACAGCTTCGCCCATTGCTTTATCAGTGGCGCTGACGACGCGTTTCCAACGCGGAAGATTTTGCTTCTTGCCGGTCAATGTTTTCCCATAGAACTCAAAATCCTGGTCGACAAACCTCGAGGACAGATATGGTGCGGCGAGATTAATCAACTGCCATTTCAAATAGGTCTTCCAATCCTCAATTGAAACTTTTTCCAGCTGAGCATTCATGGTCTTGAAGAATTCCGGCTGACCGACGTTGACTTCACCCATATCGGGAGAATCGATGTCCTTAAAATATTGCTTCCATGAAAACTTCGGCGTCAACTCTTCCAGTTGAGCGAGATTCATCTTGTGATAAACCTTGTCCGGATCGCGCATGTCGGTATTTTTCATGGAACCATCAGCCAATGCTGTTTCGATTTCCATAATGCGTTTTGACTTTGCCGCAGCATCAGGCTCCTGTTCACCGAGCAATACCAACATTTTGCCAACGTGAGCGACATATTGATCGCGCAGTTTCTTAGAATGGTCGTCAGTGTTGCTGTAATAGTCTCGATCGGGAAGCCCTAAGCCACCCTGCCCCAGTTGACCGATAACCTTAGTACTGTCTTTAAAATCCTGCCCTGAACCGATGTTGAAGAAAGCATTGACGCCAAAACCATGAAGCCGAGCAGTTTCAGCCCGCAAGTCATCAAGGGTCTTGATATCGTCGATTCGCTTTAACTCCCCTGAAAGAGGCGAAAGATCGTCCTTTTCGATCTGTTCAGTGTTCATTCCGGTGTAGAAGAAATCACCGACTTTCTTTGTATTACTGCCCACGGCTGCGTCTTTGTCGGTGGAAGCTTTTTCAAGAATGCCCTTAAGAAGCGTCAAATTCTTGTCGTTAATAATGTTGAGAACGCCCCATTTATCATACTCATTAGGGATAGGCGTCTTCTTGAGCCAGGTGCCGTTGGCGTATTGGAAGAAATCGACGACTGGTTTAACTGCCGGATCCATATTGGCAACGTTGATTCCGTTGACACCAACAGCCGCAAGCGCTTCCGGCTGTGAGATGGAAAGAGAACCAGCGACCAAGAGGACAGCCAAACTACTGCCGAGAGCGGCGAGAACATTTCTGCGTCGAATCATGCCATTTATACTCCATAGGGCAACCAAAGTTTAGCAGATGGGCGCCTCCATACTCCCTTCGAAGAACAGTGTCCAATGCTCGGAATTGAAATCCAAGATGTCAGTGTAGGCAATTTTGTTCCGACTGTCAGAGTTTCTCGAGTTCGTAGTTACATAGTGGAGAACCGTTGCACACCGCCTGCGGTGCTCTCCGTTCTGGCTGGTGATTTGGACGTCGAAGTTGTCACTGTAACAGCAAATCATCCCGCCATTTCCAGAGAACTACGAACAGAATTAGCCTTACACTATTCGATTGATGCGCGCTTCGCCATAGCCGAGAATTCTGAAATGCGTGCCGGCATTTTGTTAATGCTTGCCGAAGACGATAATTCGTACGTTCGAGAACGTTCCCTCCAGACCATACGGAAGTTTTGGGTCAGTAATCTCTGCTCGCGCCTCCAATCGCAAAATTTCTCAGAATCTCCTAAAACCTTTGCCGAGACCGTAATAGTAGCGTCGGTGCCAGTTGAAGCATGTCAGGAAGTCGCCGCTTCGTGGTATCAAACCTTTAACAAAAGGGTCAGGACCATGCAGAAAGAAGAACAAGAGAAGCTCAAATTGAAAGTCGACGCCTCCTCAATCGAGCCAACGCCTCTAACGCAGTCACATGCTGAAGCCTTGAAGTCGATGTCGGCGTCGCTGCCGTCCCCCTCTCATAACACGGGCTTGTACATCGACGACCGCTATGAAGTGCTCGAAATGATCGGTGAAGGCGGAATGGGCTCCGTATACAAAGTCAAAGACCGAGTTCTGGAGAAGACATTCGCGGTTAAACTGGTCAAGCCTGAGCTTCTCAAAGACAATATCGCCATGAAGCGCTTCGAGCAAGAAGCGCAGAGCGCAATTTCGCTAACCCATCCACATCTTGTTTCGGTTTATGGTCACAAACTGACAGCCTCCGGTCAGCCGTTTCTACTAATGGACTTCCACAAAGGACATAACTTAGCGGAAATCCTTAATCGACGCGGCAAAGTCGCACCGCAAATTGCAGTAGATCTGTTTGTTCGTCTCAGCGATGCGCTGGCACATGCTCACACTAAGGGCATTATCCATCGAGATCTCAAACCCAGCAACATAATCATCGACGAAAACGAGTCAGGCAAGCTCGATCCAAAAATCGTAGACTTTGGAATTTCAAAAATCTTGAGTGCCAACATTACGACGATGGGATTTACCAAAGATCAACAGATGGTCGGAAGCCCACACTACATGAGTCCGGAGATGTGTCGTGGTGAAAAGCTGGATGCGCGCTCGGACATCTATTCACTCGGATGTGTAATGTTCGAAGTGCTGGAAGGACGGCCACCATATCAGATGGAGAATCCTTTTCAAACGCTGATGCAGCATGTAAGCGGAGATCTTCCGAAATTTGCGCAACCATCGGCAGTACCATCAGCGCTGCAGGGAATCGTTTTAAAGTGCCTGGAAAAGGATCCCGCCCACCGCTATCAGAGCATGGACCAGCTAAGGCGAGATCTGGAACGCCACCAGAGCGGGCAGAAACTGGAATTTGCAAAACCACGTAAGAGCATCAAGGTTAAACCAATCCACATGGTCATCGCCGGCGGTGCCATCGCGTGCTTCGCGACTGGTCTTCTGCTTAGTTCGGTTCTTGTTCTAGGCGGGACTCATGGGGTTTCAAATCCGCCTCCTTCGGACACTCTCAGCCGAGTATCGCTCCAACCGATTCCGCCTGCAATCGACAAAACGGATAGCGGTGATAATTTACTCACCTGGACACTACCCACCGCCGACCCGAACGATCCTGAATCTCTGCTTCGTCGGTTAAAAGCTGCAGAAGAGCAATCGGACTTGAGAATGCACATCGCGACAGGCTCGCGAAACCGAGAACGGATCCCGTATGAACAGCAACGACTTCGCGAAGAAGCAACGCAAACCCTGGTACGAAATACGCAAGTAGCCCTTGTGGAGATGGGCGAAAAAGTAATACCCACTCTTCTTCTCCACATCAGCGACAACTCGCGCCGAGTTCAGCAAGTCTGTTTCGGCGCGCTTAAGGAGCTGGGCACACCTGCGGTTAAACCTGCAGTGGATCGTTTTATGGAACTTGGCAAAAGCGCGAAAGACGCGCCATGCGCTAATCTAGTTGCCGAGATGGGTAAACCGGCAATAACAGAGCTGATGAAATACGTCAAAAAAGGCGGCAATGAACAAGATCGAGCGCTGCAATTCATTCTGGTTGCCTCCACCCGCGGTAGCACAGCATCAATCGAACTCTCGGACGTACCCGACCTGGTGAAAATAATCAACTCTGATTCTGAAATCAGCATCAAACGGAACGCACTGTTGATTCTAGTCACGATAGCCGATAGAACAGAGATAGCCAGAGACCTCTTTGTGAAGATAGCCCAAGATGTGAACGCGCCATCCGACCTGCGAGTAACCTCGATCTCCGCACTGGGCGCAACAGCCAATATGGAGTCGGCAGTGTCGTCGGCTTTGACCCAGAATGTACTTCAAAAAATTGCTCTCACCGATAAAGATGGCTACATTCGCTTTGCAGCCACCAGTAATATCGCGGCACTCGGTCCCAAAGCCAGACCTTCGATCGGTGCCCTCAGTAAGTTGTCCAAAGACCGTGATGCATCGGTTTCAATGGCTTCAAGAGTCGGACTGGCAATGATCGAAGGTGCCGCTATGAAGGACTCATCGCGCCTGTCGACCAGAGATATTCCCAACTTCGTCGGCGAAATCAACTCATCTATCGACAAACAAAAACTGATTGAAAAAATCAATAATTTCGGTGGTGTAGTCTCATACACACCCTTCTACACGGTGCCTACCCATCCAGACTTTTGCGGTTTCGCGACTCCAGTGCTGATCAATTATGCAGAGCAATCCACTGACCGTTCTTTCGACAGGCGTTACACTTATGAAACGCTCGCCAAACTCGGTCGCTATGGCAGTCCAGCGACAGCATGGGTGGCGATTCGGGCAAGCAGAGATACAGATCAGTGGGGACGGTCCGGCGCGTCGCAGGCGCTGTTGTCGCTGCTTGGGATCACACAGCGTTATTAGAAGCGCCAGACTCAGTCTCGGGCTGTCTAACCGTTCGTTAAGATGTGGCGCCTGTGATGCCAGGATCATGTTGTTTAACGATATAATCCCATTGTAGACGCGCTAGCCGCGTCATTTTTGTTTCAATCTCCGCTGGGAATCTGCCAATGATCGTCGTCAACGAAGTTTCGAAAGAATATGGGTCGAGAACATTGTTTGACAATGTATCGGTCAAATTTAGTCCCGGTAACCGATACGGGCTGACCGGACCAAATGGTGCCGGCAAATCCACGTTCATGAAAATCCTTACCGGAGAACTGGAGCCGTCAAATCGTGGCACGATTTCGCGTCCTTCCCGCGTCGGCATTTTAAAACAGGACCAGTACGCTTACGACAAAGAGCGCATCATCGACACCGTTATCATGGGCAACGAAGTACTGTGGAGCGCTTTTAAAGAACGTGATGAACTCTGCGAAATCGCTGAATTAACCGAAGAACAGATGCTCAGATTGGGCGATCTCGAATCAATTATCGCTGACAACAATGGCTATACTGCAGAATTCGAAGCTGGCGAAATCCTTCGTGGTATCGGGATTCCCGACGATCAGCATGAAAATCTGATGGACACTCTGGCCACCGACTATAAGTTTCGAGTTCTCTTAGCGCAAGCTCTCTTCGGAGACCCTCTTGCTCTGATGCTCGACGAACCTACGAACCACCTCGACTTAGAGTCTATTCACTGGCTGGAAGATTTCTTGACTGGATACGAAGGAACTCTGATCGTAATTTCGCACGATCGCCACTTTTTGAACTCCGTATGCACACACATCGCAGACATTGACTACGACACAATCATCACGTACACCGGCAACTACGACGATATGGTTTCGCAAAAGATGCAAGCTCGACAAACAGTCGAAAGTGCTAACCGCGACAAAGCGAAAAAAATCGCTCAGCTGCAAGAATTCGTTGCTAGGTTCGCAGCTGGACAACGTTCCAGTCAAGTACAATCGCGCAGAAAAGAGATGACTCGGCTGGCACCTCAAGAGTTGAAGCGTTCGAATATCGCAAGACCGTACATTCGCTTCGAACAAGAGAAACCGCTTGGACGCGAGATCTTAAAGGTCGAAGACTTGACCAAAGGCTTCGACGGCGTCACCCTTTTCGAAGGTCTCAGCTTCGACATTGAACGCGGAGAGAGAATCGCGATCATCGGACCAAACGGTGCCGGAAAAACAACATTTCTGCGCTGCTTGATCGGTGAGATCCAGCCGGACAAAGGTTCGGTAAAATGGGGTGACAATGCCCAGTGGAGCTACTATCCGCAAGACTTTCATCGCGAGATCAAAGCGGGTACAACAGCACTTAACTGGCTCACGCAGTACATGGTCGAAGAGGGCGACCAACTTGTTCGCCAGGTGCTCGGTCGGATGCTTTTCTCCGGAGACGAGAGCCTGAAGGCAACTGAAGCACTCTCAGGCGGTGAGACAGCCCGCTTGCTCATGGCTCGTATGATGATGTTGAAAAACCCGATTCTGATCTTCGACGAACCAACAAACCACCTGGACCTCGAAGCCGTATCGGCACTTGGCGACGGACTGTCGCAATTCCCCGGAACCGTATTTGTGGTATCACATGATCGGGATTTGATTTCCGATGTCGCGACTCGCGTATTGTCGTTCACCGAGAATGGTGTCATCGACTACCTCGATACCTACGAAGAGTATATAAAAACGCACAAATTCACCAGAGAATTCTCGCGCATGGCGAAACGCTAGAGCGCCCGAAAATGCTGGAAGAGCACTTCTTTACTTGTCCCTATTGCTGGGAACAGATCTCAGTTCTGCTCGACCTCAGTGTGGAAACGCAATCTTATGTAGAGGACTGCGAAGTCTGCTGCAATCCAATCTCAATTTTCTACGAGTCGAGCGATGGCGCAGTCACCTCGTTCTCAGCTGATCCTTCGCAGTGAGGACTGATGAGAAGATTACTTCAATCCGATTACTTTTCTAAAATTGCCGAGCTTGTTCCATATGACGTTCCGCGAAACTGCGCGACCAATGAGCCGTTTTGGTTCGTAACGGCGATATCGTAGAGTCCGGTACGACCAGCCAGTGACAACTCTTTGGCCGTGGCAGTGAGGATATCGCCCTCTCTGGCCGCTGCAACGAAATTGATCGTACAGGTTAACGCCACTGTTTTCCTGTTTCGAGAATTGCAAGCACAAGCAAACGCAGTATCAGCAAGTGTAAAAGTCATGCCGCCATGGCATATACCAAAGCCGTTAAGCATTTCAGGGCGAACAGTCATTGTCACGACAGCCGAACCAGGTTCGACCTTCTCAACACAGATCCCGAGATGTCTGGATGCCCGATCTTCTTTCATCATGGCGTCCACAACTTTGGCAGTAAGGTCCTCTGTTTTGTCCAATTCAGAAACTCCAGATAGAACACACCGCAGTTCAGGTCAAAAGGCGAGAAGCTTAGCTTTCTCGGTAACCGAGAACTACTAGAAGACACGGTCCACCGGAGATCACGTTCAGACCTGCTTCTTTCGCTTTGGCGATTCCCTTTGCACTCTCAGCACCAGGTTGCATCCAAATATTCTTGACACCAGCAGCGATGGCATCATCGACAATGCGCTCAGTCACATTTGGAGGAGTAATGATCGAAATAGATTCAACCTTCTCAGGGATTGCCGCAATATCTTTGTAAGCTGGACTACCCATGATTTTGTCGACGTTCGGGTTGATCGGGTAAGCCTTGCGATCATTCTGTTGATAGCAAACGTATACTTTGTGTCCGTACTTATGTTTGTCGTCACTAGCTCCGGCTACTCCGAAAGACGGCGCGGCTAGAAATTGTTCGATCTGTTGGTCTAGTGAATCCATGTCGGGGTCCCTGCACAGGTAGTTAATCTGCACATTTTACCGACCGGCAGGCGAAAACGCCAGCAACCGTTAAGCTGAATGGTTGGCGTTCTGTTCGATCAGCGTCTATAATCGAATGAAGATTTCATCGGAAGTGATCAAATGTTTAAAGCCCGGGTGAGCAGTCGAAAAATACTGGCACTACTGGCAGTGGCATGCGTGGCAACTGGGAATTTGCCAGCCACAGCAGGCTCCCCGGAAGTTAGCGATCTGGTCATTGCCCTCAGTCAATATAAGCGTGCTAACTACAGACTCGCTTTGCAGTCATTTTTGGCAGCACGAGCTAAAGGTGACAAATCGCCTGAAACTTACATTCACATCGCCCACTGTTATGGTGCACTCGGTTATCGCGACCTTGCATATAAGGCGTATCAGGACATCGCTCAAAAGTTTCAGGGAACGCCGGCGGCAGAACTGGCAACTCAATGTGTCATCAAGCTTGTGAAGCAACCGGCAGCACCCAAGTCAGCAGTACAAAAGCCACCGCTTTCAAAAATATTGACGATTTCTCCGCCACTCGATCCGACCGCATCGACGTTGTCGATGCCAGCCGAGGAGCGCATTCCTTACACTCGACAAACAGGCGGTCATCTCTACGTTAAAGGTGCCATCAATGGTCGAGGCACAGATATTCTGTTCGATACAGGCGCATTTAAAGTCGTGGTTGGTCGTGATAATCTAATTGCTCTTGGGATCAAACCGCCTGATGGTCCTTCCAAGATAATCGGTGCAGGCGCGGCTGGCGCGCTGCGCGGTTGGGACATGATGATCGACGTTTCAATCGGACGCATTCAGCGTCACATGCAGGTTCAGGTCATTGAAGGTCGACAAGTTATGCTGCTCGGGCAGCCTTTTCTCGAAGGCATCCAATACCAGATCGATAATAACGCGAGCTATCTCGTTTTCATAAACAGCAAAGACGTCCAGAAATCGATGAGCTACGACGCCATCGAAATTCCATTTCACATGGTCAGTGGAAACCTGATGGTCGAGGCAAAAGTCAACGGCGTTCCAACTGAAATGAATTTTGATACCGGCGCGCCTCATTGCGTTTTTACACAGTGGTCGATGGGCGAACTCGGACTGAAAGTTGTTGGCAGAACAGAAATACGCGGAGCTGGTGGCTCCTCAGTGCCCGGCTACTATTGCACGGCGGATACTATCGAACTTGGACCGATTCGCAAACAAGCTTTAAACGTTCTAGTCAGCCCAAGCTGTGGTCACAACGTTCTCGGTCAGGAATTTTTTGGACACATGAAGTTTATCGTCGACAACGGGAAACGCGTGATCCGATTCGCGCGCTAGCGCATAAAAACCAGTTATTTAAGAGAAGTTGAACCTTACGTAACGTCGCTGGTCGCGCGCGCTTTCGCTTCCAAAATTTCCCATCTTTCGAACAAACCTTCTAACTCAGTCTCCAATTCTTTCTGCTTCTGATGCAGTTCGGCAAGAAGTGGAAAGTTAGTCGTGTTTTCTGGTTTCGCCATTTCTTCGTGGAGTTTTTCGATACCCTGCTCCGCTTGTTCGATCTTCTTGGGTAAGGCTTCTAATTCGCGCGTCTCAGGATTAGTCATTCCGGCAGACTTCGTCTGTTTAGAACGAGTATCGCCTTTCTCTTTTTTCGCGGAAGCCTTTTTGGTATCAGAGAAAAACGTATCTATTACTTGATCGAACTGTTCGTAACCGCTGAAGTATTCACATTCGCCGGAGCCACTGAGCGCAAGAATTTGATCTGACACTTCATCCAACATCAATCGATCGTGTGTTACGAGAATGACTGCACCAGGAAATTCAAGAAGACTCTCTTCGAGAACTTCCAGCGAAGGTATGTCCAGATCGTTTGTTGGCTCATCGAGAATAATTATGTCAGCTGTTTGAAGCATCAAATTAGCGATCAAAATTCGCGATTGCTCTCCACCAGAAAGCCTGTTGATTGGCAGTCTTAGCTGCTCCGGCGAGAATAGGAACTTCTTCGCCCAGGTGGTGATGTGAATCGATCGTCCTTGATAAACCACCGAGTCACTGTCTGCACTCAGTGCTCTATGGAGAGTTTGCTCGGTATCCAGTTGTTGACGATTCTGATCGAACCAAACGATTTTTAAATCGGGTGCTCGTTTTATTTCACCCTTATCTGGAGTAACTTGTCCGATGATTGATTTAAGTAAAGTTGTTTTTCCACTGCCGTTGCGGCCGACCAGCCCAAGCCTGGTTCGATTGGTGATCAGTAATTCTAAATTGGTGAATAATTTTTTGTCACCGTAAGCTTTACTGACGGACTTTGAAGTGACCAACTCACGTGTTTTTCTTCCCGACGACTGAAACCCGACTTCGATCTTTGATGAAGTATTGCGCTGTTTCACTTCACCAAGCTCTTCCATCAGCTTTCCAGCTTGTTCGATTCGGTGAACAGACTTGGTCTGTCGCGCTCTGGCTCCACGCTGCAGCCAGGCGACCTCGCGGCGGACCTTGCTGGCAAGCGAAGTTTCAAGGTTCTGCTGTTCACTAATTTTTTCTTGTTTATTGATCAAAAAGGTACTGTAACTTCCGACAACGCTCAGAAAACCTTTTGGATACATTCGATTCAGTTCGACAACGCGGTTCGTGACTGATTCAAGAAAAGCGCGATCGTGAGTGACGACAATCAATGTTTTGTCGAAATCCGTCAGCAATTTTTCCAACGCGATGACGGATTCCAAATCCAGGTGATTGGTAGGTTCGTCCAGAACCAGGACATCTGGCTGCTGAACGAGACCCTTGGCTAATGACAGACGCTTTTTCCAGCCCCCGGAAAGTGATCCGGCTTTAGCATCCTTGTCAGGGAATCCGAACAATTTCATTGTCGAATCGATAGAGGCTTCGAGGATGTAGTCTACGAATCCCACTTCATTGCCAGCCATCGTTATGATTTCGCCGACGGTGGCATTCTCATCGTGGCGATCTTCCTGGGGGACATATGAAACTCGAAGATCTCTGCGGAGAACTACTTCGCCATCGTCAGGTTCGACTAATCCAGCAAGAATTTTAACAAGCGTGGACTTACCGGACCCGTTAGGTCCGATCAAGCCTATTTTGTCCCCTTCGTCGATACCGAAAGTGAGGTCATCGAAAAGGACACGTCCGGTGTAGGACTTGCTTAGAGATTGGCAACTTAGAAGAACGCCCATGGCAAACAGTTATAAGCTGTATTCGCGCTCAGGTCAACTTTGACGCAACCCAATCATGCGTTGCCTTAACGGTTTGCTCTAAAGGTACACCGGTTGTGTCCAGCAGCGTAATGTTTGGCTCCGTTTTCGAAGCATTTTCCAGCAACCAGCGGTTAAAATCTAGCATTCTTTCCAGGTTCTCAGGAGTTCCAGACTGCCGCCAGTTCGGACGTTCCATCAATCTTTGCGCTAGTTCATCATGATTGCACACCAACGCCAGATAGTGAATATCGCTTAGATAGCGGCGCTCAGAACAATTTTCGAATTGTTTCGGAATACTCGTGCCGAATAAAACAACAGAGCGACCGGCTTGATGAATATTTTTGACAACACGAAGCCATGTGTTTCTAAACTGCATAAAATCATCATCAGGCGTGTTAAATGCGTCACACCAAAGTATGTCCTGGTCGAGCACTATGTAGCTCTGTGCGGATTTCATGAGACTCAAGGCAACGGTCGTTTTCCCAGCACCGCTTGCGCCTGTCACTACAAATAGTGGCAGCGAGACAAAGTCGAATGCCTGCGAACATGATGGGCAAACCGCACGGGCTGGCGATTGCAGTACATTTTTCTTGTCGGTGTATTCACCGCATTTCGGACATACATTAAACATAATTTTTAAGCGAAAACCTTTGACTGACCAAGATATCACTTGAGTGTCTGTAAAACAAAAACAGTTCACATTTTCACGTTTTTTTGCGAAGATGCATTAAGGCAGACAATAGGTGATTATGGGAACGGTTCTTGTCGTTGGTTGCGCATCCTTCGACACTCTACACATTAATCACAATGGCAGTCGCCAAACGTATGAAACAATCGGCGGCGCTGGCTTGTATACAGCGCTCGCGGCTGCCAACCGGGGTGCTAAGACGTTTTTGTTCGGACCGCGTCCTGCTCCGATGCCGGATATTTTCAAACCGTTCGCACGCATGATTACTTGGATTGGTCCGGAAGTTTCGGCTGAAGAGATGCCACGACTGGAAATCGAACATCATGGTCAAGGTCGAGCCACACTTCTAGGCGCGGCTTGGGAATCCGAAGCATTACTAAAACCGCATGAATTGCCCGCCTTCGGACATCTGGAATTCGACATAGTCCATATTGCAGCATTGAGTTCTGCAGAAAAACAATTGCAATTTGCCTTAACTCTCGCAGACGATCAGCCCAAAGCGAGGATTTCAGCCGGCACATATGCTCAAGCGATCAAGTTGAGCAGCGCGACGGTCTGCAGGCTTATCGATACCGTGGATCTGTTTTTTATGAACGAAAACGAATCGCATATGCTTTACGGCGATCAAAAGCTTCGAGTGACCAAACCCGGTAGACTGCTTTTCGTGACGAACGGCGCCTCTGGTGCCACATGCTACTCGCGTGAAGGGAACAATTATGTCCCCGCTATTGTTGCTGATGAACGAGATCCGACCGGAGCAGGTGATACCTTCTGCGGTGCTATGTTAGCGGGCTTGAGCAACAGCGACATAGATGTCGGTTCAGCTCTGAGTGCCGCTGCACTTCTGGCAGGAAAAGTGGTGGAATGCCCCGGTCCTCAGGTGTTAATGAAAAGTTTTGATTGAGCCTTTCGTCGAGACCATCAAAAGATAGTACAAAACAGATGCGACGCCGAAGCCGACAAACCAACTGTAATCATAGAGTATGTGAACTGCTGGAATGATTGCGCCGATCCAAGCGAATAAACAGGCTATTAGAGTGGCGAAGAGCGCCCTGAGATTCCAGCCACCTGTGTAAGAGTAAGCACCGTCGGTCAAGTATAGGTCGGCAAGCTCAAGATGTCTCTTCCGGATTATCCAATAGTCTACGATCAAGACTCCGGCGATCGATCCTAGTCCGCCCGAGTATCCCAGCAACCATTTAAATATGTACGCCGTTGGATCAGCCAGTAGCTGCCAAGGTTGCATCAGGAGTGCCAATACACCGGTCAGCAGAGCCCCGCGCTTAAACGAAATCCATCTGGGAAAAGCATTGGCAAAATCGTTTGCTGGTGATACCACATTAGCCGCGATATTGACTGACAGCGTGGCCAGTATCACAGTGAACATGGCGAGCGCCACCACCCATGGTTCAGAAAATTGTCCGATCAGTTTTACAGGATCCCACAGTTCTTCCTTTTTCATGTGAGGATAAAGCAAAATACCGGCAGAGGTAATCATCACTCCCATCGCCGAGAAAGCTGTCATGCTGGTTGGCAGCGCCGCTACCTGACCGAGCACCTGTTCTTTCTGACCGCGACTAAAGCGAGTAAAGTCCGGCATGTTTAAAGAAAGTGTTGACCAGGAGCCAATCATCGCGGTAACCGAAGGTACAAACACAGGCAGAAAACTGTCGAAAGTTTGATACTTCCCTGGTTCTGCAATCAGGCTGCCGAAGCCGTTTGCCCGCTGCACTGTCCAGATCACTAAAAGTATAGTCATTGAAAATATAAATGGTGCGGCCCAGCTCTCAAGCTTACGCACCACATCCATTCCGTGATAAATCACCAATAGGTTCAAGCTCCAAAACAGTGCAAAGGAAGTCCAGACCGCTATAGAGTGACCAGCGTACAAAGTGACACCAAAAATCTGCTCGAATTGCGGAAAGATTGTCTTAATGAGCGTGAACATCGCCTGCCCGCCGATCCACGCATTGATACCGAACCATCCACAAGCAATAATTGCCCGCATAAGCGCCGGAAGATTTGAGCCGACAACGCCATAACTCGCCCGAGCCAAAACAGGAAATGGAATTCCGTACTTAGTACCGGCATGTGAGTTGAGCACGATCGGAACTAAGATAATCGTATTCCCTAACCAGATGCACAGAAGTGCCTGCCACCAATTCATTCCGGAAGTGATGAATCCGGATGCCATCATGTAGGTCGGAATATTGCAAGCCATTCCGGCCCAAAGCGCAGCAAAATGGTAAGCAGACCAGGTACGCTCTGCTACCGGCACGGGTGCAAGGTCTTCATTGAAAAGACTGCTGCTTGAAATCGATTCAGCGTCGACCAATTCCACACGACCATCTGAAAATGAGCGTGTTTCAGTCATTATGACTAAGTACTCTTTGGTTGCTGAAGTCTAATCAAGTTCCACTGCTGCGTATTGCTCTTGTCGAGATGAATGAGAAGAGAACTCTGCTTGGAGAGCAGGTTGGCAATGCCGGTGTCGTAAACAACAGTCTTGTTGCTGCCCACGGTCCAGGCGACGCGCTTACTTTTCTTATCGAGCTTACCCTGAACCGGCTGCTCTTCTTGAGTCAGAGGGTTGTAGTAATTGCCTCGGATTATGCCCTTCTTGTTTACAGCCAATTGAAATACCGAATTGGAATCGGTTTGGTCGCCTTGTGTCAGGGCAAAG
>CAZRMH010000176.1:0-15908 GCA_964600935.1 uncultured Candidatus Obscuribacterales bacterium
TAACATTCAATTCAATCAAGCATGGGTGCCGTCTGGCTGAGAGAGCAAGTGCTCAACCCTAGAACCTGATCTGGTTAATGCCAGCGGAGGTAGGCTTCAATGTCTATTTATCATCGCCGAATGTAACGGCAATCAAAATTTTTTATTTCCCGTTGATGTGCGTGGAACGGGTCTCTTCCTGGGACGACCTGGCAGGTTCGCATTCATCATATTCACTTGGTGGTACCGATGGTATCACCAGAAACCACTGTTGTGGAAAGGAACATTATGCAGACGTTCACAGATAAATTGGATTCCGCTCTGAAGGATGACCAAGACAGCGCGCCGGTCAACTTCAACAATAACTGCCGCAAGACCTACGTCTCCGGAGCAGTCTCCGATATTCTCGTACCTATGAAAGAAATTATTCTCAGCGATCCTCAGCAAGAGAAGATTGCACTCTATGATTCAAGTGGACCTTATTCCGATCAATCATTCGTTGCAAAATTCTCGGAAGGATTACCTCGCATAAGAGCCAGATGGATCGCAGACCGAGGGGATACGGTGCAATGCTCGGCGTTCCAAACATCGATTGAGCCAGGCAGTCCGGAGAAATCTTTCGGCGCCCGAACTCCACTCAGAGCAAGCGACAAGCGTTCTGTGACCCAGATGCACTACGCTCGACGAGGCATCATCACTGAGGAGATGGAATACATAGCAATTCGCGAAAACGAGCTAAGAGATGAAGCTCGAGATCTCAGTCCAGAGATGGTTGAACGGAACCAGCGATTGCGTGGTACCTCATTTGGTGCCCAATTACCTGAGCTGGTTACTCCGGAATTTGTTCGACAAGAAGTGGCAAGCGGAAGAGCGATCATTCCGGCTAACATCAATCATGCTGAACTGGAACCAATGATCATTGGTCGAAACTTCCTAGTCAAGGTCAACGCCAACATCGGGACATCGGCTGTCACCTCATCAATTGATGAAGAAGTTGAGAAAATGGTTTGGGCTACTCGCTGGGGTGCAGATACGGTCATGGACTTATCGACCGGCGGCGAAATCTATAAGACGAGGGAGTTTATCCTGAGGAATTCTCCTGTGCCGATAGGCACGGTTCCTGTCTACGAAGTGCTCGAGAAAGTTCAAGGTCGTGCCGAAGATATGACCTGGGAGATATTCAAGCAGACGCTCATTGAGCAGGCCGAGCAAGGTGTCGACTATTTCACTTTGCACGCCGGAGTGCTTTTGCGTTTCATTCCTTTGACGGCTGGTCGCGTTACAGGGATAGTTTCGCGGGGAGGCTCTATCATGGCGAAGTGGTGCCTGACTCATCACCGGGAAAATTTCTTGTACGAAAACTTCGAAGAGATTTGTGAAATTGCCAGAACCTATGATGTCAGCTTATCTCTGGGCGATGGATTGAGACCTGGTTCCATTGCCGACGCAAATGACGAGGCTCAATTCGCTGAACTCGATACTCTGGGAGAACTGACGAAGATTGCCTGGCGGCATGATGTTCAAGTCATGATTGAAGGACCCGGTCATGTGCCTATGCATTTGATTAAGGAGAACATGGATCGACAGTTGTCCGCATGTGATGAGGCTCCGTTCTACACTCTTGGTCCGCTGACAACCGACTTTGCGCCCGGATACGATCATATAACCAGCGCCATCGGCGCAGCCATGATCGGTTGGTACGGAACCGCTATGCTTTGTTATGTAACTCCCAAAGAGCATCTCGGTTTGCCCGACAAACAGGACGTTAAGGATGGCATGATTGCCTACAAGATCGCAGCACACGCAGCCGATCTGGCCAAGGGTCATCCGGGAGCAAGGCGCAGAGATGATGCGCTGTCAAAAGCAAGATTCGACTTTAGATGGCAAGATCAATTCAATCTATCACTTGACCCCGAGACGGCGCGTTCAATGCATGATGAAACTCTTCCTGCTGAAGGCGCTAAATTGGCTCATTTCTGTTCGATGTGCGGACCGAAGTTTTGCTCTATGCAATTAACTCAAGAAATTCGCGCGATGAACCCTGTTGATTTAGATAGGGGTTAGAAGTCACAAGTATGGTTGATCGCATCGCGATTGTCGGCGCCGGACTCATGGGTAGGACACTTGCGTTAATGCTCCTGCAAAACGGATACCGCATAAGTCTCTTTGATTCAGCTGCAAGAACAGATCGCACCAACTGCGGTTCTGTCGGCGCCGGCATGCTTTCACCCTGTTCTGAATTGGAGATTGCCGAGCCGCTCATTTACGAGCTCGGCAAGGATTCCATCAATCTCTGGCAACAACTGATCGGCTGCACCGGTCAAAGTGTTTTCTTGCAACAAGCAGGCACTCTGGTAGTAGCTCACTCTTGTGACCTGTCATTGTTGAACAGCTTCCATGACAATATCGTAAAAAAACTCAAAAGAACCTCGATTGGAACGACACTTGGTGGCGAGATAAGTTCGTTGATCAAAACTGTCGACGCTTGCGAAATCAAGTCTCTTGAACCGTCGTTGTCTGAGAGATTCCGTCATGGTGTTTTTCTTGCGCAAGAAGGACAAATAGATAATCGACGACTTATGAGTGTGCTTCAAACGGCGCTCGAACAACGTGGCGTTGAATGGATTGATGGTCAGGATGTGCAGTTTGTGCAACCTTACGGTGTGAAGACGAGCGTTAATGATGGATTTTATGATCTGGTAATTGATTGTCGCGGTCTAGGTGCTCGGTCTCAGTTAAAGGGATTGCGTGGTGTGCGCGGAGAATTGGTTGAAGTATATGCACCAGATGTGGTGCTGAACAGACCAATCCGGTTGTTACATCCCAGGTATCCACTTTATATAGCGCCGAGACCTGATAGCCGCTTTTTGATCGGTGCCACGAGTATTGAATCTGATGATTGCCGACCGATCACGGTTCGCTCTGCACTGGAACTCCTTTCGGCCGCTTATAGCATCGATCCGGGCTTTGGAGAAGCGCACATTATAGAGACACGTGTCGCGTGTAGACCGGCCTTCACCGACAATTTCCCGGCCATCATTGTCAATCCAGGTTTAGTGCACATCAATGGTCTCTACAGGCACGGTTTCTTATTGACGCCCTCATTGGCCCAACGCGTGTTCAATTATGTAAACGGAGCAAGCGCTACTGCAGGTGTTACTGACATAAGCTCTACCAGCAGTCCTCCGGTTATTTTCGATCCACGTACCTCAAATCAGCTAAATTAGACTATCTCGATGCGGAGAAGAGAGTAAATGCAAATCAGTCTTAACGGTAAACGCACTGAAGTAGAAGACCGACTCAGCGTAGATCAACTGCTTGATCGTTTAGGTTTTAGCAAAACTTTTATTGCCGTGATTTGTCAGGGTGACATCATTCCTCGAGAGTCATGGTCAACCAGAGAGGTGCAAGCCGACGAGGCGATTGATGTTCTTACGCCAATGCAAGGAGGATAGTTTGAAAAATCGCTAAGCTCTGGAAGGCGGTTAAAAACTTACTCTCGAAGGATTAAATTGGATGCCGGTCGAAATGCTAGATATAAGAAAACATCTCCTTGCTAGTCGCTTGCTGCTGGGTACCGCGCAGTACCCTTCGCCCGCGATCATGATTGAGGCTATTCAGAGATCCGGAGCGCAAATCGTCACGGTGTCACTCAAAAGACAATCGCCAGAAAATCGCAATGGTAATGAGTTCTGGGACCTGATCAGGTCAATGGATGTGACCGTTTTGCCAAACACTGCAGGTTGCCGCAACGCTAGAGACGCAGTGCTTACAGCCAGAGTCTCTCGTCAGATCTTCGGAACCAGTTGGATTAAATTGGAAGTAGTAGGAGATGACTATAATCTTCAACCTGATCCTTTCGAATTGTTAGTTGCCGCCGAGGAATTGATCAAAGATGGTTTTACAGTCTTTCCATACACTACTCAAGATCTTGTCATCGCTCAACGGCTGGTTGACCTGGGTTGCGGCATTGTCATGCCCTGGGCTGCACCCATAGGAACCGGACAGGGACCGACCGACATACAGGCATTGTTGACATTGCGCAGGCGGTTGCCAGATACTATTTTGATCGTTGACGCCGGCATTGGTAAGCCATCACATGCGGTGCAGGTGATGGAGCTAGGGTTCGACGCCGTCCTTTTAAATACTGCCGTCGCTAACTCGCTTGAGCCTGTTACCATGGCGGAGTCATTTAAACTGGCCGTTCAGTCTGGACGCCTGGGATATGAAAGCGGATTGATTGAGCCACGACAAGTCGCAGTGCCGAGTACACCGACAATTGATTTGCCATTCTGGCATTTGCAGTCGCCACAGAAAGCTTCCGCTGAAAGCGATGCCACAAATACTTGCGACTTAGGTTTTCGAAGTGCGATTGAGTTAAACGTCATATCCGAGAACGTGCAATGAGTAAGATAATCGTCTGGTCGATAGCCGGATCTGACACTAGCGGTGGTGCGGGTCTTCAGGCCGATCTAAAAACATTTCAGGCGCTCGATGCTCATGGATGTGTCGTTGTCACCGCAGTGACCTCTCAGAGCACTGCTAGTGTAGATGCCATTGAGCCGATTACTGCTGTTCATATAGGAAAACAGATTTCCAGTCTCAAGAGTGATCTGCCCGCTCATTCAATTAAGATTGGTATGGTTTTTTCCGCTCAGATTGCCCAATCCATAGTAGAGCATCTCCAAAACTTTATTGGTGGACCGATAGTTTGGGATCCTGTCTTGTCGAGCACCAGTGGCACCAACTTGGTTGCTGAAGCCGATATCGAAGAGATCAAGCGCTCTATGTTTAGCATCTCTGAGATCGTCACTCCGAATATTCCAGAGGCCTGCCTCTTAGCCGGTATCGCCCCTGTCGATTCGAGAAACCACGATCGCGCTGAACTGAACGACTTGGTTGAGGAAATAGGGAGGAAGCTACTTAGCCAGGGAGCAAGAGCCGTTCTGATTAAGGGTGGGCACGCCGGTGGTACTTATAGTCAGGATTACTTTACAGATGGGCACCAGAAATGGTGGCTTACCAGCCGACGGATAGCGGCAGCTGTTCAACATCGGGGCACCGGTTGCACTTTGTCTTCCGCCTACGCCGTGGGAAGAGCCCGAGGATATTCTCAACTCGATTCTCTTGTTTACGCCAAGGGGTTTATAAATCAGTGTCTCAGGCAGGCTTATCCTTCCGGCTCGGGATCCCTGCTATTAAATTATCAAAGCTTCAAGATCAGCGAGGAGTATCTGCCGTGTATGACACCGCAAGCAGTGTCAGAAGAATTGGAGCGAAAAGCGTTTTTGAGACACGACAACATCGGTTTCTATCCAATCGTCAATCGGGCAGAAATGGTTGATAAGCTTGTGAAAGCAGGCGCTCCGACTGTGCAGATTCGAATAAAGGATTTGCACGGAGAGGAATTGGCAACTGAGATACGTCATGCGATCAACTTGACTCGCGCTTCCAATACGAAACTCTATGTCAATGATCATTGGGAGTTGGCTCTTGAGATGGGAGCCTTCGGTGTGCATTTGGGGCAGGAGGATTTGGTCACAGCCAACATTGAGTTACTTCACAAGCGTGGCGTTCGATTGGGTGTTAGTACGCATTGTCTGTCCGAAGTGGCAAGAGCGCTTGCAATTCAGCCTTCTTATGTGGCAATCGGGCCAATCTTCACTACGACAACTAAGGAGATGTCTTTCCAACCGCAGGGATTGGCAGGATTTCACCTATGGAGGCAGGCATTGACTGCGCCTCTTGTTGCTATTGGTGGAATCTTCCTGGAGAACGCACCTGATTTATTGTCACTGGGTGCCAATGGCATTGCCGTGGTGCGAGATGTCACCCAGACGCAGGACATAGCTGCCCGCGTCAAAAAATGGCTGGAACTTTTCCATTCGCGATCGGCCCTGTAGCTGTTACCGCCCGATGATAACTCCAAGAGAAGCCCTGATTCCACTGTCTGAATTCAGAGGCTTAGTTGAGGCTTGCTTCGTCTGCGATTCTAGTTTCGCCGCAGGTCTCGAGGGGGATACTCTGTATGAGAAGAGCCCAACTCACTAATAACCAGCTTTGCGATTATTCCTTCCTCAGCCAGTTTGTCGCACACCGCTTTTGCATCTGGACCGTAGAGAGGCGATTTGTCCGTGCTCATCATCGGCCAGTTATCGTCTTTCCGGGGCGGAGGTAGTTCATCGAGCGTGTCCCCTCAAGGGTTTTGGACTGAGCGTTTGTCATCCGAGAGTTTTTGGTTTCCGGTTTTGCTGATTTTCGCTGGCGGATCCGGAATTTGCAGCTTATGCTGTTCTGCAAGGGCAACAAGATCGCTTTTCGGAACATACTTACGACCTGGTGTTTTCCAAGCGATATTGCTCTCGTCGAGTAGTGCCATCAGTTGCGGTCTTGTCAGGTCGCCGGCGCTCCTGCCATTGGAGCCGAGCACTGCCTGCTCTTGCGACGGTGCTTTCGCATTGTCTGGCGTTCGATCAAGTGGTTTAGAAGCTTCGGGAGTAGTCTGCAATAATTCCCTGGACAATGCTTGTGTGGTATTCATGTCGTTCAAGAAGGCCGCCGTCGCTGGATCGGAGATCTTCGTGGCGCCTGAGATGGTGCCGGGTTTGTCCGCACGCACCAGGTTTTGAACATCAGCCGCTCGCGAGATAGTTGCGCCAGTTGGAGAAAGTATTTGATCTATTCTTGCACTTGGTGGAATTTCTACGAGTTGCTTTATTCGAGCTGGGGGGAGTGCAAGTGCTAAGCCTTCCGCCGGAGACCCAAGCAATTCACCATTAGTCAGCTCTGGCTGAGCAGTGTCTTGCCTGTTCCTAATCATGTCTCTTGTTGTTTGCCAAGTCCTTCTGACCCCATCTGCTCCTTTCGAGAATGCGGTTCTAGTCTGGGCAACCAACGGTTGCGCATCGGTTGCCAGTTGAGAGATCGCGTCACGAACGGGTTGGCGTCCTTCCGTTTCCGTTCTCAAAGAACTAGAAAGTTCTTGAGCCCCCTCTTGCGCTCGTTGATCCCTTGCTGTTGCTGATTTGATCGCAGTCGAGACTTTCTCAAGTCGCTGTTCCATCCATTGCAGAACTTGCTCGCGAGCTGCTCTGTCTCTTGCCGCACCGTCAGTGGTGAACTGTTCCCACCATTTGCGCGCTTTCGCGTCTCTAGTGAAACCGGACTCTATCAAGCTATCAGCAAGGTCAAGACCTTTGTTCGCTTTTTCCGTCAACAGCTTTCTAGCTGCCGCATCGCTATTGGAGCGATTTGTGATGGCTTCGTTAAGCCGAGTCGAAGTCAGTCCGATATCGTGATTTGCCACTTGCCTCACAAGGGCCTCGACTTTAGCGCTGTCCTCCACCATCTTGCTCCATCGAGCATCAGGAGAGACATTGCGCATATCGCGGACTGTGCGATCTATAAACAATCCGTCGTCTACAGCCTTTCCCCATCGGGCTACGAATTCTCTGGTACCAGATTCGGTGCCGCCCAACTTTGTCCGAGCGGATTCACCAACATTACCAGCCTTTTGTTCCCACTGTTCACCTAATGTCGAGACCCGTTCTCTCAGTTTTTGGACGGCATTGTGTCCAGAGGTTTCAAGCCTCTGAGCTTTTGTTTGCCAACCGTCGGACAACGTTTTGCTATGAGCCCCAATTTTCTGAGCCGTCTCAGAGCCAACACCGATCACCTCAGTTGCCTTGCGTCCAGCGGATGCAGTTAATTCAAGACTTCCTTCTGCGGCTCTTCTTGCGCCTGACTGCCAAAACGGCTGAGCCGCATCGATGGTTAACCCAACGCCCGTAATTGCCTCGGTTCGAACGGCCTGGCTAGACTTGGAAATCGCAACCCGTCCATTTTCAATTACTGGATCGACAACGGTGGTTCTCAAACTTTCGGTACCGCGTCTAATCGCTTGGGTTGCTATTGTGGTGCCATCAGATACGACCTGTGAGGCAGTTGGTCTCGGAGTTAGAGGATTTGTCTCTGCGGATATAGCAACCGGTTCTCCCTGTTGGTGTGCGTTCATCTTAGGGACTGGAACAATCGCAGTCACTTCTGGGCTTCTGACGGCGAGTGCTCCGCCGGGGACTGCGGAACTTGTCTCTGCTAGTAGAAGCTGCGCCGAGCTTTGCACTGTCGCTGGTTTCGCGCGCTGAGGCAAGAGCTCCGGCCCAGAGATTTCTGCTGCGTGAGGGCGAGCTTGAGTATTCACTGATTCAGTGACTGGTGCTCCCTGCACAGGTTCGGTCACGTTCAAATGCGCTTTTGCTGCTGGTTGCGTTCGATCTAGTGTGGATGACGTTCCTGCTGATCTGTCGCGGACAGTCGGGCCGACAGGGGTTGATACGGCGGTGCTTTCGACGGCCGATCGTCCCGCTGCAGGCGTAGCATCTGTGGGGCGGCGTCCTGTTAGATGTTCTTGCGCAGGTGACTCTGTTGTCACTGCTCGCGAGGGCGTTTCCGACACAGGTTTTGGATTCTCTGCGGCTTTCGATTGGTCTATTGAACTGGGCTTCTTTCTTTGCGGTCCAATTGATTCATTCATTTCGGAATTTCCGAAACCCTTCGGCCTAGGCCTGCCAGCGTTTCCACGTATAGCCATTGGTTCATTAGAGATCATTTGAGCTGACATTGAACCCTGGCGACCTTGCCGGGAAAACGATCCATGACCAGCAGACACGGTGGCTGGAATCATCTTTGGGGTCGCTAGTGAGTGACTGACAGATTCACTAACCCTCTGGGGAACACGTCCCAGGCTACTGAGATTAGTGGGGGAAGCGATCTCTGATGCGCTTCGGAACATTGCGCTTCCAAGTGCCCAATTTGTCGCTTGAGAATTGGCGTCTTCCCATTTCATTGTGAAGCCGCTGGACAAACCCGCGTGAGTCAATCCTCCGGCATAGCCGGCTACTGTGGTGTTGAAAACTCTGCTTGGAGCGCCTACCATGTGCGGTATGCTGCCCGCCATCCCTAGGCGCTCGATACCAGCCATGGTGGCGAACGAAATGGACATAGACGTGGTGTCGACAGCTTTACGGTACCAAAATTCAGAGCCGTGCAAATCATTTCCGTTAGAATCGGTCGCCGGCGTGAGGGCGAATCCGGTGACCGCGCCACCAATTGCAGCCTCAGCAATCGATGATCGCGTGCTAACCGTAGCCGCCGAACTAAGAAAACGCCCCTTTGTGAGAATAGTCAACCCAGCCATAGGAATAGCGAAAGCTGCGCCACTTCCGATTTGTTGTGCAATCCATCCTGGACTTCCAGTCGGCTCCGGTGCCGGAGTAGTAGCCAGTTTCAGATCGGGAAGTATGTCTTTACCGGATGCTTCTTTTGTGAGTTGGACCGCTCCATATGCCATGTTCTGTAAAGAAGAAGAGAAAGAATCTGCCGCCTCATCGAAGAGCGTCCGGTTGGGATCCTTTAGTTGCCCATCCACAGCTGGAATGTAGCGACTGTAATCAAAATCTTGTTGGGTCATTGCATTCTACCTTTTCCTAAGAGGTTGTTGTTTTTTGATATCATCACGGAAGGCTTTTCCTGATCGAGATTGGCCGTCCCGATCTTTTGCAGCTTCCGGCGTCGTCTCTATCCCGGCGGCGCTGGTTCCTCAATTTTTGGTATCGCATTCGGTGCAGTTGCCGGTGTTGGATTTGGTGGTGCTTCCGAAGCCGGAGTTGGAGTTGAAGGTGCCTCCGCTGCTGGACTCTCGGTCGCTGGCACTTCCGGTGTCGCAGCCAAGAAGCCTTTCTTCCCAAGCATCTCTTTGTTTTTTGCAAAGTTCTGACTATAGTTTTCGAAGTCCGTCAAGATCTGCTTGTCAATCGCAAGAGGTGGCTGTCCTTCGCGATGGAAGTTAACCAGGAAGTCTTTGATCTTTTCGGAGGAAGCCTTTTCATCAATAGTTTGCTGACTTTCGTCAGTAAAGACGAGAAGCTCATTCATGTTTTCTTTCTGCTCGGCACCAGCCGTGTCCTTATATGCAAAGGAGACCGGATCTGTATTGCCCAATTCACGATTGACTTTGATTTCGGCGAGATAGGCGCCGGCCATATCGTTAAGCCTCAAGTCGACATACTTGTCTCGTTCCACTGGAGCTGCGCCACCATATAGCTCGTCGACAGATTGATGCGTGGCCGCGTACATTTGATGGGCAACCAGTTCCGGTAAAAGTTTGGTCTGCTGATCGATTACCTGTTTGCGCTGTTCCTCAGTACTGTCAGGGAAAGCCGCTTTCAATCCTTCATCCGTTGGAGCACCAATGATCATCTGACTCTTTTTCGCGTCGTAGGCAACAGTTGAGCTATCGTTCTTCAACAAAATCTGTCCTTGCTCCGGATTGTTGGGATCGGGCTTGGTCCAGGGAGTAGAGTTCCACTGTTCGTATAATGCCTTCAACGTGGGCGATTTTTCTTGCAGTTCGGTGTTGAGTGCGTTGGCGCGTTCAATCTCTTGGTCGGCCGCCGCCTGTGGAGTTTCCGTTTTAGATTCAGGCGTCCCCTCAGTGACCCCTTCGTCAGAAGTCTTGTAATCGAAAGCTTTGTCTTGGGTAACCGTATTTCCATTTTCGTCGACAAGTGTCAGATCGACGCCAACCGCGTCGGATTCATTACGTTCGATGGCAAAAATCAATTGCTTAAACTCTTCTACGTTATTAAGCTGCTGAGCGCATTCTCTCAATTTTCTGTCGGCACCGGCGGCATCGTTTTGATCCATGAGGTTGGCAATTTCGCCGGCGCTCTTATCTATATCTACGCTAGTCTTTGATCCAGTAGCTTCTGGTGCACTGCTGGCGGTGCCGTATGCTTCAGCATGGACTGGGCTGGGACCGACTTCTTGCTTCGGAGGGATACTCGAATCGATTGGACTAACTTCGCGCTCTGCCATGATGATTTCCTCTAGTTGATGATTTCTGGTTCTATACTTATTATTTGCTTCTATATTTACTTCTTTACTGAAGCCCGTATCTGCGCCTGAGCTGCTTTCGTTAACTCAAATTTTTGGACAAATGCTTTCAGATCTGGCATTGTCAGAATGTCATCGTCGGGCGAGACAGTCTTGAAATTGCTGGAGAAGTAAGACAGCGTCTTTCGTTCTTCAACAGTTAGTGGATTTTTCTCGTCTGCCACCATCTTGTTTAATGCATCGCGCTGAAGACCCAGTGCTTGGGCTGCGAATTTCTGCATATCCTCATCCGTTAGATATTGATCTTCAGGAGACAAGATGGAAAAGTTGTCGGTAATGTACTTTAGAGATTGTCTTTGTTGGTCGTTTATCTCATTCTTAGGATCCTCAGCAAATTGGCTAAGCTGCTCAGCTGTGAATCCATTTTTCAATGCTTCCGGGTAGGTCTGACTTAATTTGTTCTCTAATTCGCCATGGTTGGTTTTCAGTGCACTCAATGCGGTTAGAGAGAGGTTTGTTTTCTCGAACTTCGGATCGGATTGAGCTTGAATTTCAAGGGCCTTTTTCATGAGAGCCAAGTTCTCTATTGTCAGACCGCGCATAGCATCAACCGCCTGGTCTTTGTCTATGCCACCAGTTTCGGGCGCTTCAGTTTTTTCAGGTGGTATAGTCAGTACATCTTTGTCTGCGTAGATAAGGTCAGGATTTCGTCCGTTTTTGTTCAATCCGCTAGCTTCTGATATCGCTTTAGTCAGGTCGACAATTTCAGTATTGGATGGCTTTCTTGACAGTCTTTTTTCGGCAACGTCAGCAGCGATCGACCATACGGTGTCACCAGTTTTGACTTCGTAACGGGCACTTCCATCAGCCTGCAAATCGAAAGTCCTGGTTCCCCATTTTTCTTCGCTCACGCCTCTTGAGGCTTTCTCCGGTTCTGTGTCTTGCTGCCTAAATTGTCTAAATTTGCTCTCGAATCCTTCTGGTTTCTCACCCGCGCGAGGAGGAGGGATTGGTGTCTCAGGTGGTACCTGATTTGGTGCTGTGGTATCTACTGATTCTCTTAGTTTTTTGAAACGCGCATCGAAGCCTTCTGGTTTCTCACCAACGAGAGGAGGTGGGATTGGCGCCTCCGGTGGTACCTGATTTGGTGGCGCGGGAACTCCTGCGTCTCTCAGTCTTTTGAAACGCGCATCGAAGCCTTGCGGTTTTTCGTCAACCGGCGGCGTAATCTGATTTTGTGGTGCAGGATCTGCTGGGTCCCTGAGTTCTTTGAAACGCGCATCGAAGCCGCGCGGCTTTGCCGCCTGCGGAACCGTGGAGAATTCGTTCGCGAATGGATCTGTTGTTGGATCAACCGATGGTTTGGCCTTCGATTCAGGTGGAGCTGATGGTTCGTTGAAGACGGTTGGTGTCTCGTCTGCACCGGCGACAGGAGCTTCGGGATTAGTCTGCGCTTCTGATGCGCAAAACTTTCTAGACCCGGAGTAGTTGGCCCATGACTCTATTTCGATGGCTGTAAGTAGACCATCCTTTTTCTCACCACTAGTACCGTCAATCTGGTCAAATTCCTCTATTACTGCGCTTGCAATCAGATCTTTTGAAGGTGTTGTCGCGCCCTCCCCAGTTGTTTTTTCTTGGAGTTGATTTTTGGATATGGTTTGGTCGTGCCCGAGTGCGCCCACTCCAAACTCTCCTATGATTAACTTGCCAAGTTTGCCTTCACAGGCAAGTCTTTCTGAAATTGCTTTGGTATCACCTGCAGAGGCATTATGTTTTCGGAGCAGTTGATCTGCTTCGTCAAATGACTTTGATCTAGCATTACCGTCGGTGGCCTCTGCTGCCTTCGATAATGACTTATAGACGCTATCTTTATAGTCGTCATTTTGAACTTCGTTGGCTGGAACGGTTGCGGTCATTCTTCATTCTCCTGAGTCGTTTCAATCAAAGACTGGTTGTCGGGGGGCGTAAGTCTCACGCGCCATCGACCACGTCTATTGGATCATTTACTGTTAAGAAAGAGCTGCGTTATGCTCGAGTTCACTGGGTGATGAGTTTGAGATTAATCGACAACTTGTGACGGTTCCATATCCAGAGCGAATCTCGCTAGCTACCCTCCGTGTCAGGAAAACTGGGCTCTGTCAGAGGGCTTTGTTTCCGTTCGAATGGAATTCGAGAGCCGGTTTATTGTTCTGCGCTGTTGGCGGTTAGGCTAGAATGTTGAAGTCGCGCCCAGTCACGAAATCAATTCCATTGCAATATGCGTTTCAACCTGTCCTCTAAAGCGCTCGCTCTTATAGCAATCCCACTTCTCATGGACCTTGCCCTGATTGGTGGGCTGTTTTTCGCGCTCCAACGAGCTGATGCTGAATCTGCTCAGCTAAACAACTCAAGGGCGTTGGTCGAAAAAACAGATCGCGTCAGCCGGCTAGTTGCGGACATCTCTCTTTTGACTCTAAAGAAAAAGTTTGGCATCGGTTACAACAATGGTTTAGAAAAAATCAGAAATCAGGAGATTCACGCTGTTGAATTAGAGATGGCTGAGATGCTTAAACTGGCTCGAAATTCGCCGGCTAGCGCGTCATACATAAAGGCTCACGCTGTTGGGCTCGATGTTATCGAAAAATTCAAACTGTCTAACAGCAAAGACGGCGGAAGTCTGATTGAAGCGATCCAGGGCTTTCACGATCTAACTCCAGATTACGAGAGGGTTATGGAGTTGATGGCCAGCGCCAACAAGTTGGAAACTCAGACTGTTCGAGAAGCAGTTCTTCGAGAAGCCAAGATGAGAAAAGACGTCCGCAATCTGATCATTTTTGGCTTCATAACAAATGTGGCGGCCGCCATAGTATCCATGCTTTTGTTTTTCAAAGGCATCACTTTGCGGCTTTCTTACTTGATGGAAAATGCGGACAAACTTCCCAGAGGCGAACAATTTAGTCCGCCACTAGGAGGGAGCGATGAGGTTGGTCAACTCGATCGGGTTTTGAGAAATGCCGCTTTCGACCTGGCTCAAGCCCGTAAGAAGGAGCGTTTTCTCATTGAGAATATGCCGGTGGCTCTTGCCAGTCTGAGGGAGGATGGAACGATTGATCTGGTCAATCCGGAGATGGAAAATCTGTTTTCCTCTTCCGAGGAAAAATTACAAGATATGAGGATTTCAGACCTTCTATCAATTAAGGAGGATTTTGATCTGGTGCCCGGAAAACCAGTTGAGCTTCGTCTCAAGAATTCCGAATCGGATAAATCTGTCGAACTTGTAATTAAGGAGTTTGGCGATACGAGACTGGCAGCGATGATCGATATCACTGAGCGATTAGCTACGCAGCGCCTCAGGCGTCAGTTTGTCGCTATGGTCAGTCATGATTTGCGTACTCCTCTGGCTTCTGTTCTTGCATCCTTAGAGATGGTTTTTGGCGGACGATTCGGCGAAATTTCCGAAGAGGGTCGAAAACAGCTGGGGCGAGCAGAGCGCAGTGTCGATCGCATGCTGCTTCTAATAAACGATCTTCTTGATCTCGAAAAAATCGAAAGCGCTTCTTTCAAACTCAATCTGTCTGTTATCGACCTTAATGACACAATCGCACGCGCACTAGAGATCGCGTCAGTTCGTGCCCAAGAAAGCAATGTCACCTTAAAATACGAGGGGGATTATTTGCAATGCTGGGCAGACAGCGAACGAGTGATTCAAGTGCTGATAAATCTAGTCGACAACGCGATTAAGTTTTCCCAGCCTGGACAATCGGTTAATGTTAATACCGTCCTGCATGAAGCGTTCGTGGAAGTGCAGGTCAAAGATGAAGGACGTGGAATTCCTGCCGAGATGCAAGAGCAAATCTTTGAGCGCTTCATGCAGGTCAGCAAGGAAGACAGAAAAAAACGTCATGGTAGCGGTCTTGGTCTGGCGATCTGCAAGGCGATAGTTGAGAGTCATGGCGGCGAAATTGGGGTAAATAGTACGAGCGGCGTAGGCACCACTTTCTGGTTCCGCTTGCCTTTAGAGGAAAGTTTCCATGGCGAAGATTCTCCTGGTTGAAGATGACAGTGAACTTCGAGAGTCGCTGAAAGTTTGGATAGAAGGTGATGGATTCGATTTAGAGGCCTGTGAAGACGGAGAGTCCGCCGATGAATTATTGAAGCTGTCAGAGTTCGACGTCATTGTCCTGGACTGGGAGTTGCCTGGAATGTCCGGTATGGATTTACTCAGGAGATATCGCCAGAGAGGTGGTCAGACCCCTGTCATTTTTCTGACCGGAAAGGATGAAATACGAGATAAAGAGACGGGGCTCGATGGTGGCGCCGATGACTATCTGACCAAACCATTCGCCATGAAAGAATTATCTGCGCGACTGAGGTCGTTATTGCGTCGATTCAAGTCGATTGTAGAGGGCACGATCACTTTTGCAGACTTGCAGTTGTCTCCTGGTCCGAAGTTACTGACTCGTAAAGGCGAACAGCTCAAGCTGCCTCCTCGAGAATTTTCTCTCCTCGAATTTTTGATGCGCCGAAAGAATGAAACTTTCACTTCTCATGAACTCTTGCGCCATGTCTGGTCAACTGATTCGCAAGCAACCGATCAGACCGTCAGGACTTGCATAAAACGACTGCGACAGGTTATCGACCTTCCCGACCAACCGTCATACGTGGACAACGTGCATGGACATGGCTACCGAATGAATACTGCATTACTAGGAATGACCGATTCCGACGCCTGATCATTTTCTCAGGGGTCAGACGACAGACCAATGAGTTGCTTCGAGTGTACATGCATTAATGAAACCGGCGCCGAAACAGCCGTAGTTCCGCCAACTTTTTAACGGGCAGTGGACTTTTATAGGTTTGTTGTCTCGCCATTGCGCTCGCCATCATTATTCTGATTATCGTAATTCTCCATTTCTGTAACGGCAAATTTCAGGATATGGATTTGTCACAAGCGTAAAGCTAACCTGGGCTTACGGGTCGGACTTTACCGGCATAGCCAGTCTCACTAGGAGGAATAATCAATGGAAGAACTGGGAGCGAATCGAATTGTATCTAGA
>CAZRMH010000177.1:0-15707 GCA_964600935.1 uncultured Candidatus Obscuribacterales bacterium
CCATGTATTTCGGTGCACCACTTTCGACACCAGCCTCGATGAAATCGAAGTCGAGAACAAGGTTCATCGCGGCGATGATTACAACCACAATACTGAAGCCGATTCCGATCGGTCCGCTGTCATGGATCATCGGTATTGGCATATGGAAACCGAAGGTCATGATCATATTGAACACATAAAGCAGCGCGATTCCGCCGGTTGCGGCAATTAAACCAAGCTTGAAATTCTCGGATGGTCGAACAAGTTTTGATGAATACGCGAACAGCAAGGCTAAGAAGATCCCGCCCGTCAAGCCAATTGTCTGCATAACGATGCCCGGGAAATCGGCTTCATATTTCGCCGAAATTCCACCAAGAAACAGACCTTCAAACGCCGCATAGAAGATCGACAGGACCGGCGCCGTTCGCTGTTTGAAGATAATCACAAGAGCCAGAATGAAACCGACGAGCCCACCACCTAGGGACAATGGCAATGCGGCGGCTGGTGACGCACTAGCGTAGTGCATCGTGAACCCAGCGAAGAGAGCGGTTGTGACGAGGAGGATGTAGCATTTGCCTACTGTACCCTGAAGCGTCATTCGATCTCCGGTCTCGACACCGCGACCCGGTCCACCACGTCTTAGATAATCTTGATCTTCGAATTGATCAAAAGTCTTCGCATTAAGAGCTGGATTGCCAGTTTTATAGGGTTTCTTCTCTTCCATGGATGAGCTCCTGGTACTCTACATATAGCATCGTATACTGTTATCCTGAAGAGCCTAGTCAATATTAATGTCTCTATAACTTTAGCGATTGGTGCACTAAGGATAGAGACCCGGCTGGCAGTTGGATGATTGCCTGACGGACTGCTGAAAGAACTCAGACGACTGGCTGAAATGAACTTTGCACCGAGGACAAGCGAAGCCAAGCTTCGAGATCCTCTGCTAAACAGATCCGACATCCATCCAGGGTCAGTCAACTGACAAAATATTTGTATTCAAAAGGACTTCGCGTAAAAGGACTCGTTCTGTTCATTTTCGCAGCTCAAGATTACGGAGTTCGCGATCAATATGGTAACGACATGCCCATATTATCAAGCAAATTGATAAGACTGAATGAACCAACAGTCTCAATTTCAACTTGTTAGGCATGCATCAAGCCGTGCCCACAGAACAGTACTAATCAACATATCGTTCACATCACTTGAAACCAAAAGAAACGAGCAGCGGTCGTGGTACATTTCAAACTGCGTAATCTGAACTGAGGGACCAATGTCGAAAAAAATATTGGCAATTACCATGACTGCGTTTGTTGTGCCGTCGTTTATGCCAGCTGCGAGTGCAAAGACTCCTGGAGGTTGGACCGCTAGAGAGCACATCGGCTGCGAAGAGCCAGTTGGCGATTTCTTAGCACAGCGTAAAACTCGTGACCCAATTAAAAATAGACCTTCAGCGTCGGGTTTCGCTGACGAGCACAAAGTTGTAGCAGCGGAGCCCAGCAAAGAATCAAAGACCAAGCATATCCAATCGAGTAAAAAAATGAATTCAAAAGCAGTTTACGAACTTACTCCCCAAGACCTGAAACTGAGTTCCATATGGGTCTTGACTGACGATGTAGCCGCGTTGACCGGTGAAGAAATTCAGGATGAAACATCGCTAGTTCAACCGCCGCCGGCTGACAAGCACGTACTGAAGGAGATTTTCACGACGCTCACAGGCTATGTCAGAGGCAAATTCACGGCAGCCGACGGCAAGGTGTACCCTGGTCTTTTGAAGTTCGGTTCGCCTAATCACCTAGCCTATTCGATCGTTCTAGACGATGAACAGATAAGTTTTCATTACGGTATCCAGAAGCCGACGAAAGCTGAACTGGATGATTGTTATCAAAAACTACAAACGAACGCCGAAAAGTTTTTCCCTCTAAAATATGAAATCGATGTTGAGTCGTGCGATCTACCGCTTCCAACAGACTTGAAGAATGGGACGCTGGAAGGCTTTACTTATGTTGAACTCGGAAAAGATCGAAACGCAACCAATCATACAATCAAGTAATTTTAGAATGATTGCCATGACGGGTCAGGATCTTCTTGCACAGAGCCGAAGTTATCTATATCCGAAGTGGTTCTTGAAGCATGTGGTGGCATGTGGTCTCGATGGCAATGTGCAACTAACGGAGAAAGTTGTTAAACGTTTCAAAATCAGATTTATGACTTGCTAACGTAACGACGCAGTTTGGGTTGACTGACTTTGTGAGCGTGCGCACCTTTTCATCGGACAACGCTGTGTTGGCGGAAGCGAAGATAGCTTTGATCGATGGCATTTTTAAGAGGGCCCTTAGTCCTGCCGGTCCAAATTCGTTGCCCGTGACATACAAGACTCTCACTGAGTTGCTGTTGATTAGTTCTGCTTCCCGATCGTCGATACCGCAATTATTCAAGTAGAGCGAATCAATTTTCATTTTGCAAATTGCGCGAATTTCGTCGTCATCAAGTTTGTTTTGGGAATAGAAGAAGGCTTTCAATTTCAGTTTGTTCAGAGTGCTCAACCCCTTGCCAGTGACGTGATCCGTATGCGACAGTCCCAGGTGGGAAAGCTTAGGACTATCGGCCAGCGACGCTACGCCGACATCCGTTATCTTGCAATCATCGAGTACCAGTTCCGTTAGCTGCGGTAAACGCGCGAGCTTTGCAAGGGATTGATCGGTAACTTTTGTGTTTTTTAGCACCAGTTTCTTGATTGATGGCATTTTGGCAACTGTGTTGAAGATTTTTTCGTCTGCGTCGGAATGGCTCAAGTGGAGGCAAGTCAGCTTCATTTTACCGACTACATTCTGGAATCCATCGGGGTCGAGGTGTTGTCCATAAAGCGCCTTCACTGCCTCAATTTTTTTGTCCTGAGGGATGATCTTGAAATCGTCGCGATAAAAATCTCCGCGTAATCTTACCGACTTAGAGTCCGGGAAATAAGTGATGGCAGGCTTTTCGGCCGCACCGCTGAGCAAGTTAATTGCATTGGTCGGACTTAAATTGTCTTTTTTCTTTGCCGTTGGGTGTTGGACCGCACCTGTAGTTGTCTCGACGATGGAAGCAGCGCTGGTTTCTGATGAATTTGACTGATTGATAGGGGCTTCACTCGTTGAATCGCTGCTACTCGACTGATGATAGTTTTCCTGTTGCTTAGTCTGATTGTGTTTGAAGACGGTGTGGACACCAAGAAGCATCGCGGTAGCGCTTACCACACCTGCGAGGAGTATTTTACTGTGACCTGCTAATGTCGGTGTGTTTGAAACGGACAACGAAGTTGTTGTACTTGGGTTTTCGTCAGCCGGAGTCACTCCAGTAAGTATCCTGTAGATCTGATCAAATGTTTGAAACCGGCTGTCTGGCATTTTTTGTAAGCATTTATCGATCAGCTCACTAAGGTCCTTCTCGATCGTCGGCAGCAGTGTCATCGCATTCGGTGGCGCTTCGTTGCTGTGCTTCGCCAATAATTCCAGAGGTGTTCTCGCGGTGAAAGGCGGCCTGCCGACCAGAGCTTCGAAAAAAACGCATCCAAACGAATACACTTCCGAGCGGACATCGTAAGTCCGCGCGTTGACCTGGTCGGGCGACATGTAGGCGGGAGTTCCTACAAGCTTGATGCCGCCTTGTGTAACCATGGTATTGTGCTGAGATTGGACATGTTTCGCCAAGCCAAAGTCAATTAGTTTTGGCACTAAGTTCGAATTTTCGTCTAGATGCAGAATCAAATTTTCCGGTTTTAGATCGCGGTGGCTGACACCGCTCTGGTGGGCATGATCAAGGGCAGAAGCGATTGCCGCGAACACTGCTCGCGCCTGTTCGTTGTCTAGTGTCCCATGCTCATTCAGGTGTTGGCGTAATGTTTTGCCAGTTACGTATTCCAAAACCATAAATGGTTGGGCGTTGCGATTCACGCCGAAATCCAGCACTGATACGATGTTTGGATGTGTTAGCCGGCTTGTGATTTTTGCCTCGCTTTGAAAACGCACAAGTTTTTCGGGCTCCATTGAAACTTTGTCGATGACTTTAACCGCCACCGTGCGGTTTAGGTAGCTGTCGCGCGCTTCGCAGACCAAGCCGTTGCCTCCTCTACCGAGCATTCGGATAATCGAGTAACGCTCCGGCAAAGCGAGCTGTGAGGAGAGTTCTTTCAGGGTTTCTAGTTGCTCTATATTAGCGTCTGCAAACGAGTCTGTATGCGGTTCTGTCGATTGTAGGGAACTTGACCGATTGTTGTCTTCCAGTTCTTTTAGAACCTGACTGGCATCATTAGTAGTGGCAAACTGCGGTTGGCACTGGCATGAATCTGGACGAAATATCCATTGCGTAATTGTCGCTCGCTTAGTCTGTCGTGGCAAAATTTTGTGACAGGTAAGGCATACTAACGTTGCGGTAATCTCTTGCGATTTAGGAATACCGAGCCATTTGAAGTCGCAGCGACAACTGGTAGTGTCAAAAATCCAGTCTGTCAGAGTAGCTGACTTGGTCGTTTTCTTTTGCTTTCTGCACAGGGTACAGATGCTAGTGGATTTACCATCGGGCATTGAAATAAACTCTTGGCTGATTCGAAGATTATGACACGCCCATCTTTGCCGAACGAACTGACTGTACCAAGTTCTGTATAACTGGAACTCAACTCCGGCTAAAGTTCGTGGTGGGGGGGCGCTTTTCGAATAGTTAAGGTGTTGGCAGTACCGAGCGGCAGGATTTTTTTTGAAGCTCAGGGGTTGTCCTCGGGCTCTCGCACAAGCGTCTGCGAAATCTGAAGCATAAAAACACCTTCGCAGTAAACTAAATTTCTAGTTTCAAGATCGTTCATACCTTTTCGAAGGTCGTGAAAGTACCAGAGCGTGGTGTGACCACCTCAAGTTGCCTGTTACTCATTGATGAAAAAGTCGCCCGTCCGAGGGTTAATTCCGAGATTGCCCCATTCGTGAGTTGACCTGACCAACATGGGAATAGGCGCAGTCACTCCAGGAATTGAAAGACTTGACCAGGGAATCAAAATAGCAGGATACATCTCGGAATAAACATCAACCTCCAACGAATAGAGTTGCGAGCCGTTGTCGCTTCGAGGCAACCATTGAGGGGGAATGCCTCTCGGTCCCTTGACGATGTACGAATCACTTGCACCAAGATGATTGGTTCGGCTGATTTTGAGGTGCAAATCAATCGACTTGATATCGACGCCGCCAAGACTTTCCAATTTCGTTCTCAACGAGGGATCAGCGTCCATGGTTTCTACTGCCTGACTGAATGATTCACACATAGCCAAGGTTCTGGCATAACTGTTCACAAGTTCTTGCGCCATCATCCAGCGAAGTGGCACAACAACAAGATCGAGCATCGGAATCAAAACGAACACAACGAGCAATACAAGCCCCGCTCCGAGCTCGGATATCTGACTACCATTGTCTACTCTTCTTCCCGAACGTTTTCGACGATGAGAATAGCCTGATGGCGAGCGGGTATATACACGAATAGAATCAAGCATGAGTTCTATACTATCATGGTCACTTCGCGCCATTCACGTGGCAATATGATATTTCTTGTCAGTTGCACAATCGCTCTAGTGATTGCGATTGGCATCATTGGCATCATGTTCAATCATGTATTGCTGCAGAGGACAAGGGGACAGTTCGATCTTGATGCAATCACCTTGTCGATGGCAAGCAAAATAAATTTGGGCGATCGGGTAGGGCAAATTAACCAATTGGAAGAAGCCTCGCGTGAGCTGGTCTTCACTTCTCGCCAGACCTTGAACAATTGCTCTGAACCAGAGCAAGGCGACCTGACAAAATTGAGCAATTTGCTCCTCGAAGACGCTCGAGCCGGACATCGGTTGGTTGAGAATGAGCGACGAAATCAGATTGCTGTGATAAGAGCAGAAATGCAGGATTCAGTCGTTGACCTGAAGAAAAATGATGGTCGAGGTGGTCTGTCGTTTTTCTTCATCCACACAGCTCAGCCGAAAATCATCAAGGTGGAATTGGGACGCATAGTCAATGTGGACTCAAATGTCAGATCGCTCGATGCTATTCCAGAACTTAGGGATTTTGATCGCAGGTCCGGTTACGTCGACTCGTCCAGCAAACTGATCAAATCCAATGTCAATGCAAAGTTACCAGCTCCCGATTCGGATCTCAATTTCAGATTTTGCGCACTTCCTGCATTTTCCGGAAAGATTTGCTCACCACCAAGAAACGCTAATGCTAAAGTCTTCAAGTCATATGGAACAATTTACTTAAATGGTGCCAAAACCAGAGATGAGTTTGACGAAATTCCAGAAGCTGTTCAAATCACATCAGTCATGGATGTAAACATTGAGAATGTAGCAAAATTATCAAATCTTGCGACTGTGCAAACGATTTCAACTGCTGCTTGTAGCGGTGCCTCAGCAGCATCCGAATGAGCTTTGGGCGAAGACTGCCGGCGTTCAAGTTGCGAGCCGCTGGCGCGTCGCTAGTTGAGGCAACCATCGGTATTGTACTATTGATAAGCGTAGTAATTGTTCTGGTAGATCTTGGTATTCTGATTTATGGTGTCTCGCTTAATGATTCCGTTTGCCGTGATACCAGTCAAAAAGCGGCCGCCGGTAGTCCATCGGATGCTCAGTCACGAGCGCAGGCATCAATCGACCAGTTAAATTCAAATCAAGCCGGATCAACCTTCGCTAGATTCAGCCTGGTTTTGCCAGTTGAAACGTCTTTATCCAGCGAACCAAAACTGCAGCGAGACCCGGAGACCGATCAATTCTTTAATCCGGGGGGCTTAATTCGCGGGACTGTGACTGTAACGACAGAAGTCGAGCTCCGACCGGTAGTCATCCATCTGTTGATCGGAAAGAAATCACCTTTGACGTTCAGATCAAAGCAGTCCTTTCCAATAAGCTATGTTCAGCCGCCAGACTAATCAGTTTCTCAAGACGAAAATTTCGTCCCTGACATGCGGGTATGTGCGAAGTCGCAGCGACAACGATCCAAATTGAGAATCGCTGTTAGGGTTCTCCACAGCGAATCCATAACGCTCAAGTGCCTTTGTTACGCCATCATAACTAGTTTCGGGAATTATAAAATGACTGACTAGCGCACCCCGAAATTGAATGTCCAGAACGAGCCGCATAAGTGCGTCAGTTACGGCAGCAGAAGCATCTGAGCTATCAGTGTTTCTACTTTCACAGATAATTACTGCTCCATCACTGTCCGGAGCGACATCAATTTGTTTGTGACGCCTCATTCCGAGCACTTCTCCATTGTGATACCAGAATTCTTCGTATGAATTGCCGCGGGCACCATCAGTGGTGTGGTCGTTAAAATTCACGCAGACTTTGGTGATTGGATGAAGACTAGAGCCCACGTAGTCCAGATAGTTCTTTGTGTCTGGGACGAAAACAATCATTGACCAGTCAAACTCGTCTGTCAAATATTCATCAGGAAGCTCAACTCTCATTTCCTGAATGGAGGCATAGCTAGACATTTGAACAAGGACAAAAAAGGATCCGATCATCATGAGCGCCGCGGCGCTTCTATTGTTCATCCATCGGCTCAACATCAGTCTACTCATGTGCGAATTTAGTCTATGGACATGCGGCAGGTGGGTGAGCTGGTCCGAGATAGTTGACATGCACGGAGCCACCAAACTGTTGAGTAATCGAATTTGCGGTCTGTGGGCTGCGATTGAAGCTACATCCGCTATTTGCCGGTAAGTTATTTTGTGCTGCACAAAATTGATCAACAATGGAGAGATTAGCGCAAGGCGGAGCCGGATCGGGAATTATGTTGCATTGAGAGCATCCGTATGGCTGGACTCCTGGACGGTCTACTGACGTGCCCGTAAAGGCGCAGTTGTCATCACACGAAGCTGCGCCATTGTTGCGAGCAACCTTAACCCAGGAGTTACGAGTCTTAAAAGATTGTCCGACGCCTACATTGCCGCAGCTGTCATACATCCATGGTAATGCGGATTGTGTACTGCCGGTCGCGGCAGCCGGTGAATTCACTGACAATTCAATATAAGCATTCGCTCCGTTTACGCACGTTATATCACATGCCTCGTTCACTGCGGCACCCGTTGTTGATCCTCCATTTATTGTGCCTGGCAAATTGAGAGTGCATTCTGCTGCACAGACACCATTTATCATTTTCGGTCCGGGGGAAAACAAATTTCCAGGTGGCCAAGCCGTGGGCGTATTCGTGGTAGTGGGCTTGGTCGGACACTGATTAAACTGACCAAAAGTTATAATCACTCCTTGGAGGCAGTTCTCGTAATTTGATGTCTGGGGGTTCTGTTTGGTGCTGATAAGCTCATAAGAAGTCTTGCCACTCAATGTAAAAGTTCCATTAGTCGCTGGACCGAATTGACTTATCGACTGTCCAGAGCCTGTCGGCAATTGCATGATTTGAAGATCACTGACATTGGTTGTGCAACCATCATCTTGCCCCGATGGTGGCAACACCACACCCATGCGTATCCGCCGAGAAGTTTTGTTGGAAATAATCAGATGTGTGACTGTCGAGGGGATAGAGACTGACTGTGCCTCAGCTGGGTCTACAGAAGCTAGGCTCGAAAACAATATCAGTGGCGCAGCAAATTTTGCAAGTTTATCAATCATAATGCCCCTGAGATATTCTCTCTTGAAAAGGACCACTACGGTTCCTTTCCCTCAGCCTGGGTGACATAAACGGGCGCCACTTCAATACGTCGTTTTTTTAATAACGTTATTCAACAAAATCCTGGGAACAATCTCAGCAGAGCTAAATTTTCATACCAGTAACTTAGCCTTATCATTTTGTGATTAGTACCATTCGTTTCGACTATAACGGCGTACGACCGATGGGTGCGCTGACACCAAGGGAGGTGGCAAAACTGTTTAACGCAAAGCCTCCGCTTGACGTGGTAAAACAGGCAGGTCAGATTAGCACCACTTACGGTATCGTCCCTTTTTCATTTCTTTAGATGAATAGAAGTAAAACATTTAGACTTTTCCTCCTCTCTCTGTTGATGGAGTCGAGCCTATCGCCAACACTAGCGTCGACTGAGCAGTCAGCCGAGTTAATGACTCGACAGGCGATTGAACTGTTTCAACAAGGAAAGCGAAACGAAGCCAACGATCTTCAAAGAGAAGTTTTGGAACGATATCCGACCAGCTGGATCGGGCATGCCGAGATTTCTTACATGATGTGGCAACAAGCAGACATG
The DNA here is from genome assembly GCA_964600935.1 of uncultured Candidatus Obscuribacterales bacterium. Lineage (GTDB taxonomy): Bacteria > Cyanobacteriota > Vampirovibrionia > Obscuribacterales > Obscuribacteraceae > JADYXR01. Next base: position 9,196 of record CAZRMH010000177.1, read on the forward strand.
GTTGGAGCGATTGAGCATGGCGAACGCGCAGCCAAGCTCGCCCCCGATAATTTAACGGTGTTGAACAATTTGGCCTTGATGCAACAGGCTGCTCGAGATTTCAATGATGCAATTAGAAACTACACACGCGCGGCGCAGATTGAGCCGGCATCACACGTCGCTCGTGTAGGACTCGCTCGTTGCTACATAATGAAAGGAGAGCAGGCGAAAGGACTAAAGATCCTGAGCGATATGAGTTCCAGCGACAACACCTCATTCGATTGGTATTACTACTCCGGAATAACATGTTTAAAAATCAATCAGCTTAAACTAGCTGAAAAGCTTATTTCCATCGCCTGCGAAAAAGCTTCGCAGACGCAACAAAAATCTGATGCAAGCAACGCACTTCTGCTTCTTTATTTGCGTTCAGATCAACTGGATCAAGCTAGAGCCAGCTATCAGGAGACCATTAGAGATTGTCGTACTAAAACTCGCGAAGTCTATGTAAGAGCTGCTTCAACTCTTGTTCATCCTAACGAGCCTGAGGCAGGAAGAATCCTCCTGAACTCCGCAATTTCGAATCTAAAGTCGCCGCAGGACAGTCGAACCTTTTTCAGTCTCGGAACTCTGTTCGAAGAAAAGGCTACCCAGGCAGATAATCTGACGACTGAAGCCTGGTTAGACAATGCGCAATCAGCTTATAAAGCAGCAATCGATCTGGCTCCTCGCGAGGCCGGCTATCACACTGCGCTTGCAAGTGTTTTGTTGCACAAAAATCTGCTTGCCGATGCCAGTAACGAATTGAGAACTGCTCGCGCTCTGAATAAAGCAAATCCATTGCCGATATATCTGCTCTCTCACGCGCTCGACGAGAAGGCAATGACTTCCAATTCATTACATGGCATCAGTTTGTCGAAAGTGAAATATACGATAGAAGAACTTGATTGCAAATGCCGCTTATCGAAATTTCAGGCAGTCGTGGCAAACCTCGACGGTGTTGCATTCGCCACCGCTAGAGCAGCCAATATTCCGGAAGGAGTTGTAGTTTACGACCCGGCCTTAGTTACCGTCGAAAAATTGTTTGACACAGCTATCGAGAATTATCGAAAATCCATGGAAGCTGTAAATCAAGTTAGAAAGGCATCGAAGCCATCCAAGCCGATCAAAATTTCGGTACTGGAAGAACAGCCGGTGACCGAACTGGATGTCGTCTTTAAGCTAGCACGCGAAGCGTACTATGGGTCAGTTCTCAACTTTGAGGAATCTATGGTGGAAAGTTTCAATCGATTTAACGATATTCAACCCCAGAGTCCTTCGCCGACCGCCAGTTTAGGTGAGATTTTACCTCCGCGCCACTTAAAATCATTCGGCGCGTTGAACGAGGATTCGGCGCTTAGTCGATACCCGAAAAACATGTGAGCAAACTTTTTTGTCACCACTAATAGTGTCGCTCGGTCAAAGTTTGGTTTGTCCGTGAAGTTGGTATATCCTGCATTCTATGCAGCAAGAGAAAGATCAATTCGGAACTTTAGATAAAGAGAGAATTAAACTCTCATCCGTTGGCACAGATTCAGCTGCGTGCTCTCAGATGCATGAAGTTGCGCCGGAGGAGACCGAGACAACACCACCGAAATCCAATAGCACCTGGTTGCTTGTTCCCCGAATCAGATGTGACGCTCCTGGGGCAGAGAGGCTCCTAATCCGTCCAAACATTATTCTTGGTTTCGTGGTTGGGATGATGTTTCCATTTGTTCTCTTGCATCTGGGTCTCAATTATCGTGAATACATAAACACTTATGTGATTAGCGGATCAATCATCGCAATTTTGCTGTTTATATCGGCCCAATACAAATTCAATAGGTACCTAACCTACACCTATAGAAATCCGTTTTTTGTGGAGTTCGCCTGTGGCGTAATGTACCCGGCGGCAAAGTTATTTTCCCTGATTGGTGTGACGTGGCTTGAATCTAATTGTTTTGTTACTCTCGGCGATTGTATGCAAGAGTTCAATCAGCATGCTCACACCGCTGAATGCAACGCCAAAGTTCTCTCTTTTGACAAACCATTGAAAGTGAGTCTCAACGCGGAGATTGAATATGCTCATAGCCTACTATTGTCGGGTCAATCAGAAAGAGCAGTTCATTATTCAGAAGAGCGCCTCGAATACTGGAAATACATTTTAGAGCTATCAAAAAACGCAACGGAAGAAGCATTAACAGACTATACCGTGCGTTGTTACTTTGCCGCTATTCTTTATGAATCAATTGGTGAATTTGAAAAGTCGATAAAACTCAGAGATGAAGTGTATGAACGCGTTAAAGCGAAGTCGAAACCAACGGATACGTACAAAATCGGTGTCATGTGCCGGGCCGAGTCTCTCTATTCTGCGGGTAATTTTGAGGATGCTGCAAAAGTACTCGAAGACTTTTTTGACACTGTCCAAAAATCGGTAACTCCTTTTTGGGAAACTGTTTCCGCAATAATTAAGGCGCGGGCGGCAACTATTCTTGCCTTATGTTATGCGCACATCGGGAACGATACCAAGACTGATCATTATGTCGCTATCGCGAGGACTGAAACAGAAAAGGACAGAAGTACGATCAATAAGTTGAATGAGCAATTCATGCTTGCCGAGATACTTCATTTGAAGGGTAATGCCGATCAAGCCCGAGAAATTTTGTTAGGAGTCAAACAAAACTTTTTAACTGAACAGAGCAGCCATATTTCATTTTTGCTGAAACAAAAAGCCCTGGTTTTAGGCTTTACGGATTTGTTTTCAGAGCTGCCGGAACCAGCAATTTCAGTCACGGATCAAGAAGATTTGTGCAAGCACCAGAAGGAAGAATGCTCTTATTTAGCAGCGCCAGTGAAAATAGTCACTGAGATCAGCATTGCGCGCAAATCATTGCTGGCTGGTTGTTTTTCTGGCACCTTTTGCTTTATGGGAAGTCTTTTGAGAGGTACGATAAGTCCGACAGACACTCGAGACATGTGCATTCTGGTTGGTCCATTGCTCATCTATTTAGTATGGACAGGATTCGAAAGAAGCAGAAGGATGATTAGGTTGCGAAAAGAAATCCGCGAATCTACCGGAATTCCAGTAAAAGTCGTCGCGGTCGACAAATTTTCGAAGATAGAGATCTTTGATCAGGAAACCAGCACATCGATTGGGAAGTATAGGATTAATGAAGATTTTCATCGTGCAATTTCTGCTCGAATTGATGGAGACTATTCTGCAAAAATGTATGAGCAGAATGGCGATGTTTTGGGATTAGAATTGCTTGGCTACGCCACCATGGTGTCTAAGCGATTGAGTTGATAAAACGCTTCGACCACATAGCAGTTTCTCGAATTGATTATGACAAGCGCTGCGGCAATTCAAGCTGAGTACGCGCGTACAAATTAGATTCGAGTCTGTCAGAAAGGAAATGTCAGCGCGGCGACCAGGCATGACGCTTGCGTATTTGGCCGAGAACGACAATCGCAGAACCTAACAGATGTTCTGAAATGACTTACTGCGTTTCAAGAAGTCGGTATGCTAATTTCGAGAAGGCAGTCCCCATTGATTCGATCGACCCGGACAAACCCGCCGTGCGTGGCAAGGATCGCACGAGACAGACTCAGACTGAGCCCGCTCGAGATAACGCCATTCAGCTCCGCGTCTGCGAGAAACACATAAGTAGACAGAAACGCGTTCTCGATGTGTTCCGGGATGTTGCCATCTTTAATCACTATCCGGATCTGATCGTCAGACCGCGCAATTGTAAGATCGAGATTTTCTTCGCTGAAGCAGTCGAATACGAGAATGATCGTCGAAAGAGCAAACGATATACGTTCTGAATCTACTTTGATGAGAGCTTGAAGAACATCCCCAGTCGCGTCAACCGAGAAGTCCACCGGCTCATCCCTGGAATCAAACTCTTCTCGCAGAGTGCGCATCAATTCTGATACGGAGACTTCTTCCAATTCCAACGCAACCAAACCTGCTTGAAATTTTTCAAGGTCTAGGAAATCGTTTAGAACATTCACTATGGAGAAGACTATTTTTTCAGCGCGTGCAACATCCTTCGCGTTCCTCAGGTCCTCATCGGACAAACTGCCGGCAGCCCCGGCATTGTCGTACCCGATCAATTCCAGCGTGCCGTGTATCGCTGTCAAAGGCGATCGCAAGTCATGGCTGATCATGGCGACGAACTCCTTTTTTACAGTCTCGATTTCGAATCTGGCGGAGACGTCCTTGAAGGTCGCCAGGCGCACGCGCGAGTCATGCAATTCGTAATGGCGAGAGCTGAATTCAACGGGCAGTCGGCTGCCATCTGCTTTGGAAACCAGCAATTCAATCGAGTGCTTCTCTGCTGTGGACAGGACCTCGTTCATCTGTTCGTTCGAGGCAACACCGGATTTGGTGCCACCGAACAAAAGCACACTCAGTTTCTTACCGAGTAGATCTTGTGGACTGTATTCAAGCATCCTCGTCGTGGCAGGATTGATCGAAGAGATCGCATTCAATTGATCGCAGGTAACAAGCGCAATTGGCATGCAATCGACCATGGCTCTGAATTCAGTGTCTCTTTGTTTGATCTGGCGGAGAATTTCGTTGCGCGTGGTGACATCGTGCGCAACACAGACGGCGAGACTCTGCTCTGCCGCGAGACTGGCTGTCCATGCGAATTCAATGGTTTCCCCTTCGGGCAGTTTGACACGACATTCGAAGGTCACCGGCTGCCCGGTGCGGAAAAGTTCTTCCAGTTTTACTTCCACATCATCAACATCACTCGCCTCAATTAAATCAGTCAATGAGGTGCCGAGCAATTCACCTGGTTCGATACCCCATAGAAAAGTGCTTGCCTGGCTGACCTTCACAAATCTCTTCTGTTTGTCGATCGAACAAATACAACTTGCGGTATTCTCTAGCAATGTTTTTTCCTTGCTCCGGATGTTGCGCAGCGATCGCTCCATCGATTGCAGTTCCGACGCGAGATATCCAACCTCATCATGAGCGCTTTCAGTTTCAATCGACGATTTATCCGGCAAAGGCTTTCCGTGAGCAATGTCATCGAGAGTCTTGCCAATAACACGAAGTCTAGTCACGACGCCGGAGATAAAGATATGATAGAGAAGAAACGCCACCAGCACAGTTGCAACAAAACCCATAAACAAAGCCGCATTGAATGCCAAACTTGATTGAAATTTCAAATGCTCCTGTGCTTCTCTCTCTACTTGCCTGTAGTCCTCCTGAATTGCTTCCAGTCTTGCAAGCACATCGCTCGCCGACATATAAACACGCAGCCACTCAATGTCGGACTTGCCCATGACCGCGACCTTATCTTCAAGGTGAAACTCGAGTGCTCCTCGAAGTCTCCTGCGCTTTTTCTTTCGCCCACGCACATGTCCGTTTCCTTTTTTCTTTTCGCGAAACTCCTCATAAACCTCAGGAATTGTCCAACACGTCGTTTCGATTTCGGCGACCGTACCTGCATATCTAGGTTTGCTTGCCAGCGCTAATTTGAACGCGCGAAGATTTCTGTTCAATGACTCAAGGTTTCTTGTGTATTGAACATCGCTGACCACCGAACCCAGGATCTCTCCCTTGCCCATGCAGATGATCAGATCTTGCACGCTTCGCATCACAAGCCCAATGCTGCCGATCGCGCGTCTAGCCTCTTGCTGCTCCGCCACTTCCTGTCTGGTCTGTTCGACCATTGTGAAAACGGTCCCAGCATATATGACCTGTAAGGTGAACATACAGACGAAGAGGATCAGGGTTTTTCTGATCAAGCTAGATTTTAGTGGTATCACATCCGATGTCATGTAGCGATCTCACTACCAGAACTCGGCAGCCTGATCCAAAAGACGCTTCCTCCCTCTGCTTTTCCATCGACTCCGATTTTGCCGCCATGACCCTCGATAATCTGCTTACAAATCGAGAGCCCGAGACCCGTTCCAGCGCCACGCCTGCCGTCGCTTGATTGCGTCTGTAGGAACGGTTGGAAGATTGCTTCGCGCATTTCTTTTGGTACGCCCCGTCCCTGGTCCGAGATTCTAATTTCCAGATCCGGCAAACTATCAGCCACCGCAATTGAAACCGTGGTATTTGCTGGAGAGTACTTTATTGCATTACTGATTAGATTTATTACCACCTGGACGAGCCTCTGAGCGTCACCGAGTACGGTGCCATGACAAGTGCCTCTATCCCATACTATCTGGATACGCTGTTGTTCTGCATAGTCTCTAGTGGACTCTACAGAGTCTGAAACAACATCAGCAAGCTGACATGGACTTTTATCACCTATCAGTTTTCCGACGCCAAGACTTTCTATGTTGAGCAATTGTTCGATTAGTCCAAGCAGGCGAACAGTGTTTCCATTAATGCGTTTCAAACGCGCTCTTCTCGGCGCATCGAATGCTTCCCTGTCGATCAGAGCGCTGACGATGGATTGAACCTCGACGAGCGGCTTTTGCAGAGTACTGCCAAGCAGGTTCACTAGATTAGTTTTGGTTTGCTCCAGTTCATAACGCTCAGTGATGTCATC
>CAZRMH010000178.1:0-15704 GCA_964600935.1 uncultured Candidatus Obscuribacterales bacterium
GTCCAAAAATTTGGACACCGCGTCGCCAAATGAGTTGATGTAATTTCTTATGTTTCGCGCTCTCAATTCCAAATACGCGTGGCTTTTCCACTGGAAAATACAATGGTGACTATCGAACGAACTTCGAGAACTGGCACAACGTGGAATCGAGGCTCTTATCGGTTTAGAGTCCAGTCCTGGCGCGGGATCCGTTTTCTTTGTCCGCCTGCGACGGGCGGACCGCATATAAACAAATGTCCAATCTCGATGAGCTAATGGTTTATAAACGGCTGAATCTTGGCAAATTGTTCCGCGGAGGCATTTATGCCTTCCTATTTGCAGCAGTGAAGGATTTGATAATGCCCACAAGTTTTCGAAGCAATCGTCGGTCAATAATCGCGCTCTGGGCGCTTATGTCGCTAACGGTGCAACCGATGGCATTGGCTGATGACATGAGCTGGCCGTCGGAAGACGGGACCTCGCCGTCTAAGTCGAAAGTCGCGGAACCGACAGAGGCGGGACAGGCGGCGGCAGAGGCGCAGTTGAAACCTGAATCTGCGGTTGCTGCTCCATCTGCTCATGCGGCGGCGCCGAAGAAACCTGCAGCGGCGCAAAAAGCACCAGAGAAAACTCTGACCGGCAAAACTCAAACGACTAAACTTTTTGGTCGTATCGATCAAATCGCCGGAGAAGCCAATGTCGAGATGCCAGTTCTCAAAATGGAAAAGGCTCAGCTTGACGTCGTGCCGAAAACTTCGCCACTTAGGGCTTCTGCCACTGAATCTAAATTCAGTGGTTCGATCGCCACGTCTTTTCCGATGGATTTCTCGGGCACCTGGGGCGGTACCATTAAGGTTTGGCGTTACAGCGTTTCACCTCTGTCATATCAAATCGATGCTGCTGAATCCGAGAAGCTTAGAAACATTCTTTCGCCTGGCACCGCAGGTGATGTCAATTTCGTTTTTCAACATGAGTACGGCAAAATTGATTTGGAACCTGCACAAGTTCGCATCATGATTCCAGCGAGCCAGTCCTATTCGTATCAGAAGATGATGCAAGGCGGCGGTCAAATGGAAGGTATGAATGGAATGGTATCGCAGATGATGGCGAACATGAAGGTTCCCGTTATCCTTCACTTCGGTACGGTTTCGACCAGTGGCAGCATGGAAGTTGGAGTCTCAGGAAATCAAATTGACCAACGCGTAGTCAAGAATGACATCAGGCAGTTGGCTCCGGAAGTTGTCGAGGAGCAGATTGTCACGAGAAATAATTCGGTCCAGCAAGGCGGCAAAGCCGAGAGTGGATACACGGAGAGCGTTTTGCGTTTCACAAGACAATCATCCACTCAGCTCTATGTGCTCGCTGCATCAGTCGACTACGATGCGCACGGAAAATTTCTGCGCAAATTGATCATGTATGGCAACGTGGTTCGAGGGCAAGTGATGAACACGAGTCCCGTCCCGACGGGCATGGGCAATCTCAGTCAGATGATGCAGGGGATGCAAGGCGGCGGCGGTGCGGGCAGCATGGCTGGGCTTTCGAGCATACTGAATGGGCTCGCCGGAGGCGCCGGTGGAAGCAGTTATGGTTCGGGCTCGAGTAATTACGGTTCATCGGGCAGCAGTTATGCTAACAATCCAGCTATTCGTCAGTATCTCAACAATTCGACCAGCGGCGGCGGTTCCAACATGGAAGGCTTCGGTCAATTGATGAACAGCTTAAATATGCTCAACCGATAGACTAAAAATTTGCTCTGAATTTGCTATCCTATGCAGAACTCGCTCGAGGAGAAAACTTATGCGCACGCGCCGTTCAGGAATTTCAGCTTTTTCAATCGCTTTAGCATCGCTCTTGATTTCATCAGGCGCAGCATTTGCCCAAGATGCAGATGACAAAGACAGAGATTCGACGAAACCACTTTCAATCGAAGAGATGAGAGTGCATAGAACAAAAATGCGCGACGATTTGATGTTACCTTCCTTGAGGGGCATCAGAGGCTTGGCTTTCGGCATTGCAGGCGCTTATCCAGAAGGCATCGAACTCCACAAGGCCCTAGAAAATCGTCTCACTCAACTGTCCATTCCAATCAAAAAATTGGAAGATCTGGAACCGGGAGTGACGAAACCGATTGATGGCGTTTTGCAGGTCAAATGTTTGCGCACTGGCAAAACGTCAGCTCTCGTCGAAATCTTCTTGACTCAATGGGTGACACTGGATCGCGATCCGAAAAATGGCGTGCGTGCGATAACCTACACTGACCAGGCTGTTTGCGGACGGAATTCAATTCAGGAAACCGCATTGCATCTGATCAACCAGTTCATCATCGATTTTCAGAGATCTAATTCGGTGAGCAATCAAACAAATTCTGCTCCAGAGAAGCAGGTTTCAGAAGTGAACGAAACGTCTTCGAAGAAAAAGAAGAAAAAATCTTAGTCGCCAGACGATTCGAATTTTCGTGGACTTGAGCGCCTGTCGGTGACCGTAGGGCAAAGTTCGTTCGCTTGTTGGCCAACGCAGTTCAGGCACGAATGGAACGATTTTAGTAGTCAGTTCACGCAGAAGTTCACTGAAGTGGAAATAACAGTATTCGCGTCCGGTGAACTAGAAGTTGATAAATGCCTGAGTCATCAGAGTGTGATTCGACTTCTTATTTGGTTGATTGGCTTGATTGATAAACTGATTCTGGTATCCGATTTCAAATCGCAAATTGTTATTCACTTGTCTGCCTAGCGCCGCGTAATATCTGTTTTGGTCGAATCCGGCAACCGGACCGCCTTCAATACTATTGAGAGTGATAAACAACTCGTCGGAAGTGGCCAAATACCAACGTGTTTTTTTGATCGGCATGGCAACACGAAGCATGTATCGAAAGCGATTTGAGCAACCATTGAGTTGTTCGAAAATTCTCTGTTCCGTCCTTATCCTGTGCAAGACCTGAAGCCGCTCGAAGAGGACGTGTCCGTAGCCAAGTTGTTGGTAGGGACGATGCTCTTGAACTCTTCCTGTTGGTCTGTAAGTATTCACATAGCCATAACCTTGGAAGAACTCGATGTTTTTCCTGGGGCGTACGCCCAGGGCGGTTCTAAGAAGGTATTGATTCATTCCGTTGAGACCGTCGTTTAATCGAGGATTCGACTCGGCATAACCACGCAGTTTTGAATTGAGAATTGGAAATTCTGCAAAAACAGGTAGCCACCATTGAAAGCCCTCGTCTGTAGCAAGGGACTTTTCGCATGTCGTAAAGAAAAGCAGACCAGTCACGAGTGTAAGCCGTAGAAATCTCGCAAATCGAGCGGCTGCAGGTATTGAACGTTTCGACTCAAACGATGCCATGGATTCCATTGTTAAAGTGTATCTGCTTTTTAGTCGAGTGAAAAACTAATTTCAGACCTTGTGATTGTGATCGGAGTCCGTATTTCTTACCAACCAGCCCTGAGACCACAACACGAGGGTTGTTAAAACAACCAGAATCAGCATGAGCGTTAGTGCAAAAGGATAGCCGAAATACCAGTCAAGTTCAGGCATGTTATATGGTGATTTTTGAGTGTTAAAATTCATCCCATATATACCTGCCACTACTGTAGGTGGCGCACAAATTGTAGTGATGATCGTCAGAAGCTTCATGCCTTCGCCGAGCTTATTGCTGGAACTTGACAGGTAAACATCCATCAGGTCAGAGCCAAGCTCTCTGAATGTTTCGATAAAATCGCAGATCTGAACAGCGTGGTCGTGACAGTCGCGCATGAAAATCATAGTATCCGGTGTAAAAATGTCGCTCGAATCTCTTAGTAGATTGCTTATGGCATCCCGCAGCGGCCATATGGAGCGGCGCATGATTAGCAGTTCTCGCTTGATGTTATGCACGCGGCGAATGGTCTCGCGATTGCATTTTTCGATAATTTCGTCTTCGAGAACCTCCAAACGTTCTCCGTAATTTTCGAGCACAGGGTAGTAACAGTCGATCACGGAATCGAGCAGTGCGTAAGCCAAATAGTCGGATCCGGCAAAGCGAATTTTACCCACGGCTTTCCTTATTCGTTCGCGCACTCGTTCGAAGCAATCGAGCGGACCGTCCTGAAAGGTGACGACAAATCCGTGACCAATGAAGATGCTGACTTGCTCAGTGATCAGTTCTTCCTTGAGTTCCATCATGTGCGAAATCAAAAAATAGTTATCGCCATACATCTCGAGTTTTGCTCTTTGATGACTGGTTACAACATCTTCCAGCGCCAACGGATGGATTTTGAAGATTTCACCGATGGCACGCAGGATATCGAGATTGCCCAGTCCTTCTACGTTTACCCATACGACTGGCCAGGCATTATTCAAGTACCCGGGGAGTTTAGACGGGTCAGCAATTGTTCTTTCTTCGATGTCTTTGTCGCTGTAAGCAATCAGGGTTACCACCGGCTGTGGTGCGTTTGGATCTAAAATCAATGTACCAGGAGAGGCACCAGGAACGATTCTAGGCGCTTCGATTGTAGGTTTTCTTGGACGTCGCTTACCGGTCGCCATGGTTTTCCCCTTTGACTATTTGCTACCGTCAATGCCGTCTAAATTTCGAGTTCGTGTATTTGAAAAATCATATTGTAGTAACAGTGCTTTTGCTTTATTTACTTGCCCTACACTGAAAGCATAATCGAACTTTTTCACTACCCTGACCATTTCGTCCAACACTGCTATCGTTGCTGGTTGTGCGTTTTTTCCAAGAGTCTTGAGTGCTGCTAACACCAGTTCAGTGTCTTCCAGCGCCCGGTTATTTTTGATGTTTTTTTCGACGTATGAAACCAGAGCTTCTTGAGTTTCTATACCGATGCAATGCATCTGCAAACTAGGTTCAAGGTTTTTCAACCAGCGCAGTTTATCAACAATGGAAATCTTTGGTTCTTGAAGAAGCAATCGCCATGCTAATGTCGCCAATTCCACTGCTCGCTTCTGAACGTGATGATCGTTTAGATATCCGGCTGCAGTTGCAAGAACGGCCAGGACTGTTTTCGGGCCGAACTCCGAATAAAAGGATTTGACTGCTGTTTCGATCAAATCTATTGACTCACTGCGCAAGTTGCTTGCCAGGCGGGTCAAGGCCGGATGTAGTTTTGTACTGTTCGTCAAATTTTTATAGACACAGGCGGAGTACAATCCTACTCGAACTTTCGCTAAACTCGAAGTTTCGCATTCGATAATTAGCCGTTCTGCCTGAACCGCGATGCCGTTTGAATAAGTGAAATAACCCATTCGCGCGTATGTGCAGCCCAATCTCAGTAATAGGTCCAGGTAGCTCTGTCTGAATGCCGGACTGTGTGTGGAGTTTGAGAATCTGCACAGATCTCGGCCTATCTCCAGAATTTCCGCGGACTTTTTCAAATCTCCCTTTTCGGTAAAAGCGAATGCATATTTTTCGATTAATTTCAGAGTGCCGACGTTTTCCAAAAAACGGAATCGAGATTCTCTCTTGATCAATTCTTCGAGATTGAAAGTCGGGTCTTTCAGCGAATCGATGATCGCGTAGGCATCGTCCTCTTTTCCTGATTGATGACGTGCCATAGCCAGCAAGAATTTCGAGCGTTGCTTTTGCAGAGCGAGATTTTCTCCTTCGGCAGTTTTAGACGCCATTAAAAAGTAGTTGCAAGCCATATTAAAATTATCCATCATTGCGAAAGTTCGTCCGAGCCGTAGCTGGAGCTCTACCAATTCATTCGGATTGTTATTGAGAAAATCTTCGCGATGATTTTGCACCTTCATGAACACGGTAATCGCCTGTTCGTAGTGTCCTAAATCGTAGCAACGGTCGCCTTCTCTGAGGGTTCGAGAAGTCCAGGCTAGTGGTGCCGACTTTCGGAATGTGTTGTCGACAATTCTCACCACATTTGCTCGTGCGCTTTTCGATAATCCTTGAGCTGTTGCTTTGAAGCGAAACTTTTGTTTGCGATGCTGAAATTTACCTCGCTTTCCATCACTTCTCATTGCCGTGGTGTTCGTGATACTGTCCAGGTCTTGTTCGGTTTGCTGGATCGATATTCCTTCTGGTGAATTGCCATCGGCACCGGAACTGGGCTCCGAATATGGTTGCACACTGGGCAGAGCGCTAAGCTGATACGCGTTGGCGTGGAGCGGTGGAATATCGCATGGATCCGCCCACAACATGCGAATTAAAATCTGAGCGATGTTTCTGATTTCTTCCGATTCGTGTTCGAGCAATGCTCTAAACAGCGGCGACGTTTCCGGAGACGCCAGATCTTTTCGTTTGAAAAGAATCGATTCATCGCCCCCCAAGTGAGTCGTGAACAGACTCGGATCAATTCGAATGGCCAAAAGCGACGCATGAATCAACCATGTCGAAAAATTGTCCACTGTCGGATCGAAGTGGTGCGGAGACCTTAATGGGTGTTGATAATTGGGATGACCAAATTCGAGACATCGTAACCCTGACAGGGCTGGAACGAAGAGTGCATCATAATCTACGAGTCTCAATCCGTCCGCGGTGACAAGGATGTTGCCGTGTTGTAAGTCACCATGGGCGATATCAGCGTTTTCCAGCTGCATTACTAGATCGTAGAATTCATCGACCAAGTTCGACATTCGGGCTGCATCTTTGTGATGCTTTTGAATATAGAGGTCGAGTGTCTCTCCGTCTATCCAACGCATCTTTAGAATGGGGTACCAGGCGCCTCGCACCAGTATGCCCTTTTCAATGTAGTGGAAATCGACGGTGCATTCCAGATTGTCGAATAGGACAAACTGGCTGATCTTCTTATATCGATCGGTCTGTTCCGGCAAAAAGCGCAGAAAACATCTAATCGCCCAGGGACCATCGGGCGTTGTTAATTTAAATACGCTGGCGAAGGCGCCGGAAGCGGACTTTGGCAAACCGATGGCGTTGCATTCTATCGATCCGGCTTTGAGATCCGCGTCGTGAAAGCAAAGGCTAGGATTTTGAATTGCTTCGTTGTAGTCCTGGGGAGTAGGCCAGGTCATCAGCCTAGATTACAGTCCGATGAAATCAGGACCACTACCTTGCTCAGTTGGTTTGACTCGAAGGTTGACCTCAGGGCAAACCATTTCGCAGGTGCGGCAATGCACGCAGTTTTCCAGAGACATTCCATGCTTGCGAAGGTCATCGATAATATCGATGCGGTGTACTTCAGCTGTGCAATCAGAGACGCATGGCGTGTCTTTGCCTAACGAATCATATTTGCCGATGCATTTGACGCAGACATCAGCATTGAATTCATCGATGTGCTTGTTGCCTTCGTGATACTTTGTCGAAGCGTAGAAAACGGCGTCCGGTCTAGAGTAAATCGTACTCTTCTCGAATGGTGGTTCGTCGTACTTCGGTGGTGTGAAGGTCGGGATGATGCCTTTGTAGTCGTGTTCGTAAGTGATCGGACCGATATTTAATTTTCCTTCGATCAAACCGAGCGAACGCAAACCATCTTTGGTGGCACCCAGAGGATGCTTGAATAAAATTTTCAAACCGCCAATCCAGGCGTTCGATTTATCAACACTCTTCGCAACGTCCGGCAAATATTCTTCCAGAAGTTTTGGATTCTCGATGAAGGCGTGACGGAAGTAGCGGTTGCCGTGCAATTCTTTGATAACGAAGCTGTTTTCCAGACGTTGTTGGTACGGTGCCAGAGCCGCCTCGGACATATCGTTTTTCATCAATGCATCGTAGAGTACTTCGGCCGCGACATAGCCGCACTCCATTGCTCGGTCGATACCGGCGAGGTTCTTCACGTCCAAGACGCCGAGCGCATCACCAAGAAGCACTGCGCCAGGGACTGCGAACTTCTTGGGTAGGCTGTAGTAGCCGCCTTCAGGAAGTAGAGCTGCTCCGTACTTAAGCAGTTTTCCACCCTTGATCATCTCTTGGATCCATGGGTGCTTCTTATACTCTTGCAGTTTTTCCTGCGGATTCATATTTGGATCTTTGCTGTTCAAGCTGATCACCATACCGATGGTCAACCTGTTGTTTTTCATTCCATATACGAAACCGCCGCCGAAAGTTCCTTCCAGGAGAGGCCAGCCCAGTGTGTGCCAGACCTTACCGTCATAACCTTCTTTGCATTCCCAAACTTCTTTGACTCCGACAGACCAGATCTGAGGGCAATCACGGAGTTTGTACTCGTCGATGACGTCGCGGGAGATAAAGCCCTTATCACCAAATGCGGTGAACTTTGCGTAAACGTGATCTTCTTCGGAGGTAGCATTTTCTGTCACTGCTACGCCGACGACACGACCGTTTTCAAAAACAACCTTGTGCGCGGAGAAGCCGGTGAACAAATCGATGGTCACGTTTGGAACATCTTTAGCTTTCTCTTGGATTTGGTGCGCCATCCAGTTGACGACGTGAGAAAGGGTGAGAACGAGATATCCCGATTTGTTGAATGACTTTGGATAGAGCTTCGATGGAATGTCCCATTTCTTGTGTATGCCGAGAACCGACATATTGCTGTCGTTGCACACGGCTTCAACCGGGAAACCCAGCTCTTCGTAGTTCGGCCAGATTTTCTTGAGCACATGTGGATTGGAAACGGCACCACTCATGATGTGCGCTCCAAATTCCTTACCCTTTTCCAGAATTGCGATCGTGAAATCACGACCACTATCTTTTGCCAGCTGCAAAAAATGGTAAGCAAGTGCAAGATTGGAGGGACTTCCTCCAACCAACATCAAATCGTACTCAATGCGTTCCGACAACTTCCTTAACCCCCGAAGTGGATTTTACTTGTTTGAACTGTTTGATCATCTCAGGAATGATCTGATAGACATCGCCCACAATGCCGTGGTGCGCGAACTTGAAGATTGGTGCCTCCGGATCCTTATTGATCGCGATGATCAATGCGGATTTCGACATACCGACTCTATGCTGAATCGCGCCGGAGATACCACAAGCGATATAGAGTTTTGGTCTGACCGTCTTACCGGTCTGACCGACTTGGTTTTGATACGGGATCCAGCCAAGGTCGACGACTTTACGTGATGCACCGACTGCGGCGTTTGGAAAACATGCAGCCAGCTCTTGCAATAGATTGAAACCGTCCTGGGTGCCAAGACCGTAGCCACCACCGATGATGACATCGGCTTCAGTAAGGTTGATTCCTTTCGATACTTCCCTGACGATTTCGTCCACACTGAGCCGGAAGTCTTCTTCTTTGAGATTGACAGGAATTTGAATGATTTCGCCTTTTCGATCGGCTGAGCGACTCAAAGGAGTCATGACACCAGGCCTGGTGGTAGCCATCTGAGGGTTTTTCCATGGACCAAGAATTCGGGCTTTGAGACTCTCTCCGAAACTTGGACGGATAGCGTACAGGCAGTTAGGATACAAGCCAATCTTGGTTGGGTCGACTTTGCTCGTGTGCTCGTAAGGTCCGATGTCCAACTCAGTGGTATCAGCTGTCAATCCGGTATCGAAGTGAGCGGCAATGCGAGGAGCCAGATCTCGACCGGTCGTGGTCGAGCCCAGCAACGCAGTGTGAGGCTGCGTCGGGAGCGATTCAAGGAAATCGCAAACTACACGTCTGTAAGGCAGTGTTCGGTAATTCTTCAGTTCCGGATGGTCGGCGACGTAAACGACATCTGCTCCGTGTTCGATCAGTCGTTGCGGAATATCACCCAACTCGTGACCCATGATTATTGTGAACAATTTGCGATTCATCTTGTCGGCGAGAATGCGACCGGCCCCTAGCAATTCAAGGGTTACGGGTTGCAGATCACCTAGAATGTGCTCGGCAATCACCAGTACATCGCCAATCGGGCAGATATCCGACATATCTTTGAGCTCGACTTTCGGAGCCGGCTCCGGCTTTGCGGCAGGTTCAGCTTTCGCCGCGTCCGGTTTGGCTTCTTCCGGCTTTGTGGCTTCCGGTTTCGCTGCTGCTTCGGGCGAGGCGTCTTTTTTCTTGTTGTCTTTTTCGTCTGCCATGGTGTTGCCTGATTTACTGCTTAACTACGTTTGATTTTGTGTGCCACCATCAATGGTGTGGGCACTTCGCTCTTTGAATTCCTAGCCTAGAGGTGCGCTGGCGAGCAAAAGCTCTTTAACGCTCGAGTTATCAATCACTTCTCCGACTAATTCATCGACGGCTTTGCCTTCGTGCATAGTGCAACTGCCGCCCATTTCACCCACTTTTTCGGTTTTCGCGACGATTGTCGGACTGCCTTTAAGACCTGTACGCTCTGGGTCGGCACCAACATCATCAAGGTTCACAGTGGTCACATATTTAGCCAGCTCTTCCTGTTTGCGTTGCAGCTGTTGAACGCGCCATGCGCCCCGGAACGATTTGTACTCTAGCGGATGATAAGAGTTGGCAATCGTGACGAGAACCGGTGGTTTTGCAATTACAACCTGGTGTCCGCCTTCGATAATTCTGCGGGCATGGACATTGCCGTCTTTGACAGAGAAGTCTTCGCAGTATGTGACTTGTGGGAGATTAAGCCGTTCTGCCAGCTGCGGACCAACTTGCGCAGTGTCGCCGTCAGTGGTTTGCAAACCGCAAAAGATGATGTCGAATTCGCCGACATACTGGATGGTTTTGTACAGCGCATAGGCTGTCGCCAGCGTATCCGAGGCGGCAAGCCTCCGGTCTGAGAGCAGGAAGCCACGGTCTACGCCATGTTCCAGCGCTTCTAACAAGATTTCGACTGCTGGTGGGGGTCCCATTGAGATGGCGGTGACGCTGCCACCATACATCTTCTTTGTGTGCAACGCTGCTTGCAAGGCAAACTTGTCAAAGGGATTCAACATGCGCTTAGCGCGGGCGCGGTCGATGGTGCCGTCAGGATTAAGACCTGCTTTGGCGCCCATATCGGGGACCTGCTTGACCATGACAATTATTCGGAATCCGGGTGCCATATGTTTTTCGAAGAACCTGAGATAGGTGGTTGTGTCGAGCTATATAGATAGCCTGTCCTTTTTTACAAATTTTACAGGCATTACCCGCTATGCACTCCTATTGTTACGTTGCGTGAGGCGGGTTTTGCGAACTCGCGACAATCGATCTCAGTTCTCTTTCGCTGGAATGGCGGGCACTATGCGGCGTTGTCATGGGTGCTAGTCTGTTTCGCTAATGGTTTCTTTCTATTTGGAGGTTACTGGGAATCTATATTGAGAACTGTTTCGGTCTCTCGATACCCAGGCAATAACTTATGCTCAAGCGTTTCGGCAATAAATTTTTTCATCTCGGTCTGGTCGCTATGCTGATATTCGTCTACGCGATTAGTCCGCCTCCTGCGTTTTCAATATCTGAGGCTGATGTTGAACCGCATCAGGACGACAGTCTGGCGAAACTTGGCGATCACTATATTGACTACCTTTTTAGATGCAATCCGGCCAGCGCCACGTCGGCGGGCGTGCACGATTACGATGGCGACGTCCCTGATTACTCACAGGAAGCCATCAAAAAAGAGGTAGAGGTAAGGAAAAATTTTCTTGAGAGACTTAACAAGATTAGTTATTCGAAACTTTCGAGGAATGCTCAAGTCGACTGGAACCTCCTTGCAGGCAATATGAACCAGAGCCTTCTCGATATAGAAAAGATGAAACTCTGGCAGAAAGATCCGGACTTCTATAGTTCTGCTGCAATTCGAAGTGTTTTTTCAATTGTTCAGCGTGATTATGCCCCGCTAGATCAACGCTTGAACAGCGTGATCACTCGCGAAGAGAAGCTGCCGGCGCTGCTTGCGCAAGGAAAGGCGAATCTGAATCCGGAATTGGTTCCTGAAATTTATAACGATATTGCTCTTGAACAATTGCCCGGGATGATTGATTTCTTTTCAACATCGCTTCCGGAAGTCTTCGCCAAAGTAAAGGATGAGGCGCTTCTTAAGCGCTTCTCAGTGGCTAACGGCAGAGCAATAGAAGCCTTGAAAGATTATCAATCTTTTGTGAAAAACAATCTCCAGGGTAAGTCCAAAGGAAGTTTTGTCCTCGGCAAGGAAAACTTTTGCCGAAAATTACTTTGCGAAGAGATGATTGAAGAACCCCTGGACGACGTGCTCGACAAAGGTATGGTCGAGCTGCGAAAACTTCAGAAGGAGTTCAAAGAAGCCGCTGCAAAAATTGATCCCAAAGTTGATCCCGTAAAGGCATTCGAATCGATCTCAAGCGATCATCCGACTGGGGATAAGCTCCTCGAGGCTACCCGAGGGGTTTTAGAAGAGATCAGAAAGTTCTGCGTGGATAAACCAATTTGCGTTATTCCTAGTGAAGAACGCGCTCGCGTCGATGAAACACCGGCGTTCAATCGCGCGCTGAGCTTCGCTTCTATGGACACTCCCGGACCTTTTGAGAAGACAGCACGGGAGGCGTTCTATTACATAACCCTGCCTGAGAAAAATTGGGATGCGAAAAGAACTGAGGAGCATCTGCGTAGTTTTTCTTATTGCGATTTAATAAATACCAGTGTCCATGAAGCTTATCCAGGACATTACACCCAATTCCTCTGGGTAAACTCGGTACCGGGTTCGGTGCGCAAGATGTTTGGTTGTTCTTCGAACGACGAAGGTTGGGCTCATTATTGTGAGCAGATGATGCTCGATGAGGGCTTCCATAACGGCGATCCCAAACTGCGCATCGTTCAGATTCACGATGCCCTATTGCGTGTTTGCCGTTACATTGTCGGCATTCGCATGCACACGAAAGGCATGTCGATTGAGGATGGTATCAAATTCTTCGTCGAAGAAGGCTATGTCGAGAGAGCGAACGCCGAACGCGAGACGAAGCGCGGTACTGCTGATCCTACTTATCTGGTTTATACCTACGGCAAATTGCAGATTCTTTCGCTTCGAAAAGAGGTTCAGGAAAGTGATCCGAAGAGCTACAGCTTAAGCGGTTTTCACGACTGCTTCCTTAAAGAGGGTTTTCCTCCAATCGTGTTAGTCCGAGCTAAGCTGTTGAAGTTGCCTGTGAAAAAGTATTTTTAGCTCGTGGCAGAAATCGAATCAATAAATCAGAACCAATTAGATAGTAGCGATGAGCTTGCTCTCGTGAAAGAGTTCGCTGGGGTCGAGCATGTAATCTCGTATGCTCCTTTTGTCGAGCAAACGCCGGTCGGTTTCGTCCTCACTGCAATCAGTGTTATGGCACAACAACTGGGCATCACCGGTATTGTTTTTGTTTCTCTGCTGATGTTTTTTGTGGTTATGCTTTTCGCGAAACAGGTAATTATTCTTCTGTTTCTATCGATCGCCTTTTTTGGCATGACCTGGATTGCTGCCGGTTTGCTAACTTCCAATACAAAGATCAAGGCTGACTACAGCGGCATCTCGTTGCCACTGATATTTTTTACGTCGACCAACGGGCAACTCGATAGGCATTGGTCGGAGTTGAAAGACATCGTCTTCATGCGTGAAGGTATGCCCAGTTATGAGCCTGTGCATATGGTTTTTCGTTTTCACGACGGCGTTTCTGTCTCTCTGTTGATTGATGGATTCACCCGAGCGGATTTCGAAAGATTGTTGCTGGTGATTAATACCTACTGCCCGAAGGTCCGCATCAGACCTGAGATTAATGAACTGTCGTCCAGTATCATGTCAAAGGGACGAACTACCCAGGCATTGAGTTTTACTGAACTCTGGCAGCAGGAGTTGGGCAGTCGGTTTGGTACTACCGCATTCGTTCCTCACGAGTCTGGCGATCGATTGAACGATGGCACTATTCGTATAATCGGTCAGGTTGCTTTCGGCGGATTGTCTGCAGTTTATCTGGCTGAGAGAAACGGAAAGGACACAGTGATTTTGAAAGAAGCTGTGTTGCCAGAATCGGCAGATGATCAAACGCGTGCTAAATGCGTCGAACTTTTCGAACGCGAAGCGCAGCTTCTTTCACGAATCGACCATCCAAGAATTGCATCAGTGTACGATTTCTTTGTTGAGAACCAGCGCCACTACATGGTCCTCGAATATATAGAAGGGAAGAATCTGCGTACGTTTATAAACGATTACGGTCCGCAACCGGAAAATAAGGTCGCGATCTGGGGTGATGAAATTGCAGATATACTGGAATACTTGCACTCGCTAAGTCCGCCGGTAATTCACCGTGATTTGACGCCGGACAATATGATAATCAGCCGTGACGGCAGTATTACAGTTGTCGATTTCGGCGCCGCCAACGACTTTCTAGGCACCGCGACTGGTACTGTCGTTGGTAAGAATGCTTATATTCCAATCGAACAGTTTCGAGGTAAGTCTACCTTGAAAAGTGATATCTACGCCTTCGGATGCACGATTTATTTTATGTTGATGGGACGTGACCCGGAGCCGTTCTCCGAGAGCAGTCCGCGAGCGACAGGGGCAAATGTCTCTGCTTTGATAGATAAACTGGTTAGAGATTGCACAAAAGTTGAAGCTTCAGAACGACTGGTGGATGCGAAGTCACTTCATTCTAGAATGAGACAGCTTCGAAAGGAAGTTTCCTAAGTGGACAGGCAGGAATTGGAAACTGCGAAGCCAACCGCGCTTTCATATATTCAGACCTCCGGCCGGCAGATTACAACCCGGCTGAGCGACCAATCCGAGCACCGCGAGCAGTGGCAGATGGTGATTTTTCTTATTCTTGCACTCGGTGCATTGCATGGAATTACTCAATTAATTTCAAGTGTCGGTGGACCTCTCAGCGATCAAGTTCACAGCGCTATAAACTTCGTTGTGCCGCTGGCAATCTACAGTGGCGTTTGTATTCTGGTCGGCTTTTTCGTTTCGTGGAAACGGATGTCCGCACAAACCGAAATTAAGATTATTAGAGTTACTTTCGATGGTTTTGACTTGGGGAATAAACGCATCGGTGGAGCAACACCGATTCATGTTCTCTGGTCCGAGGTAGAAGCTATCGAGATAATTGAAGAAGCTGGTGGGGACTCAGTTCTGTATCTGGCTACTCGTAGTTTGAAAATTTACAAAATGAAGGCGACCAATGCCTTCGCCTGGGTAGATGCTGAAACGTTTTTTGTAGAGCTAAAAGCTAACGCACCGAATGCGATGCTCAACTTTGCCCACACTGATATCGCGATTGGTGACCAACAATCGACCCGATACACCAACTTGTGGTTGCAATATTTCTCGTCACCAGACACGCGGGCTCGTCGAGGTGTTTTGCCCAACGGGGCGCAGCTCAATAACGGGCGTTACCGAGTTTTAAAACGACTGGGCGGTGGTGGTCAGGGAACAATTTATCTAGCGACAGCAAAGGATACAGATCTTCGACTAGGCGAGCCACTAGCGGATGACGATGAAAGTTTAGTGGTGCTGAAAGAATTTGTTTTGCCGGTGCACCGTGGATCGGCTCTTGCTGAGCGACAATACGCTCTTTTGAATGAAGAGTCGCAGCTCCTCGGGCGGATTAATCATCCAAGCATTGTCAAACTGCTCGATTGTTTCGTCGAAGATCATCGGGGTTACATCGTGCTCGATTATGTCGACGGCGATTCCCTTAAGGAGTTAGTGAAACAGAATGGACCACTCCAAGAAGCGCTCGTCCGTGAGGTTGGCATCGCTATTTGCGATATTCTGAGATATCTTCACAACTTTCGACCGGCGATCGTCCACCGCGATCTGACGCCGGACAATCTGTTGTGCAACGCTGACGGCCAGATCATATTGATTGATTTCGCTGTTGCGCTTCAACTGCAATCCACCCGCACGGCCTCAGTCGTTGGCAAGCAAGCCTATATTCCGCCTGAGCAATTTCGCGGACTTCCCTCGGTGCAGAGCGATATCTATGCGCT
>CAZRMH010000179.1:0-15588 GCA_964600935.1 uncultured Candidatus Obscuribacterales bacterium
GATATGACCACTGTCAGTGGCGATGCCGCTGAGGTTGCCGCCAACGAGTGGGCGAAGTTCTTCTTTCTCCAATCTAAAGACTGAGAATTTTAGACTGGAAGAGCCGCTGTTTTGAACTAGTAGGTTTTTCATCGCTCACTAGTCTAACAAACTACCACCTATGTTGTTTTCTCTTCGTCTGTTGGATCTGGCGCAGATTGCTTTTCGGGTTTCTTCTTCCGGTATTTTTCCAAAAGCAAACTTAAGCCTGAAAGACCGTAGAGCACGAGTCCGAGAATTGGCAGACCTTTGATTCCGAGCCACAAACAGAGATTTTCAGTTAATCCTCCGAATGCCACACCGAGCAGATTCGCGGAGAGCAGTTCTACAGGGTGTTTCGACTTTCCAAAGCAGGTTGAGAACGTCATGCTTCCGAAAAGGATAGGGCAACAGGCAATCAGGGCTGCCATACCCGCCACCATAAGTGGTGACATATCAGTTTGTTCCGGAACTTTCCAAAGATAATCCATCAGCAAGCAGAGGAAAAGTCCGCCGTATAGAAACGGCAAAGGTATGCGTTTCACCTTCATAACCACCAGGTTCGCCACCCAGGCGAGCACTAATATGGTCATAATCACAATCGACGTGACCAACCAGGTGGAACCGAACAATAGTGAAAGTTGAGTAATCGATTTGGTCTCGATTAACATAAACGCGTTGCCGAGGAAGAACATGTTACCCCATTCACCAGGCGTGATTCCACCAGCGGCCGTCTTCTTCGGCGTCGTGATCACTGTGAGCAGCGCCGGCACCACTACTGCCACCAGCAGGATTGAGAAATATAGGAACATTCCTTCGGCATGGAAGTTTGTATAGAGGAACGGCCAGTCATCGGAGGATGGTCTGATGTCGATGACTTCGCCAGCCGGAGGCCATGGACGTAGTTGAGGATTAACCTTGGCTACTCTGCTTAAATCGACGGTGTCCATTCCTGGACCGAAGATGAATAGCACACTGTCCCATTTATCGTTTACAAAAGTAATCGGAGGCTTGCCACCATTAGCGGCTTCAATGGTTTTATAAATCCGTTTAGTGACGATACTATCCGGACCGGTGGCAAATGAGAGGAATACCACGCCGGTCGGTTTGCAGACTCGAATGGCTGAGCGCATTGATTCGATTGTGTATACAAAATTATCGACGCGCAGAAACGATGAGGTGTTGATCGTCGTGCCAGGATCCAGATCAGCAAACAGCACCAGGTCATAGAGATTCTTCGTGTACCGCAGATACGTTCTGGCATCTTCATTGTGAACAGTGGCGCGTGAATCGAGCCACGGTTTATTCGGGTGAATTAGTCGACCGAATGTTGCGATGATTGGATCGATCTCGATTGCATCCACATGCTTGGCATTATGCATCAGACCATAGGCTGCGTCGTTGCCGGAGCCGGCTCCGAGAACTAAAACGTCGTCGATCGACGGTGCCACTAAAAATGGGGTTCTGGTCCGCCAGTAATAATCTTGAGTGGTTTCGTCCTGTTTTGTGCTGACCTTTCGGTCGAGGAATTCTTGTTCTTTCGCTTCCGGTACGATGAGAAGACCCGTGTGGAAATAGAAATTGTTCGAGTGCAGAACAAAACTTTCTTTTCCGAGAATTGTATTGTTCTTCGCGTCGACCGGATAGACGTCGAGTTTGCTGTATGGTGACCAGTGGCTGCTCAAGCCGGTGGTACATGAAAGGGCGGCAAAAAGTCCGACAATAGCCACATACTTCCAGTTTTTTGAAATTAAGTAGATCGGTATACCTAATAACAGCAACCAGACCCAGGGACCGAGAGCGAAGTACGAACTCAGCGCGATGGTCAAAGAGCCCAGAATGCTGCCGAGCAGGTTCACCGAGTATGCGTGTAGCGGTTCATGCTTATCGAATTCGCGAGCGAGCAACACGCCGATTCTTCTAAAAACAATATAGATACAGACAATAACTGCCAGTAAGACGCAGACTGATAGAGCAATTGTAGCTCCGCTTCCGCCCTCGAAACGCACACTGAGTTTGTGCAGTCCAAGTGGAACTGCGAAAATTACAGTTGAGAGAAGTAGACTCGCCGCACCAATTACGGTGACAGGGCGATCGAGCGCCGACGTCGATCCCGGTCTGGTGATCTGAGCGATCAAACCGGTCGACGTCGACACCAGTGCGACCATGACTATCAAGTTTGGAAATATTCGAACTACTGCCAGCTCGTAGCCGTACCAACGAATACACAGGATTTCGGCGAACAGAAGTAAGAAGCTGAGCCAGAAAAGGCGATCAAGACTTCCTTTTGTATTGGTTGCAGAGTTCAATTGATCCTCAGACGTGTTAAATCAGATGTAGTGAATTTGAACTACGTTATAAGACTGAATTGGTTTTGATTCCTGAGGTCGAAACTAAACTACTTTAGCCTTGACCTTCACTGTACTGGCTTGCGGTCCGTCTTCTCCGGCCTGCTCCACATACGTGACTTCAGTTCCCACTTGCAGTTTGTCAAACTTGTCATTTACTACACTGTTTGAATGAAAATAAATCTCTCGACCATCAAATGTTTCGAGAAATCCGTAACCCTCATCTGCAAAAAGCTGTGTGATCTTGGCTCCCGGTTGTGGTTCTTCGTGGATTTTTACGTGACCACGTCGCTTACGAGCGTAGTCTTCCAGTTGGCGTTTGGCTGCTTCAAGTGTCTCGTTGAATGCCGTCATGGCGAGATCTGAACTCTTGTCCGGTCCGCTGGCCGTGCGGTTGACCACGATTTTCTTTTCAGGTACTGCGATGTCGATTGTGACTTCGTGCTCGTTCCCTTTACTGTGACTTTTGTGCGGAATTTCCACGGTAATTCTGCAACTAGTTATGCGATCGAAAATTCTATCGAGTTTTCCGGCTTTCTCAAGAATCAGAGACTCGATATGGTCGGAGCGATCCATGTTTCTGAAGACGATTTGAATCGGAACGTTCATCGGCAGGTCTCCTCTTCCAAGGTCATTACTTTTCTCAAAACTAAACCTCATTAATAGCTCATCATTCTAAGACGGCCGCTGTCGCTCTCCTTTCCCTCTGCGACTTTGCGGTCCTCAGCTGACAGATGACAGGACTTCTATGCCCGGGTCAATCACCCTCTAATCCTTATTGGACACTAAAACCGTTTCAATAATCTTTTAACGTCTTCCTCTAAAAGAGTGGTATCTAGTATTAGTAGGTGGTGACGGGATCAATTTAATTTAGATGACAGTAGACCCGGACGGCGAGCAATACAAAATCAGCAAAGCAATGCTGCTTACATTTTTTATTCCGTTTTTCGCGGGTGGGACTTGGTTTTCGATCGTGGCAATTAACTATTTAAACTCACTTCCGTCGATCATCGTCAGCGTGTACGACCGCATATTCGCCGTCTATCTGGCATTTCTCGATATGGGTCTGGCGTTCGCTGTTGGTGCAGTTACAATCTTGTGCTTCTTCAGGCAGGTGTTCTCGGCGATTAAGCATCACAGAAGTAAAGGCGCACTTTCCAACAACCAATGAGATTAACGAGTGCCGTATTCATTCGTTGCATTGGCGGAATTTTTCTCCTCGCTTTCCTGTCGGCTGCAGTTCAGATGCCCGGGCTCTATGGCAGTGACGGCATCTCACCTGTAAGACTTTTGCTCGCGCCTGCTCAGGGCCAATTCGGCTGGGCGCATATGCTCAATTATCCATCCATATTTTGGTTCAATTGCTCGGATGATTTTTTGAATCTGGTTCCACTTACCGGAGCGGTCTTCTCTCTATTAGCTCTGCTGGGTGTGTTTGCCGGTCCTTCGATTTTGGTGAGCTGGTTTCTTTACTTGTCGATAGTTACTGTTGGTCAGGAATTTATGTCTTTCCAATGGGACATTCTCCTTCTGGAAACTGGCTTTCTATGCATCTTCCTGGCTTCCTGGAGACCTCTTGATTTTTTGTATACGTTACTGGGGCGGCAGTCTTTCAAAAAAACTGCGATTCCGTTTTGGCTGATCGAGAATGTGGAACCATCACCTGCCCTAACCTGGCTCTGCCGCTGGCTTCTGTTTCGGCTGATGTTTCAATCAGGACTTTGCAAACTCGAGAGTGGTGACCAAGCCTGGCGCAATCTTACTGCCATGACTTATCACTATGAAACTCAGCCGCTGCCGACTCCGATTGGTTGGTTCGCTCATCAGTTGCCGGATCAATTGTTATTGCTGTCGACGGTTTTGGTTTTCGTTTTGGAACTGCTGTTGCCGTTTCTCATTTTTGCAGGACGCCGAGCGCGACTGCTGGTTGCTCTTGGAACGACATTCCTTCAGGTTCTAATTCTGTTGACGGGAAACTATTGCTTCTTCAATTTTTTGACGATCGCTCTATGCTTGATGCTGCTCGATGATAAGACATTTTGCCGACCGAAGACTGAAGCGGCAACGCGAGTCCGTTCTCACGCCTATGGAACGCTGATAGACATAGGCTGCCGTTTTTATGATGTGGCGAAAAGTTCGGCTAGCAAGTTGAGACTGTTGATTGTAGTTCCAGTGGTTACTCTGATTGTTGCCTTAAATTTAAACAGAACCGTGCTCACCGTCGGTGGTGCTGGTGGGCTTTCCGAACCTTTAGCTGCGGTTGCTGAATTTACCCAACCCTGGCACATTGTCAGCGGCTACGGATTGTTTGCCGTGATGACAACCAGCCGACCGGAGATATCCATCGAAGGAAGCTTGGACGGTGAAAACTGGAAAGAATATGTTTTTAAATACAAACCTGGTCCGCTCGATCGTGCACCGCCTATAGTGGCTCCTCATCAGCCCAGACTGGATTGGCAGATGTGGTTTGCTGCCCTTGGAAGTGTGATGGAGAACCAATGGCTGGTTAGTTTTGCCGAGAAACTTTTGAATGGATCACCTGATGTTTTAGCGCTGCTTGAAACAAATCCGTTCCCGTCAGAGAAACCGAAATACATCAGAGCTAACGTCTACGACTATCACATGACCGATTGGAAGACCTTGTTTAAAACAGGCAAATGGTGGAAACGCGAGTATAAAGGCGTTTATCTACCCGCAGTCACGAAGACGCTAAACATGTGATTGCCCGTCCGTAAGCTGAGGGGCAATCTTGCTTTTCCAGTTTAATCCGATGTCGCGAACGTCTACGCCCTGGCTGTTCATGCCGTCTATGAACAGCACCAGGCTAGCTAACTCGTTATCGTCTTCTTCACCGAAATATTGGCTTACGATAATTGCGTTGGCGCCGAAGTCGCGAATTTTTAACGGATCATCTTCGATGATCAGTGTGTTCTTGAGGTCGTATCCGAAGTCTCGAATTTTGTTCAAGTCTTTTGAGAACATAGTTTGGAAGTGGGCGAGCTCGAACTTTGCCTGGCAGTGATCGCGGTTCCAGACAAACAGAGGTGTGATGTTGATTGGAAAAAGTTGTTTAACGATGCTGTCTACGTACAGTTGCGAACCAGCAGACCATACTCCAATTTCGTGATTTTTTGCGGCGGCCAAAATCAAATCTATAGCGTTTGGTCGAAAATAAACGTTGAGTCGCTCTAGAACATAATCGGCTGGACGGTCGAGCGGCACCTGTCTCGAGTGAATCAATGTCTCATCGAGATCAAATATGATCAACGGTTTTTTATTTTCGGCCATCAGACTCTCAGGTATTCATTTGCTCATTCTACGTCAGTTGATGTTGAAATTGTCAACATCTGAGGCGGCGTGCAATCCGGTGGATAGAGAAGTTCGACGCGCACAGTCCGTTTCTCGCCCCTGCTTAAAACTTCCGAGAGCAGTGGAGTGACGCTTTCACCACGATGTTCTACAAGATGAGTGTAATGGGTCGCTTTC
Source organism: uncultured Candidatus Obscuribacterales bacterium (assembly GCA_964600935.1). Lineage (GTDB taxonomy): Bacteria > Cyanobacteriota > Vampirovibrionia > Obscuribacterales > Obscuribacteraceae > JADYXR01. The sequence goes on from CAZRMH010000179.1 coordinate 5,853, forward strand.
TTCCCTGAGCCGGCCCGAACCTTTACCGTCCCTCGAAAAAACACGTTCGGATAGCAAGGATCGTAGAAAGTTACTGATTCTTGCTTCGCATCGGATTTGATCGGCGTTTCAAAGGTTAGTTTAAACCGCAGGTCGCGATCGCTGGTGTTTTTAAGAGGAAACGTCAAATCATATTTAACGCCGTAATTGCCATGGGCTTGATACGCGGTGTCTCCATAGCGCACTATTAGCGGTGCACTCTGAACTTGTCCTGTTCCGAAGGTGCCCTGCTGCAATGCCGCGATTACGTAGGCGATTGGTTTCTCCGGCAGAGGAAGAGCAAGGACAGGAGAGCGTCTATCAGTCACCCGGGCTGTCCATGTCGAGCCTGATGCTACTCCTGATACTCGTCCGTATTTCAGCGCACCTTTCTCTTCTGGTCGTGTCGGCGCAACATCGCGTGGTTGCACCAGCTCACCGCGATCGAGGACTGCCAGGAATTCCGCTTCGTTCGGTTCTCGAAACGAGCCTTCCGAAGTTGGAATTGCATATTTTGAAACCAATGCCATGTGCACCGGACCGTTTGATTTTAAGCGAGCAATTACCGATCGACCGTTGGAATGCGGCGTGCCAAACATGACTGGCAACGGCAAACTTTTCAACAACACAGTCTTTCCTGGAGGAACAGTGATCTTCGACTTCCACTCAGGAGTCTTTCCCTCTCGTAAAAGTTCGTTGGTGACCCGATCTCCAGGACCCGCAAAAATTTTGCCTTCGTCGTTGTTTTGAAATGGTGGCAATCCAACAAACGGCGCATCGGGTTGACTGACGAAACTGGCGCCGCTCAGGATCTCTACCTTGACCGGTTTTTCAGTGGTGTTGCCTACCAGAAATCCGAAATAAAGTTCTTCCGTATGACCGCTGCGTTTTCCATCGGCGACGTGATGAGCAAAGATATCGAACCGTCCATCGAACCGATAGTTTAAATGCGCAGGTCCATCAGCACTGGGAAACGTCGAGAGCAGAACGCCATCGACCATCACAATTTCAGGACTGTTGCTGTTGAAAACAGGGATTGAGTCGAGACCACCAGGCAGAGGTCGAACCTCCCGAGGTTCCTGTCTCGGCACTCGATCTTCCGATGTCTTTTCTGTCGAAGGTTTCTGGTTTAACAGTTTCTCCATCTCATCGCCGATTTTTTCCAACGGCAAACCAGGCAAATTTTGGTCTGTCGATTGCGATTCTGGCGGAGATAAATTTTGCGAGATCCGCGCAGACGCCATATTTACTTCGGCTGATAAGACGGGATTGCAAGCCAGAGGTGGAATAGTAAGAGCTGCCAACGTCGCGAGGCTCGCTTTGATAAAGCCAAAAGTCATATATGCATGTGACTCCAGATAGGTTTTGTCTGAGAAGCTAATGGGCTGAACTTCAGTATTGCCGAATCAGCTCTAAGAAGATCAAATTGTGTTTGACGGACTCATAGAACGTTTACAAGATATCGCAACCGTCGCCGGCAAAGAGCTGATGCACTCTTTTCGTGATTCTCATGTCTTGATCTACTCCGTTTTCGTGCCGCTGGTGCTTTATCCCATCAGCCTCGTCAGTTTATCCGAATACACACTTTGGCGAGAAGGCCTGGCCGAGACCCGTCCTATCCGGGTTGCTTTCATCGAAAAGGGGAGGGCGAAAGTTCCAGAGCTGCTTGACGTCTTGAAGGAAACAAAAAAGATTGCCGTGGTCGAATCACAAAACCCAATGCAAGATCTCGAAGATGGCAAGCTTGAAGCCGTTGTTGACGGAAGTTTGGCACCGAACAAGATTGAAGTGAAGTTAAACCCGGGCTCGGATCGCTTTCTCGAATCGCGCATGGCGATTCTCACTCGTTCCCTCGACGCGCGATCGAGAGCGATGAAAAAAGCGGTGGAATCAGCCGGTTCCGAATCAAAAATCAGCAACGTTTTCGAAATTGCCACCGCCAACGTCGGCACTGTAGGCGGTCGTAAAGCCGGTCTTCGCAACATGGAGGTAACGGCTTTTTCGACCACGCTGGTCTTGGTTGCATTCTACGGCTACACGATGTTGATCATTACCGTCGGAGCGATCTATCCTGCGCTGGCTGCGTTCACCGAAGAAGCGGAAAAGAAGACCAAAGCGACAACGTACATGTTGCCTGTCGATCGTTCGACTATTGTGCTAGGCAAATTTCTTGCCGTCACCATTTTGACTTTGCTCTCCGGAGCCGTAAATTTTTTAAGCATGGGGCTGGTGGCGTTCTACTTCACCTGGAAGCTCGAATGGCTAAAACGCGCTCTTCTATTGGCTCTCAAACAATACAACTTGGAAACTGTAGCATTGCTGCTGATTGTCTTCCTGTTCTCGACCCTTCTGGTGGCAGCGATATACTCGCTGATCGCGGCGCAAGCGAAAAGTTTTAAAGAAGCGCAAAACATCTCATCGCTGATACTGCTCGTGGTGACCATTCTGCCGATGGTGGCTTTGTTTCCGGGGTGGGCACTGGACATGAAGACCGCGTTTATTCCGATACTGAATATGGTGCTGGCTGCCAAATCGATAGTCACCGATTCAGTCAGTCCGCTCGAATTTTCGATTGCTTGTTTAGAAACACTTGCGATTGCTGCGGGGTTTCTGTACATGAGTCAAGTTATATTTTGGGGACGCGAACCGAGCGGGTCTTCAGAACAATTAGCACCAACGACAGGCAACGGGTAATCAAATGGGTCTTTCAGCAATCGGTCTATCAAAGCGATTTTTTGACTCTAAACGAGGCGAATTTAACGCTGTGCAGTCTGTGTCATTCTCCTGCTCCAAAGGCGAAATCTTCGGTTTGCTCGGTCCAAATGGCGCTGGAAAAACCACGACTCTTCGGATGATTACAACGATTTTGAAACCGACTGAAGGTACTGCAGTGGTCAATGGTTTCGACGTCACCACAGACCCCAGGCAGGTCCGCAAACAGCTTGGATTTGTCTCGGCCGACACCGGCTTATACGACCGTTTGACACCGCGGGAGATACTAACTTACTTCGGCAAACTGAGTAAGTATCCGCGAGAGAAACTCAAAAGTCGTATCGAAGAAATTGCCAATTTGTTACAGATGGAAGCATTCTTGGATAGTCGCTGCGAAAAGCTGTCGACCGGTATGCGTCAGAAAGTTTCAATTGCCAGAGCCATCGTTCATGACCCGCCCGTGATCATCATGGACGAACCGACAACCGGTCTTGATGTGCTTACCAGTCAAGTTCTCCATCGTTTCGTTCTGCAATGCAAGGAGGCTGGAAAGTGCGTTGTTTTCTCCTCGCATATTATGAGTGAAGCCGAGAAATTGTGCGATCGGATGGCTATTATTCATAACGGGCAGGTCCTCGCTTCCGGCACGCTGGAAGAGCTTCGCGCTGAAAGCGGCATGCATTACCTCGAAGATATTTTTCTCAACGTGGTCAAGGAGACAGCAATTGACGTCAGATGATTTCGATGAAATCAAGACTGTCTTCGTCAAAGACCTGCTCGAGGTTTTGCGCGATTATCGTACGCTGATTGTGATGATCATCATGCCTGTGATTGTCTATCCGGCATTGCTTGTTCTGCCTTCTGCCATCGCTCAGCATGTCAAAAGCGACATGAAGAGCAAACGGTACAACATCTGTTTGATCGGTGATACCGGCAGCGCTCTCGAATTTTTCAAAGATTCGAAAGTCTTGAAAATCACTAAAAATTTAGAAGATGGCGATCCTGACAAATTGCTCGCCGCCAAAGTGGCAGACCTTGTCGTCAAGTTTCCATCAGATTTTTCGAGTGCTATCGAGACTAACCGAAAACAGGTTCCGAAAGTCACAATCTTCTACGACGCCAGACGCGATCAAAATCTCCTCGCCCTTGCCGAAGTGAAGGTGGTGCTCAACCAACTGCGCGGAAGCTATTTGCAGAAACGATTCGACGTGTTCGGAATAAAGTCTCCGCAAAAGTACGATCTTGATTTTTCCGAACTGAAAATCGAAAACAAAAAATCCCTCGCCAGTGAACCGGTCCGAAATCTGCTTCCATTCATGCTCTTTACGATGTTGACTGTTTCGATAATTTATCCGGCTCTAGATGTCATTACTGGTGAGCGGGAACGCAACACCTTGCCTCTCTTGCTGATGTCCGGCACACGACGGCACAACATCATGTTTGGTAAGACTCTGGTTGTGATCGTCATCGGTGCCGGCGCACTAATGATTGGAATGGCTAGTATTTATTTCTTTATTCAATTTGCCGGACAGCGAGCTGATGATCTGCTGGTCTTGAAATTTCCGCTCGATGCGTTGATTTTATGTTCTATCATATCGATACCACTGGTGGTGACACTCAGTGCGATGGCTGTTTTACTAGCATCTTGGTGCAAAACTTTCCAACAAGGGCAAGGCTACTTCGTTCCCTTCTTGTTCGTGTCGATGGGTGCATCTTCAGTTTGCTCGTTGCCTGAGTTACAACTGTCGAGCGGAGTGGCATTCATCCCAGTGGTCAACACGGCCCTCTCATTGAAAGAAGTTCTTTCCGGTCACATCGATTTGCTCTGGCTCTCGATTTCATCGATCGTGACGACGATATTTGCAGTTTACGTAACCTTATCCGCATCAAGAATCCTTGATAGTGAACGGCTTCTGTACGGAGTAGCGGATTCAAGAGCGCGGCGCAGATTGTCCGGTGATTATGGCTTGGAAGTGATGCTTTTGTGTTTCACGACCTTCTTGCTGATGTTTTACGTCGGTCAAACGCTGCAAGGTTGGGATTTGATTGTCGGCAGTCTATTGACGCAGCTTTTCGTCATATTGCTTCCGGCGATTGTTTTTCTCAGGCATTTGAAACTGCCGGTCGCCCAGACTATGAGCCTGAAAATGCCACACGTATTATCGATGCTTGGTGCGCTTCTGGTGACCCCGCTCTGTATTTTGACGTCGATCATGGTTTTTGCGTTGCAGTCCAAGATTGTCCCAGCGCCAGAAATGTTCACGACGATGTTCACTCGGCTGATAGTGGACAACGATAAGCCGCTCTGGCTCTGCATCTTGTGCATCGCCGTTGCACCGGGAGTTTGCGAGGAATTGCTGTTTCGTGGCGCCATACTTGGGCTTGTCCGGCCGAAACTAAAACCGCTGGCGCAGTGCCTGGTCGTCGGGTTGCTTTTCGGACTGTTTCACATGAGTGTCTTTCGTATAGCTCCAACTGCCGTTCTCGGCGTTCTGCTCACCGCCTTGGCGATCTGGACCGGCTCGATCGTTCCGTCGATGCTTGTGCACATCTTGAACAATTCCGCAGCCATCTTGATGGGCAAGTATCATCTGGAGGAAACTTTTGTTTCTTACTGGCCATTGACCGTTCTTCTCGGTCTAGTGGGACTCGGTCTTTTAATTAAGGGCAAGGCTGTTAAAAGCGATCGATAAGCAAATTTATTGGGCACATAAATATTATCGGTTAAGTAATTTCAAACACTTGTTCCTGTCACAATCGGTCAAGCATGTATTCTCGAGGCGCGGAAAACAGTTACCATAGCCAGAGCAGTGGACCTCAGACCGGGGCCGACAGTGTCATTTCGGACTCTCCCGCTGCCGGCTCAGACATCGAGCCACCCAGTAGCGGTGACAACCACGTGTTGAATGGAATTTATAAACCGGATAACGCCAATGACACTCTTGCGGAAGCTAAGAGTGGTTTTGACATTCCTAATTTGACCCGTCCGCTGGAACGCCTGGCTGCTAAAAGTGCAGACGTTTTCGCCATGGGTGAGTTTGGAAATTTAGAACTGGTCTATCCGTCCGATGAGTCAGCCAGCCAGGGCGAGAACGCAGCAGGTCGTAGTGAAGCTGGCGCAGCCGGCAGTGACAACGCGGCAAAAGTTAAACCGGCAGCCGATATTGCAGACTTCGACGATCTACAGGAATCGCACGAAGACGAAAAAACCCTAGCCGCTGTCGCCTCGCTTGCGGCGAAGCTCCCACCGAATTCTGAAGTTCCAGAAAAAATTCGACAAAGTTTTGATCGGCTCATGCGCCAAGATTCATCCCGCGAAATCGCCTAGCCTTCAGGTATTTGATCGTTGCGCCGAGACGCAGACATTCAAGTCCAACGAATCTCACAAGCGATCGAGAAGGTCGTAAGCAGCACTGGCTGGGTGGGTGGTGTAAAGCTTTTTGATAAGAGGCATATCAACAAAATCGCCGAGGCTATGGCTCGCAAAGCTGCAGAGCCGTCGCGATTCGTCAATCAAGGATTTCATAACACCAGCATCACAGAATGCATCATGCGTCAGCAGCTGGAGACCAATCCAGCTCTGGTGATGGAGCTGATAGCAAATGTCGTCACCACAGGCGGCGCGTTGGTGGGAACCACTTCTCCTGTGCATACGATTGTCGATGCTAAGAGTTTGGCTCTCGATCTTGAAGCTCGCTGGGCTACTGATGAAACCTCGGCCAATCAGGGTATTCGAGATCCCGTAGGACAAATATTCGATCTCACGGTCGTGCAAGCCTTTTGGGACTTGCATTCCGATGAGCGACTCCGGTACGTTTACACTCAGGAGCCCAAGCCGCGTGTAGGGACTACCGGTGAGCGTTTGATCCGGGTTGATACAAAAACCAATAGTCGGATAGAGGTCACGTACGAAGGCGCTAAACTGAATGTCAGTGACGCTTTTCAATTAGTGCGAATGTTTGATGAAACACCTAATGCCTTGATTGTACACTCGACGTTGATAGCGGATCTCGAGGAACCATCGGTAACTGATGCCGAACAACTTTCAAGAGCGATCGGTCAATATCATGCCGATACTGGCCGGCCGCCCATTCTCATAGTTTTTGCCGGTTTGCTTCCGGGTGGTCCAGATACGAGCAAAGGTTTCGATTTGCACGCCGTGACCGCATTACAGATTGAGGATACGTATTTCCTGGAATCGCGCTGGGGCATGAATGCGGATATGCCGCTAAACGGTTTGACTGCCGAAGAATTGCTGCGGGCGATGACGCTGCCGAAAACCAAGTTTCAGGAGGAGTTTGACACAGGAGAGGCGCCGTATATGCGAATGATAGATCCGGCATATCCCATTCCTCGAACGGCAAGGGCGCCTCAGCATCTTGCTATGCAACGTGAAAACGAACAGATTCTCGAGATCGAAAAGCGAGCGCAGAGTAATCCGACCATCCAGGCTCAAGAAAAATACTTCGAAGAGTTGGAAAAATGGGAAGCTAAGCGAACCGAACATATGGCGATTTTTGGGGACGATTTGCCGTTTTCAGTTCCCGCACCGAAACCTCCCTCGACACGGTCAACCTAAATCAGGGAAAATACTAATTTATTGCCCCGAGGAGTAATTCGACAGTCGATGACCAAAGACAACGGAAACACGTTGCCGCTTTTCCCTCTTCCCGTGGTCCTTTTCCCGGGAGCAGAACTGCCTCTTCACATTTTTGAGGAGAGATACAAGCTGATGATTGGCCAGATCCTCGAAGATGAAATTGATTTTGGTGTAGTTTTCTGGGACGGAGAGTCAGGCGGAGTTGCGGAGACGGGCTGCACTGCTCACATTGAAACAGTCAATAAATTCGATGACGGTCGCATGAACCTGACCACTACTGGCGCCAAGCGCTTTCGAATCGTCGATGTGATTCAGGAACAGCCTTATATCGTTGCTACCATCGAGTATTTGGCTGATGAAATCGATGACAAAACCGAAGAAGAAAAGGCGACGAGTCTGGTCAAAGATATAACGGCAGTGCTCAAAGAGATTCTCAGACTTTCCTCGAAACTAGTAGATCGAGACTTCGAAATTCACGGTTCGATACCGCAGGACCCAGTTAAATTGTCATTCTGGGTTGCATCAAACTTTTATGGCTCACCTGACGATCAGCAAGAGCTCCTTGAGATGTGCGGAACCGAAGATCGCCTGAAGGAGGAATACCTCGTCCTGGACTCGGCGCGCAAACACCTGGCGGCGAAAGTTTCCATCAAAGATGCGCTGGGATAGATAACAAGCGTAACAGTTCCAAAGCACGTAATCGGTCTTTGCTAGACTTGACTGGTCGTAAATCATGGGACTATTCACTGATGAAATTTCCGAATACTTTCAGTTTAATTTCAAAACAAATAAACTCGAAAACTGGCAACCGGTCAAAGATTGCGGTGTTGTCTGGAACATTTTTAGCTGTAATGATATCCTTGCCAGGTTGTTCTCAGCAGAGTTCCACGGATGTCAGCGCGCAGAATTCTGGCGCAGGCGCAAACGGAACTCAGCAAGCGGCCGGCAACGCCGGTTATCAGCAAACCCAAAACGCTGGAGTGCAGTCTACCGAGACTGCCGGACCAGAGAATCCACGAGCCGCAGGGCAAGCCGATCAGGCGCAGAACGTGGAGCAGGCTGGACCTCAGAAAAATGCACTTTTCAATAAACTCGGAAGCAATAACCAAACGGAGAATAAAATGAGCGCAGTAACAACACCAACCGGTCTGCAGTACGAAGAAATCGTAGTCGGCAATGGCGCTAGCCCTCAGAAGGGTCAGACCGTCAACGTTCACTACACAGGCTGGCTGACAGATGGGACCAAATTCGACAGTTCCGTAGACCGTGGTCGTCCGTTTGATTTCGTCATCGGAACCGGTCAAGTAATCAAGGGTTGGGACGAAGGCGTAGCTACCATGAAGATCGGCGGCAAACGCAAACTGACAATTCCTGCTGAACTCGGCTACGGATCGCGAGGCGCAGGCGGTTTGATTCCTCCTGGCGCTACTCTGATTTTCGAAGTTGAATTGCTTGGCGTTCGCTAAATAGTGCGTCCGAGACCTAATAACAAACCAAATTCGAAGGGCGATTGTTTGACAAGACATCGCCCTCGTCTTCTTGCGGAGCCGATTTTGCTGGATTCGAACAACAGGAGGAGGCTTATGCTGCCTGTCTGTATAGCCCTGACGCTCACTTTACTCTCTGGTCTATCTGTTCGGTCTGCAAGTTCGACCGGCAAATCGCCTTTGATTGCCTTGATTCAGTCAGCGATGGCGCAGGAAACGCCTGATGCGGCTGTCGAGGAAGATGATCTGACACCACAATCTCGGGGCGCTAGTGAGAGCAAATCACCACAAGCTGCAAAAACGGATGCGAAGCCAAAAGAGCTCAAGCGCCCGATTACTCAAATCATCGACACAAGTATCGAAGAAAACCCTCCAGAGCCGCAAAGTGTTGTTCTAAACGAGAAGTCGGAACAGTATAAAGAGCGAGAATCTAGGCTGGCAGAGCCTCTCAAGAAACTGGTGCAAGCACCGTTCCTCTTCAACAATGCCAAGGGCGGCTCCTCGGAACTGACAGATGCTTTTCTGGCAGCTGCCAAAGAAGGTGCGAAGCTCAAAGATGATTTGCAGTTTGTTATCGAGAATGGCAGCCCTGCTGGTAAAGTCTATGCCGCTGCTTTGATCCGGTTGTTTGATGCTGCTTCCGGAACGCGCATTCTGACCGGTTTTAAGATGGATAAGACACTTGTAGAGAACAAATCCTACATTTCTCTCGAGCATTACACGACCGGAGAAGTGGCGACGGATCTGCTCAGTCCTCAACCGACGATTCTTTTACGACCGCGATGATGTTAGTGGACATCAGACCAAAAATGACCGGATCTGTCGCAAGTGTCTTATAACTGAATCTATATCTGTAAAAAACTAAACAAGTTATCCGGAAATCAATATAAGCAATAAAATCTGGGATTAACTAGAATTG
>CAZRMH010000180.1:0-5347 GCA_964600935.1 uncultured Candidatus Obscuribacterales bacterium
AGACCGGACGCATAAACCTGGACCCGACGGAACCAAATGGTGATATCGTCGCTGGTATCAATACAAAGCCAGCGACCGATGGCGTTTCTCCGAATCCCGGTCCACCAATCGATGTGACACCATCCGTTCCGGTGTCGGAAACCGCTAGCGCTCCAGCCGCAAAGGAGCCTGATATCGACTCTTGGGGCAAGTTGCCAGGCGCATCGGCAACTCCACTGTCGTTGACTCCGGTCGCCAAAGAGAAAGTCGGCGAAGACAAAGATACTTATAAACTGAAGTGGCATAACCACGTCTCGCACGGTGATGCATTGTACGATCAAGGCAACTACATGGAAGCGGAAGCGGAGTATAAAAGCAGCTTGATTGCTGCCAAAAAACTCGATGCCGGCGGTGGCGAAATTGTCGATAGTCTAGAACGGTTGGCGCGCATTTTTCTGGTGCAGAGAAGACCTGTTGAGGCGCTCAGCCTGTTGGAGCAAGCTTATAATCTGCGTAAAGACACGCAAGTCACTCCCGATGCTATCGGGTTGGAACGCCTTGGTAAAAAGGTCTTAGCGCTCAGAAAGATCCTCTACCCTCACCAAAAGCCAGGAGCCGAGGAAGGGGAAGAAGAAGAAGAGGAACTCGATCGCAAGGTTGCGAAGAACGAACCGGAAGAGGACGTCGAGACCGCTAGTGCGGATACGCCAGCAGCATCTGCTACTCCGAAGAAAAAGGTGTCCCCTCTTGCTAAGTTTAAGCGGAAAAAAACACCGCATGAAGCGGAGTTAGATGCGTTTGAAACTTCAGGTGAAAACCCTTCGGCCTACACCAACAGACCGAGTTGGGATAAATTCAACCGCTAAAGCGTTCGCTATTGTTCAATAAATTTCGCTCGAGTTTCGGGGCTTGGAAGCATGCAATGCTCCAGTTTCCCGAATATTCGATAGCGAATCTTCGCGACCATGTCGTAACCAAAATCTCTTAGTGGTTTGGGAAAGAAACCAAATATGGTGGCAAGCGGACGAAGCCATGAATTTAGTCGGCTTGTCGCAAAAATGACCGCATCCGATTTGTTCAATATTTTTTCTTTGTTCGTGCCGTAATCGGCGATCAGATAAACAGTGTTTAGATCACCTGCGTTGATGCCCTTCTTCGCCAATGTCTTCGTGCCGAATTCGCTTTGCAGTGACGCGAAATTGAAGGCATCGTTTTTGTCATTTTCCAAAACGAATTGAATGAATCGATTGCAGAATCCGCATACTCCGTCAAAGAAGACGATGTGCTTTCCAATCGAAGGTTGATGCAGACCTTCTTCGTTGCGCGTGGAATTTAGTTGTCCCGTCATTTTGTTTCCTGATCGTATATGTCTCTGCCGGGCTATTTGTAATCGTTTCTACCCTTCATTCTACGCTCATTTGGATGTGAAGGATTTTATATATGAAAGCTTGCTGCCATTTGATTAATAAAATGGTAAAAATATAGGGTCGGAACGGCACACACGCCTATTCCGGGCATACGAGAAACTGAGGAACGTCAAATGCGTAAAGTCTTGCTCTCAACAGTAGCCGCTCTGTTACTATCCGGCGTCGTCCAAGCGCCATCGCACGCTGATGCGGGTGCTATCGTCAAATTCCCTATCACTCTCACTTCATTCGCCGCCGGAACAGCAATTGGAACTCCGATTGCCATGATCAGAAAATCGTCGGCTGACACCAAAGAATATGCCGACAAATGGTCTGGAGACGGCGGCATGATCAAGAAAGCAGGAGCCGGAATGGTTGCTCTCCCTGCTGGTATCGTCAGAGGCAGTTTCGAAGGCGCGATTCTGGGACCGAAGAACGCCTGGAAGAATTCCAGCGAGAATCCATTCAGCAAAGATTGCTTCAGCATGGGCGACCTCGACTAGTTCAAATCGTGAGATGCGGATCTAGAATCCAATTCTTGTCACTATCCTAGTACCGAATACGGTACTAAAGCCTCAGTTGATCTCCCCGTGTGCTATCTAGCGCTCGGGGAGGTTAGTTATATAAGTGAGTTATGAACGGCGAATTTTCTCTCTTTATAAACGTTAAACAGGCTGCTCGTCTTGGGCATGTCGGTTGGGGTTTTCGCGTCTCTGAAGAGCGCTATATGTTTGGTGCCACAGACCATCTTTATCGCCATCACGAGATGGATCTGCCTGCCTGGATCGACTATATGTCGGTGCAACCCGGCGAGCATACCGATTGGTGGTGCGGATTTGGAACGCGTGAAGAGATGCTCAAAGGCATGTCGAGTGCCGGCGATCACATCTGGTATCACAGATGTAAGTCGGTTATCGTTCCGGATGCGGATTCGAGTAAAGCCGAGAAAGTGGCTCGCTCAACGCAGTTCACGGGCTGGACTGTGCTGACAAATAACTGTGTTCAACAAACATACGAAATCATCGAAGCCTATGGCGCTAGCAAATTTATTCCGAATCCTTGGCAAAACCCGTTTAATTTAATTCCGCGCGTCTGGTTCAATTCTTTTCCTGGCACAGTCACAGAGTTGGTTCGCGAGTAAGTACTCCGTCGGTCTGAATTTTGGTCTTGCAGTTTTGCAAAACTAAAATGTGTAATGCCGTGATGATATGCGCGGCGGTTTTGGGGCGTAAAGTCCCATTTTGACAAGATTTTCGTGACTAGAAGTGAAGTCCGCCCAAACCGCCGTAACCAGGCATGCCCATCATTCCGCCGCCGTAGCCGCCATAGCCGCCGCCGTAGCCACCGTAGCCGCCACCATAACCGCCCATCATGGAGTTCATCCCGCCCATCATCATCATTGGTGCGGCCATCGCGCCAGCGGACATCAGAGCATGGGCCAATCCTTTAAGTAATGGATGTCCTTGCTTCTGTTGTTCTTGTTGCTGCTGCTGTTGCGCGGGTTGTTGAATCTGTTGATTCATTTGCTGCTCATATTGCGATGTGTTGGCATCGGTGCCAGGAGCGTTTTGATACGGATAAGTTCCTGGCTGCTGGCCTGCGTTGGCTGAATATCCGGAATATTCCGTGGTCGTCGCGGATGAAGCGTAACCTTTTGGCGGCCAGCTTGGAAAGTTGGAACCAGCGGCTGCGCCACCAGCACTTTGTTGATATGGGTATTGATTCGCTGCTGGCTGTTGATACTGCTGTGCGGGATAAGCGCCGTAGCCAGATGCCGCTGCTGGAGCGGGTGTTGAGTTGTGCATCAGTTCGACTGCGTTGACGAGAAGTTTAATTTGTCCTGCGATCGGTGCGTTTGCATCCATCTGTTCCGTTGGGAAAACAGTTTGTTCCAATTTGTGTAAGCGGTCGATCAGCGGTACATTCGGACTTTCTTCTCTGCCGAAAACGCGCTGCTCGAGCCAGCCTACCTGAGCCAGTTCCGGTGCGTTTACCGCTGGTTGTTGATAAGCTGCCGCAGGCTGCGGCGGATTCATTCCGTATGAACCGGAGCCGCCGCCACTGTAACCGCCGGCGCCACCATAATTACCGGCGCCATAACTACCACCGCCATAACTACCACCCGGAGATCCTGTATACGCAGGAGCTCTGGCAGGCTCGCTGTCATCAGCATTTCCATTTGATTGGTAGTTTAAAACCGTGCGTGGATCGACTAATTGATCGATCGACTTATGCATATGCTTTTGAACGTAATCGCTCAGTTTACTTACGCGTTCGCTCAAGTCAGGGTCATTCGATGCTTTTTTGAAAACCTTGAGCTCAAGCTGGTCCAATCGTTTTGCAATCGGGACACCTTTGAATGATTTACCGAGAATTGTTTGTTCGATTGCATCAACAGTCGGGTAATCTTCCTGGTCACCGGCAGCGTTGTCTGCTGTTTGTTGCGAGTCGTTATTGTTCGCTGCGGCGGGGGCGGAGTTGTTGGAACCGGCAGCTGATGCCGTGTTTGCCGGCGGATCTCCTGGATCTGATTTCGGAAGTGCGGCTACCAGGTCCGTCAGCCTCTGAGCTTGATCGCCTTGTTTAGCCTCACCGTAAATTAGCTTCTCAAGTCGATCGAGCCGAGCTTCGGTATCTTCCTTTTTATACGTGTGTTCGAAAAATCGCGTTTCCAGTCCATCCAGACTATTTACTTCTGCTTTGTCTAGATCGCCAGCTAGCGCTGCGTTGCTGAAAATGAAGCAGGAGAGAATCGCGGTAATCGCGAAAGCCGCGAATCGTTGGGCTGGCGATAAGCGTCTGTTTTCTTTGCTCACTGCGATTGACCTGGTTTGAATGGTTCCTGAACAGTTCGATCACAACCGCTGCCGATGTGCGACGGGAAAATGCGGTCGAGACGCTGAATTATAGCGTAACAGCCCCGGTTTCGGCGGTTTGCAGGCAACCCGAAAAAACAAACCGAAATAGCGGGGTTGGAAAATTGCCCTTAAAGCAGTAAACGCCTGTCACCAGGCGCTTACCAACCACTCGCTGCTCACTTGTAAAACTTAGAGTTTGTAGAACCAATCTTGATCTACATTTGATGCTTGTTCTGGCGCGAAATTGATCTCGTCGCCTTCCAGGATGAAGCCGCAAAGCATGGCTTCGACTGCTGGGGAATGATTTTTTTGTTGCGCTGATTCTTGTTCGGTCGAGCAACGCTCGAAGTCTTGGAAAAATTTTGCTCTTACATTTTGTGCTAGTTTGCCGTTCATAGTAAAAACAACTCCTGCCCACCGTCATGGGGGCTGTAGTTCAAGAGATTCAAGCGATTCAATAACTCAGTTCCGATGTTGAGATATTACTTGCCAAGTGTGAATAATTTGTACCTTTTTTCGATGATTTAGAAAAAGGATTCAAAACTCTGTTCCTGTCGGACAAAGCAGGCACGGGACCTGCGGGTGTAATGCGTAGTTACACCCTTATATAGGAACAGTTGCACACCCCAAGTTCGAAAACCCGGGAAACGCCATTAGCGATATGACAAGAACATCAGGCGACGCGATTCGATTTCGATCGATGGTGTTACACCGATTCTGGTGCAACATTTGTCGCTTAGATGTAAATACAAGAATTTCGCAGTTTCTAGACACAAGTCGGCAATCAAATTCGAACTTTCTTCCATTTAGTTCAGGCTTGGTTGAAACTACCTTAAAGACAGAAGAGTAGTCTCGATTTCTGAGAATAGAAATCGCTCAGACCGAAGGGAGGCACTATCTCACAAACAGAGGTAGCAGCCTTCCCAAACGTCGAGAGCCCTATCTCAAAGCGGAGATAACCAGTCCGATTGAAGTTGTGGCGATCATTGAAGCAAATACGATTAGCAGCATTTTGGTTCTCCTTGTCACTGTGAGGGCTTTACATGTGCCCATCACCCGTCGATTTTCTCTACCGCATCTGTCAGACAAATAGGTAGACGCACG
>CAZRMH010000180.1:5357-15490 GCA_964600935.1 uncultured Candidatus Obscuribacterales bacterium
GCACGGGCGATTCAAAGGATTCCTGGATGAGAAAAATCACATCAATTGTATATGTTTCAAGCCCTCGCTTGAAGCCGTAACTCGAGTTTCTGACCGAAGGTAAATCAGCTCTCGTGCAAACGACAGACCTTCTATAAAAAGGACCAAAAACGTAGGTCGGATCCACAGATCAGGATCTTTATAATTCTAGTTTTAAGCCAGGTGCGCGTTTCGAGGCAAATCAGAAAATCGCGATTGGGAGATCCGATATAGGCAGGTCGAAACTCATATATAGGAAGGACGAGGTCGACAACACTGTCTCGTTCAAATAAATGGATTGATTCCATAACCCACACCATGGACGGTGCGGATAATTGAATCAGTTGCATCAGCACTATCCAACTTCTTTCTCAGTCGCCTGATACAGGTATAAATCGCATCCAGCGAAACATCAGAATTAGCGTCCCACAGCTTGGCCAGAAGAGTTTCAGGGCTGTATACCTGGTTCTGATTCTTCATGAAAAACTCGAGCAACGTATATTCCATCGGCTGCAAATGTACCGGCTTGCCGTCTTTCAAAACCACTCGTTTGTCGCGATCTAGAGTCAGCGGACCAACTGAGACGACATCGGGGATGAAACCTGTGGAGCGGCGAATCATCGCTCTTAGCCGGGCTGCCAGTTCTTTAGGGTGAAATGGTTTTGTCAAATAGTCATCAGCACCGGCATCCAGACCCTCTTCCTTCTCTTGGACTGAGTTTTTTCCAGTCAGCAAGATGATCGGAATCGCGCCACCCCGTGCCCGGTATTTCTGACAGACTTCAACGCCTGTCATTTGCGGCAAATTCCAGTCCAAGATGGCAACGTCGTACTCGAGCGAAAGTAAGTTATCCAGTGCCGCTGCGCCATCCTTGACGGCTTCCACTGTGTTTTTTTCGAACTCAAGCCAATCCTTGATAGTGGTCGCCAGGGCGAGGTCGTCTTCGGCTAGGAGTATTTTCGCCATCTTTTTCAAAAACCAGCATTGCCACTGTGTCTCGGTCAATTATTATCAGATGCGTCCCGGTCTGCAATTCCAACAATTGAACGACTCAAATTCTACTTGATGCGCGCGCTGAGCACGTCAATTTCTCTCAACTGTGCTTGTGCCTCTCTTTTCATACCCATCGTTTCCAATACGCCGACCATCTCTTGTTTTACAACTATAGCCTCTTCGATCTGATTGAGACGGACCAGGCAGTTTGATAGATTTGCCAAAATATTCGATCGATCGAACTTGCGGTTGCGCATTGTCCTGGCATAAATGGCTGATTGACGCAGCATGGGCAGAGCTTCTTCAAGATGTCCTTCATCCATCAGGGGTTTGCCATATTGAAAGAGAACTACTGCTTTATCCTGAAAATTTAGTACCCGTGAGGCGATCGCGGCTTCAGAGCCGCGTTGATAGCAGGCAATTTTTTGCGCAGGCTGTTTGCAGATCCCGTGGATCTCTCCCAGGCGACTCATTGCATGAATGTAGTGCAGTGTTTCTTTCCCTTGCGTTTTCGTAATCATCCGTGCTCCAACAGTTCCGTAGTACAGCGCCGCTTCACGCAGCGCTCTTGAAACTCGCTTATTGGTGTGTCGACTCAATCTGGCGATTGCGACTGCATATTCGCTGAAGTTAGATCCTGTTTTTGGTTCTTTCACAGTTGAAAGCCACTCGTTTTCAGCCTCCTGGCAGAGGACGTGAAACTGCGACTGATCTTTATTTGCCAGTGCCAGATTGGCGAGCCGCAGACGAATTTCAGCTTTGAGGGTCGGGTCGAACTGTGCTTTGTCCTTCAGCGTTTTGGCTTTTAGCAATTGAACTTTCGTCTCTTCAAGGTTTCCCTGCGCGAAAGCGATATCGCCAAGACGTATAAAAATTGGCACAAGGTCCTGGTAATCATCACCCAGGGGTTTTAGCAGTTCCAACTCTTTAAGTGCGTAGTCTTTCGCCAGTGGATAGTTAAAATCTTCATACGCGGCGTCCGATAAGTGTCTCAGTGTCACTGTGTAAAACGGATGCTGTTTACCCAGCTTTTGTGCGTCGGCATAAGCGCGCTTGTAATAAACATTGGCTTCGTTTAAATCGCCGAGTTCACGCGCCTTTTGCGCTTTGAAAATATTTTTTTGCCAATCCGCGGTTCCAAATCCGGTACCAGATGCTCCATGCCAAAATGAGCTCAAAACGCTGGACGCAATCGTAGACAAAACGATCGCCACGATTGCAATCGCAGTGCGTCGTTTCGAAAATCTGTCAACGAGCCTCACGGCGGGATACTCCTGACGATTATTAGTTTTGTTCCAATATATCAGGGGTATGAACCTAAGGTAAATTTGTGGCTTAGACACACAAAGCGAAGACCTTGCCGTTTAATTTTAAGATACGCCACAAGGGACTGTTTATCGTTGCAGTCCCGCTTGTCATAGGAACAGCATTCATGCTGTTCTTGTATGGGCTGTTGTTGCAGTCGGAAGGCGAGGCTCGCGAAGAGTCGCATGCCAACGATGTTTTGCACTCTGTCTTTATTCTCGGCAAAGAATTATTTGCAGGCATAAACGCTTTGTCTGCCTATTCATACGTCAAATCGCCTGAGATGGGCAAGCGCTATCTCGAGGCGCGAAAGAATATCAATGATGAATTCAAAACGCTGAGAGCGACTCTGGAGCCCTATCCTGATCAACTCAAGCAACTAGAAAAAACCGAACTGGTTGAAACCCGGGCGTTGAAACTTTGCGATGCTTTGTACGATTCGTTTGCTGAAGACGAAGTCGATATCATGACTATGATGAACATAAAGCACACGCGTGGACAGATGGAAGCGCTTGTCGAACAAACTGTTGCGCAACTGAAATTGCTGAATGAAGGCGTGCAGCGCGAAAGCGGAAGCCGTTCTGATGCTGCGTTGAAGTGGCGGCATAATGCCAAACTTCTATTGCTCTGGGGTGTTGGTTTCAACATATTCTTGAGCATCGTGATCGTTCTCTACTTTAGTCGAGCGATTACGAATCGTTTGAAGATCCTCATGAGTAATGCCACTCGTCTTGCCGATGGTCAGCCGCTTTTGCCGAATATCGAGGGCGTCGATGAGATTGCAGAACTTGATTCGGTCTTTCACCAGATGGCTGTCACGATTGAAGAATCGAAGAAACGTCAAAAGGCGTTGGTTGATAACGCCGTAGATGTGATCTGTTCGATTGACGACAACAATATTTTTACTATGGTGAGTCCCGCCTCTGAGCGTGTTTGGGGGCATCGCGACAGCGAATTGGTCGGCAAATCTCTGATCGATATCGTGGTCGAAGAAGATATCGAGGAAACTCTCGAACGACTTGATTCGATTAAGAACGTGGACTCCACTGTCCCTGTAGAGAATCGCGTTCGCTGTTCTGACGGAAAGATTATCAATGTTTTGTGGTCCGTCTATTGGTCTGAAGCTGAGGAAACGCTCTATTGCGTAGCACACGATATCACCGCGCGTAAAATGGTCGAGAAGGTCCTGAAAGAGAGTGAGGAACACACTCGACAGATGATGGAAGGTCTGCCTGTTGGTTTGTTCGTCATCGATAACAGTGGCAATATTCAGTTGGCTAATCGCAAAACGCAAGAGATGTTTGGACTTAAACAATCGGAGCTGGCAGGACGAAATCTCACGACATTACTCAAGAGTAATGATAGTTTTGAACAAAACGAATGGATGAAGGAGCTGGTCTCAAGCGCATCCGGGCATGTACTCGAACTGGTCGGTATGCGGAAGAATGGCACGCAGTTTCCCGTCGAACTCTCATCCAGTGAGACGTCGGTGACCCAAAAGAAACTACATCTGGTGGCAATGCTCGATGTATCCGAACGGCATGAGATCGAGCGTTTGAAGCGTGAGTTTGTTGCCATGGTCAGTCATGATTTAAAGACGCCACTGTCTTCGGTGCGCGGTATGTTGGTTTTACTTTCTGCCGGTGCCGCTGGCGAACTGCCGCCCAAAGCCGGTCCAATGGTCAGATCCGCGGAAGGTCAACTGGAGCGCTTAATTAAACTGATTAACGATCTGCTCGACGTTCAAAAAATGGAATCTGGTAAGTTTCAAATCCATATGCAGGATGTGAGTATTCGAGCCATTCTCGAAGAATCATATGACGTGGTCGAACAGGTTGCTGAACAGAACAAGGTGACTATCGAGATTTCGGGCGATGATGAACGGATCGAAGCTGATCCTGACCGAATTGTACAGGTAGTAGTCAATTTATTGTCCAACGCTGTCAAATTTTCACCTGAAGGAAGCCGAGTAGACATGCGGATCTTGACCGAGCATGACTATGTCGAGGTTCAAGTTGAAGATAAGGGCCGTGGTATCAAAGATGAACACAAGGAAGTTGTTTTTGAACGTTTCAAACAAATTGAAGCCTCCGATGCCACCGAGAAAAAGGGCACCGGTTTAGGACTAGCTATATGCAAGCTCATTATCGAGGGCCACCACGGCACAATCGGCGTCAACAGCACTGAAGGCCAAGGCAGCACGTTCTGGTTTCGATTGCCAAGAAAGAGATAGCTCGAATAGATCGGCATCTCACGACTTTCTCACAACCAATGAAATAACATCGGTGTATGCACATAGATAGGCGACTTCTGGTCTGATTCCGAACTATTTCAGTTCACTCCCTATATAAGGATTTAGCCGCAAGAGAAAACTTTGAAATTTCGTCAGGGAAGGGGCGAAATTTGGCCGGATTTGATATAGCTGACCGCTAAAAAATGACGATAGCCAGCCTGGCTGGCTTTGGAAACCGTCACAGGCTGGGAAATTAAAGATATTTTGACAGTTGCCAAGAATTGGTCAACTTTGCCATGTTACTTTCAACGCATCGGAAGAAACGTTGGTTGTTTTTATTAAGTTGATTGGGGAAATCGAGATGCTGCACTCACAAAATTCTATTGCACAAAACTATTACGGTCCGATTGGTGAAGTCAAACCAACTCACATCATGGGCCAACCTGATGACTTTAAGCTAATCGTAGTGCTGGAGCCTGTTCAGACTCTTCGCAGGCACTTTATCGACCTGGTGCAGAAGACATTCAACACGCCTGTACAGATTTTTGAAACTGGTTCCGCCGAAGATGTCGCTAATTTGTCGACTCGTAAAACCCCATCACTAGTGGTTATCGATGTCACATCATCCGACCGTCGCGGACTGACAACAGCAGCAGAACTTTGGAATAAATATCCCAGCGCCAAAATTTTGTTCTGGTGCAGCAGCTTCAAAGAGGCTTACTATCAGCAAATTCAACTAATGGCTCCTCCTCAGGGTGTGTTCGGTATCGTGCTGAAAAGCTGCCCAGATGACAGACTGATGCATGCAATTCAAAGTGTTGTAGTTCACGAAAACACTTTCATCGATTCTGAAGTTCGTCGCAGTCTGCATGAAGAGCCAGGCAATGCTAACAAGCTTACTCGCAGCGAATACGAAACGCTCTGCGATGTCATGCTCGGTCTTACAGATAAAGCGATCGCCAAGCGTCGCAATCTCTCCGCTCGTGGTGTTCAAAACCGGCTTGCCGCGCTATTCTCCAAAGTGCTCAGAGGCAAGCATTCATGGCTTCGCGAATCCGCTTCGATGGATGTCTACAATTTGAGAACTCGTTTGATCTTCGAAGTCTTGCGTCGTGGTTTGATCGATAGCGAGTCGCTGGCTCTCCTCGACGGCGAGTTGGATTGCTGGATTACCGAACAGTTTGGAGTCTAGTTCCTCTGAACTGTGTCCAACAGTGTCTAAATTTTGTCATCTCAGATGACCTGTCAGAAAGTTCTAAAAGTTAAATCGCAGACAAGATCCATACGTGTTAACTCACGTATGGATTGTTGTTTGTAAGCTACGTTTGATGGATGCGTTTGCCGAGCGCGCTAGTTCTCTCAGCGTCTTGGTGGAATTTCGCCAGCGCGTTTGCGAATTTTTTCTGCTTCTACGCGTCTGTTCATTTTTTCCAAAACGTTCGCGTAATTTTCCAGTATCGGAATCAATGCCGGATCCATTCTGCCAAGCTCACTTTCCGTTATGCCGACGGCTTTCTGCATGCACTGCTCTGCGTCGGCGGCCCGGTCAAGTTCCAAGTAGACGCGGGCCAGTTCGTTGAAGTCGTTGACTACGTCTAAGCCTGACGACATTCTGATTTTGATTTCGAGTTCACGCGCTTCACGTTCGCGTTCGTTTATCACCCGTTCTTGTTTAACCGAAACGGCCCTGTTCATTACGATCAAGATGATCGGAATTACAATGGCTGCGCCTATCGCGGCTATGGCTCCAAGATTATCCATCTGTGTTTTTCATTTTAAGAAATCTCATTTAGCATGTTTTGCCAGGCGGAGTGTGCCGCGATTTGTTTCAACGCTTCCTGCAGTAATCCTTTTCCAGGCTCTTTTTTAAACCAGGACGATGCACCTGATGGATGTGGAAGTGGCACCACATCACGTTCTCTTCCATGCAAATTTACTCGGAAGGTTTGGCCCACGACATCGGTCATCTGATTGAAATTTACCAATTGAATAATTGCCAGTCGTCCAACTGGTATCACTAAGTCAGGATCCAAAATCGAAAATTCATTCGCCAACCACTCGGAACAATTAGCAATTTCAATCGGGCTGGGAACGCGATCGCCGCCTGCACTCGTCTTTCCCGGGAAGCAGCGGCACACCGCACTGATATAGGCGTGACTGCGAAATTGTTCTTCGTTAACACCAATCGTTTCCAACCAGCGAAATAATGTTTTGCCTGCGGTCCAGGCAAATGGTTTTCCGAATGCACCTTCTCGAGGACCAGGTGCCTGACCGATCAGCAAAACCTTCGTGAGCACCGGTCTGTGAGTGATTACTGGACCAATCATGCTCGGACATTTTACGCACTTGCTGAGTACTTCAATGTGTTTGTCGATCAGAGCTTGGTTGTCTGTTTTTGCTTTTGATGGCATTGTGCTATTCACCTTCGGTCGTTTCATTCTTCTCAGCAGTCCGTCCTTCTTTCGCCATCTCATGCGTGAAATCGGTTCCGGCTTTCGGTGTAATTCCCATACAACCGCTGATGTTTACATACGCCAGTTGATTGAACTTCAGCATGAGCGGTAAAGCTTTGTCTGTAACTTGAGTTCTTGCCACATTCAAAACAGAAAGATTTTTCAGCGCACCCAACTGCTTGATCGACTCGTCCGTTACGGTCGTTTCCGCCAGTTTCAATTCCTGGAGTTTACTCAAGGCTAGCAGTTTTTTGACGCCAGCGTCGGTTATTTTAGTTCCACTTAAGTCCAGGTATAGCAAGCCATCGATCGATGCGATCGCCGACATAGCCTCATCGTCCACCAGTGTCTTAGACAAATTCAATCGTTTGATGCCGCTCTTCGCAAGCTTCTTTACTCCCTCGTTTGTGATGTTTTTATTGACGCTTAAGTCAACTGCTTCGAGGTGCGGCAATTCGGTCAGGGTCGGTATGACTGCGTCGGTTACTGGAGTTTCGCCTAAATTCAGATCCACCAGAGATGGCGAACCATCAGGCCCTTCCATCGTCGTGAGATATTCTGCTACGCCGTCGTGTACTTGTGTTTTGTGCAGATTTAGAACCTGAATGAAGTTGCCCTTCAGATATCGAATACCTTTTTCTGTGATTTTATGCGCTTCGGACATGTCGATTGTGCGCACTGATTGATTGTTTTTGAGCGCTGCTAAACCTTTATCTGATATCTCAGGGTCGTGATGGGCGGAAATATGATGTGATTTTGGATCGATACGTCCTTTAAATGCATCGTCATACCAGGCGTCTTCATCGAAGACCTCAGCCTTCTTGGGCTTGGCTTTCTTTGTTGTTTTTGTCTCCTCGCTGGGATAAGCGTTGATCCAGACGTAGGCGCTGACGAGCGAGCAGCCAATTACACCGATAGCGATCAGCACCACTAGTAGTGTACGGGTGCTGACTATCTGTTTGGCTTCTTCGCCTGAAGTCTTTATCGGTGGCGACGGCGCAGGCTTAGGCAAATCGTTCGTTTTCGCTGAGGCAACCTGATTTGCCGTTGGAGAGTTGTTCGAAGATGGTGTGACAAACAAACCTTTTTCAGTCGCTTCAATGGCTGCTTTCATTTCCATCATGGACTCGAAACGATCTTCGGGAAGTTTCTCCAGCGATTTTAGAATCACCATCTCGAGATATGGAGAAATCAGTGGTGGTCCGCCGTTTGGGTTGATTGGCTCCGGCGTAGAATTTAGATGCATCAGCATCGTTTCCATTTTCGTTTCGCCCACAAATGGCGGCTCGCCGGTGAGGCAGTGATACATCACGCAACCTAACGCATAGATATCTGATTTTTGATCGAGTCCCTTTCCCATAACTTGTTCGGGGCTCATGAATGCTGGCGTTCCGACGGTCTCTCCGGTCTTGGTCAGATGCTCAGGTTCATCAGCTTCTTCGTCGAAGATGATTTTAGCCAATCCGAAATCGAGAATTTTTGCGATGTCGGGTCCGTTCTCCGACTTCACCATCATGATATTGCTCGGTTTCAAATCGCGATGAAGAATGCCTTTGTAATGCGCATGTGCAAGGCCATCACACAGTTGTTTGGCAATTGAGAGAGTCGACTCGACTGAAAGTTGTCCCTCTTGATCCAACAGCTCGGAGAGTGGTGTGCCCTCAGCATAATCCATGACCATAAACGGTTGGTTCTCTTCCGAGATTCCAAAGTCGTATACGGAGATTATGTTAGGATGAGAGATCTTCGCGATCGTGGTAGCTTCTTGTTGAAACCTTCGCACCGCAGTTGGTGCCATAAGATGTGAATGAATCATTTTCACGGCAACTAAACGGCCGAGCGGTTGTTGCTTTGCCTTGTAAATCACGCCGGCCCCGCCTGCACCGAGTACAGAAAGGAATTCGTATTTGTCCTTTAGAGGCGTGCGCGGCAGATGGTCCATCTCTGCAGTTTGTAGTCGAATCCTGTCCGGGTTCTCTGTCAGCTTTCTTGCAGGTTTCGCGCTTTCGACGCCTCTCACCATCTTTTGCGATCCGAAGGCGTTGAGGTTCTCACTGCTTTTTGAGCCGTCTGAGTCAGGCGTTTGATGGTCGTCGTCGCTGTTCATTGTGTGTTGGTTGGCGGATGTTATCGGACGGCTTTCGGCGCAGGATTCCACTATCTACTAACCACATTTCCAGTCGGCGGAAACCCTGAACTGGAGTAGCACTAACCACTGATGATCGAGCAAGCAAAATCAACGATATATTCTTTGGATGTGTTCAACGTTTCTTCATCGAAAACAGCTTCTAACCTGGCTTTCCTTTAATGTGCAGTTGGTAAGTCTTGGCATGTAATTGGCTCTAAAATGGATGATTGTCGCAAATTACTGGCGTTTGGTTCCGGTCTTAAGAAATCGTGATTGTCAGATCCCGTCCACTCTTTGTGATCTCAGGCGCAGGCCTGCTTCTAGCATACGGTTTGCTCGCCGCTTCGCTCGGTCCTGTTTTTGCGGCCTGCTCATTTGGTCAGGACCATGCGGTCCTGCTTCAGCAACGCATTGAATCTGCCGACCGGCTAATTGCTGACGCCACACAAATTGAGCAGCGAACCGGAATTCTTATCGATCAATTTCAACAATTGAAAGATCGAAATAAACGGTTGGCTAGTTCCGGCACCGATAGCTCAATCAACGTTTTTACACTATACGAGAGTCTGTTTAAACAATACGAAGACGCGCTCAATCAGTACAATCAGCACCGAAAAGAATATTTCGCGCATACCCAACAGTTTCATCAAATGCACCAGCCTGATTCAATTGTAGGACCCAACAGTCAGATTCAGAGTGCCAACAGTAGTCCATACGGCGACAGTTCCAGCGGGTTCGCTAACGCTGCCGGGGTTTTAAAGTTTAAAGCCCAAGACAAGTGCACGCAGCTGCAGGCGCTTGAGGGGCGAATCTTGGCGAACGAATCGCGATTAGATGATATGGTTTCTGATTTGGAAACCTCGATGCAGAAAGAGAGCCAGACGATGTTCGCGAATTCGTGGATGGCAGCGAATCAACTGGCGATTCAAAACAGTACGCTTGCCAGTCAATACAATCACATGGGCATGCAGAAAACCGCCTGGTATTCGCAGAATGTGCACAA
>CAZRMH010000181.1:0-15452 GCA_964600935.1 uncultured Candidatus Obscuribacterales bacterium
GGGGTGACCATCATATCTCTCCTTTAGAACAAATTTCGCAACCGCCGCTTCGTGAGTAGTTCTATCGCGGTCGCAGAAGAATTAGACATGGGCACTACGTAGTTTCCACATGCTTTGACAAAAAAATATCCCAAAAGATCCAAGAACTTTGTCCGGCTAGGGTGGGAAAACCACAATCGAAATGCAATCGCATAAGTAGTAACTTATGAAAGTCGTGAATGGCAGTTGATTGTAGAGGTCCGGAAAATGAATGTTGTGTCTCCAACCCTATCTACTCCAGATTTGATGCGACTGGCATCCGACCATAAAAGCGGCGGCTCTAGCCTGACGCCAATCGACGAGCGTCTTTTGCTCGAACTTCTAAAGGAGCGTGGACGTGACGAACTCGATTATGGTCAAGAACTGGTAGTCGACGGCGTCAAAATAGTCAGACGCGTGACTGGCAACGTGTCTGTGTTCTTCGGATTGGTATAAGTTAACGGTTAAAACGCTGAGTGTTTTAATAACGATATTTGTAAAACGCAGTCCTAGTCTACATTTTTAGGGTCCAATCAGACGTGAGCAGCCGCCGCGTTTTTCATCCTAGTCGCTGCACATCCTGATATGATGAGCCTCTGAACCCTGGCTTACTATCTAGAAGATATACGAATAGAATGAAACGACTTAACGCTTTTGACTCTGCCGTTATTGTGCTCGTGGTGCTTTGCGCCATGGGATTCGGTTTGGCGCGCGCAGGACATGCAGGCGTCGACCAGATTATCGAAGGAAAATCGAAAATCGAATTCGACGTTTTTCTAATTGGGCTAAAAACGCTGGATGCAGATCTGTTCAAGACTGGCGATGTATCTGCGATCACGATACGAAATCGGCCGGTTGAGCCGCCGATGAAAATTACCAAGGTCGGTCATTGGCCGCATAAAGCCTCATTCCTGGCACCGGATGGCAAGTCGGCAGTGGCTTTCACAGATCCGGCATTAACCGACGAAAACAATGCGCCAATTGCCTTTGACTATGTCGTCACCTTTGAAGAAACTGCAGACCGCACAAAAGACGGTTATGTCGTCAGCGGCAACAAGATCAAGATTGGTAATCAAGTTGAACTGGAAGGATTTAAATATCGCACTCAGGGTGTTGTTGTAGACATCCGAGAAGCCTCTGATTCAGCCGCTCCGGCAAAACCAGGTCCGGAAAATAAGGGCACCACGGGCGCCACCGGAGAGGATGCAGCGCAGTGACAGCCGGTTCGAATTTCATAGACCAGGCGGCAAGGAGACTCTCTCTCGTTAACATCGAGCAGAGCTGGAGCGATACCTTAAAAGGATCGCTGTTTCTAAAACCGCTATTCGGCGTCTTTGAATCCGTACAAAAGATTTTGCCGCCTGACCTTGCTCGAATTGGTTCTGTTTTGCAGAATCTCAGCCTCTTGGTGACAATTCTGTTGTTTGGAATTATTGGGCTGCCTCAGTTTGCCACCGATAAGATGGCTTTGGCACAGGTCGTATTCCTGGGCTTAGGTTTATGGATAGTAGGCCGAATCCTTGGCGGGTCGGGAAGACGGCAGTTTAATTCATTCGATGCCATCGTGTTGCTCTATCTTGCGGCAAACGTCGTCGCGACTTTTGCATCCCACTATTTCAACCCGAGCCTCAAGGGGTTGTTCAAAGTCGCCGTGTATATAGGAAGCTATTTTCTCTTTACCGCAGTTTTGACGGGCTCTGTAAAACGCAAACTGTACGTCCTCTCCATGGCTTTAACCTGCGGACTGGCGCTGTCCCTCTACGGCTTTTATCAATACAAGATCGGTGTCGCACCGCTTGCGACCTGGGAAGACCCAACCGTTGAAGGCGGCGGCACCCGAATCTTCGCAACGCTAGGCAATCCGAACCTGCTTGCGGGCTTGCTCGTCCCGCTTGCCTCGATTGGAATCGGATTGGGATTAGGCTTCTTCGCACAGTTTAAAAGCGTCGGCAAACCGAAATTCTTGATTCCGGCGCTAGCGGCCTTTGGCACCGGAGGCTTAATCAGCCTGGCAACCATACTGACAGGAAGCAGGGGCGGATATGCTGGGCTCGCTGCTGGACTTGGCGTCCTTCTATATATAGGTTCGTTATACATTTGGGTCAATCAAAAGAAATTGCGCGCGCTGGTCGTCATAGGCGCCCTATGTCTCGTCTGCGGCAGCGCCGGTGCGGTTGCCTTCGTGCCGGCACTGAACCAACGGGTTCAATCCATGTTTGCCGGCAGCGAACACAGTTCCAATGCCTACCGAATGAAGGTCTGGGATTCGTCGAAGAAGATGTTTCGTGACAACTGGTGGATTGGCACCGGTCCTGGCAATGAGACGTTCCGTCTAGCTTATGGTCTATATATGGTTAGTAGCTATGACGCGCTGGGCACCTACTGCGTGCCGCTGGAAGTGGCTGTAGAAGCGGGAATTCCAGGATTACTAGCATTCTTGGGAATGATCGCTTGCGCGCTCGCGCGGGCACACCTCAAATTTTGGGATCAAAATGGTACTATGATCGGTCGTTGGCTCGCGGCGGCTATGGTCGCGGCATTGCTCGGCTTAATGGTACATGGATTGGTTGATACTGTTTTTTACCGACCGCAAGTGCACTTCCTATTTTGGTTGATCTTGGCAGTAATAGTTACTGCAGATGGTCCCGTAACTAAGACAGAGGGCTGAATCCGGGCATTAGCGCATTATAAGATTAACACCGCTTAATGAAATGCAGTTAATCTTAAATCAAAAAGAAAGTTAAGCTCAGGGTCTATGGATATTGCGAAAACGGTAGCTAAATGCAGAACTGTGCTTAATAAACGCAAAGCAAAGGAATCCAAGGTTAACGGGCACTCATCTTGACAGTACGAGAACATTAAGCGATACTAATTAATATTCGTTTAATCTCGACCCTCCTTTAGAGGTCGAATTTCTAAGTTTTAGAAAGTTACTCTCTCGAAACCAAATGTAAGTATGGACCGCGGCTGAAATACCAACGGAGGATGCAGCCAAATGAAATTAAATCGACGGAGGGGGGCAACGCTAGGTCTGGTGGCAGTCGCAGTACTGGTCATCATCGTCCTGGGCGTAGGCTTCTTCATTCTCTCCCAGATCCTCGGTGGTGGACGCGAAGTCGCGAACGCTACCGATGCAGGTGTGTTGAACGTAGCTAGAAGAGCTCTGTCTCCGACACTCATACAGGTGCAGCTGCCGGCCGATAGCGACAGCAACCCCACAAAGGACTTCCTTGGCGCTGCAATTAATTATCAGGGTATTGCAAATACCACTACCGGTGGTGACGACCTGACCCACAACCGCATCAGTATGTTGGCAGTCAACCGTTTGATCGCTCAATCAATAATCGTTGCATTGAACGCTCATGAAATCGGTACAAACGCAGCTTCCACCCACGCCCACGCGGTTGCGGATGCTGCAAAACAGGTCAGTACTACACTTAAAAACCTTGTAGAAGGCAGCACACTGAATGAAGAGTTCAGGGTCGTAGCCCACCGGAACAACACCAAGATGTTCCAGGGCAACAAAGTGGAATTGACTGGTCTGCAAAGTTCATTCCTGCGTCGTGGATTGTCGACCAACGTCTACATTCACCCAGACCTAGAAACATCTGTTGTCGCTGGTCTACCAAGTAACTTGAAGAACAGCAATGCTCAGGCCCTGTGCCACGATGGTCTTGCCCAACGTGAGAAATACATGGCCGGATACACAGACTTTACAGTCAACGCTGGACCTAGTGGACCAATCACCATCGCCGGCGTTCCGATCTTCCCTAAACAGAAGCCCCACTTGGTTGATTCCGGCGAATACAACGCGGGTGCAGCTAATCCTCCAGCCTCAGCAGCATACCTGCCTCCTAACGCATTCCGCGCCAACAGCAGAACCCCGGATAACAATTCCGGTGGCTTCGGCGGTGCCGTAGCATGTGCACTGGTTGGAGCTCTCGACCAAGACTTCGCAGCATCAATTCCACGGGGATATGTGCGTATCAGAAACGGTATCAACGCCGCATCTGATCCGGCCAATAGCCCTGTCACCAGCAGCCCAGTTGTCGACGCCGGTTCTGACGTATTCAACAACGAACTCTGGGGTCCCAACGGTGGTGTAGACGTCACCAACAACGGCGTTTACGCTCTCAGAAGTGATGGACAATACGGCAACGCCAGCTCTTACATGAGCCAGTGGCAGGCCTACAACAACGCGTCTGACCCAAAGCCACCGAAACCAACGTTTCCTCCTCCGACAGATGTCTGGAATTCAATCTATAAGATCGATAACTCGCCAGCTGGCTTCAAGACCAATCTGCCTGAATCTGATTTCCTGGCAATGACCAGAGAGAGAAATTGCGAAACGGTCGGTATGTACACCATCCCAGAGTGCCGCTCCGGCGGTCTCGGAGACTTCGAGATCCCAGGACCTGGAACGCTCGTCTACTCCATCATCGGCGCGACTGGTGGACAGCCAGGAAATGGTCAAGGACCGAGCGGCACCGGTTATACAGCCGTAGAAGTTCAGAAGCATGACCTGCTTTCCCGCAGATTCGGCAGTGGCAGGTGCGCCCGAGTTGAGCCGGTCATCGGCAGCAACACCCCCTTGGGCAAGCCATACGGGATGAAGCAATTCGTCACCACCCAGTGCTACGCGACACCGAGCGTCCAAGTCAACTTTGGTGCGCCGGGCTCACCACTGGCCTTGATCGAACAAATCGGCAGCAGCTCGGCGACAGCAGCCACCAGAGCGTGCACCACCGAAGTGATCGGCAAAATTCTCAAGAGAATGCGCCAAGTTGATCCAACGATCACCGAACAAAAGGTCCGAGATGCTCTAGCCAGCCAGCCTCTGGAACTAGGGGAGCAACTCTACCTCTACAGCCCAGGTCCTGGTGTAGTCGCAATGGTTAGCGGCACAGCCGGAGACTACTTCAAGGATTCCGACAATCTGGCTACTGATGGTACTTCATCACCAGCCATCCAGAATTGCGAAAACCAATACAACCTGGCTCAGACAATCGTCAACTCCAGGAAGAGCAACAACGGCTGCCCCGGCCACGGTGATGCAGGCTTCCACGAAGTACCGTACACCGAAGGTCCGGACAACCTTCCTGGTATCGACCGCGCAGTATGGACACCAGCATCCGGATGGAGAAACCTCCTTGGAGAAATCCACTTCCAAAACGAAGCAACCGGCGCTGGACAGTTCTGCAAACCTAACTAGTTCCTGATAGAACATTAGGCATACGCTAACCAATAAAAAACGCTCAGAGTAGTCAACCTGGGCGTTTTTTTGTTGGAGGGGGGTAGGAACCCAAAACGCAAACGCTGGTATCATGATTGAAGGCAAGTTTGATTGGAGGAATTATGTCCTGGACCACCACTACTAGATATGTCGGACTAATTATTGTTTTATCGGGTCTATGTTTTCAGGGTCGAAGCGAGGCTCAAGTAAACACTCAACAACAGGCTGCCCAAGCTCAAGCCGCACGTATTGCGGCGATGAGACAACCGAGACGACCAATAGCCCAGGCTCCAGGGCAAGCGGCGATACGTAAAACTCCACCGAAAGAGTTCGAGGGAGTCAATATCGACCGTGACGTAGCCCTACCAAACGTGCCAGGTTACACGGGCAAACAAGCTTTCATGACCGGAATGCAATACCCGCATAACATCGGCGGTCCCGGTTACTTCGTCATCTATAACACCGAGCACACTCAAGCGCAAGTGCGCGAGTGGTGGGGCAACGCTCTAGCCAACGATCCATGGGTGATAACAAGTAAAGACACACGATCAGTAACCGCCAAAGCCAGAGACGGCAGCACTGTCTCTGTCGGCGTTTCAGCCAGACAGTACTCACCGGACGCTAATAAAGTGAGAGGCATGAACGCCAGTTACACGATCTATTATTCGCCACCACCACCGAAACAACGTCCTCAGTAGTGACGACACAAACAAAATGGTCATTGCGAAATGGTGCCGTCGCGATTAGTCTGATCGTAATTGGCATCTGTTCGTCTAGCTGCAGCAACTTAACCACGCTTGCAAGAGCCAACGAACTCGCAATCGGGAAAAGCCTTTCAGAAAGAGCCTCAGTGGAAACGGCTTCGATAGACGCTTCGCTCGCCAAACAAACTGCTGAAGATCAAATCGAAATACCTATCAACGGTGTCGAGGACTACAATTTTCTCTCGAAGAAACAGATTCTTGATCTGCGCTCAAAACACGTCGCCAGATTTCCACAACTAGTAAAGGGAGAATACAAGCCCAGCGACCGGGTTTTTCTAGCAATCGAGGATGGAAAACCGTGGTGGGGAATGCGCGGAATCTTCCTGTACGGTACCGGCGACAAGAGTATCGAAGGCCCGGCAGAAGAATCGAGATTCTTATCGAACCCATTTTTACTAGTTGGTGCAAGTCCAGGAAGTTGTCTGATTTGGAATACGAAAACAATACCTGCAGCCGAACTCGAGCGACCTGATTTCCCATTTTGCTGGCAGCCTTCTAAGCTAGTTTATCAACCGAAGATGGAAATAGTAGAAACCACCTACGATATTTCCGCTTACGATCAAAAGCTGGAAGACTCTAAAGACTGGCTCACCGAGCAGGGTCGTCGAGAACTTCCAATCAGGGAATTCAGCTTGATGGCATACAACGCCCGCGACTTTGGCTACGAATACATATACGTACCAATCGAAAATTCGGCGAACATTTCAAATAAGAACGATCCCAAAGGACCAGTGGAGATCAATCAATTCATTCATTGCGGCAACAGCAGCGGCTATCCGGGTGGTTGCAACAATATGAGTCCGGAACGTCCACCAATCGATCGTTTTGCCATAACCAAACTACCCGCCAGTTTAAAAATTCTTCTCTGGAAAAGGCGGCCACCATCCAGCCAGACCAAGCCGGATCTGACAATGTATATGTACATGAAATAGGTCCAGGACCAACTGCGTGCCACCACATACAGTGAACCTTAATATGGGGTGGGGAAAGAATACGCAGGCAGTGTCGTTAGCCGATCATCGACTACCGCTTTCCCGATCGTGAAATTGTAGATTACCTCTTTTCCGGCGGATAGACCGAGATAGTTGTTGATCGCGTCATCGATAAAGCAACCAATTCCGGTGGCATCGTGCCCAAGCGCAGAGGCAGCAAGATAGAGCATTTGACCGATGAAGCCAGCTTCATAGTGAACTAATCGGTAAGCGCGTTCACCATAACACTTGTAGGCGGTTTCAAAGTCAGCAATCATTGATATTGAAAAGGCACCATCACTGGCTATATCTTGAAAGCAGCTGGTGGACATGGCCACTTCGCGTTGATCGTTTTGTAAAAGCGGAACCAGCTTTCCTTCAAACCGGTCGAAGAAATACAATCCGGATTTTAAACCGTCGACTCGATGAACGTAGATGTAGACTTGCACGAAATGCTCGGATGCAGCCCGCCGCCACTCGCCGCCCCGAACCACATCCACGCCCTGAAAGTCGGCGGCGAATCCCAGCGTCGCCAGGCGTAAGATCGTTTTGCAATGCTCCGCATCCATCCCCGTCTTGCCATCCATATCCACCGCGGACCGGCGCTGCCGAATCGTCTGATGAACGTTGTCCTGCAAGCAATCCATGCGCCTCAAGCCAGTCCCCACGTCCACCGGGTCTGCACAGGCGACGATCGCCCCCGGCAATTCCGTCCGACCTCCGCCAGTGGCGAACAAACCGGTCCTGAATCGGGCAAACTGCTCGCTATCATATGTGGTGGCAGTATATACGGAATTGATCGAATCGTAGTCGATGAAATTACTGGTCAACTTGTTCGGAGTTCCAGCAAAGTCATGAGAAACCGCCTCCAGCTCAGCCGCTGTAACGGCCGGTTTCAAAAATGAAACCGGTTTCTCATGATCCTTAAAATGACCCACCGGAGCTATCAGCATAAACGCCAACGGCTTCTGCCCGCTTTCCGTGAGACCCAAATATCGAAGCATCTCCTCATCAGGGAAATTACAAACAATTCGCGACGTCCAGCCCAGCGAGCTGCACGATAGGGAAAGCGCAGCCAGAGCGTGTCCCAAGTCATGCTGACAATAACGAAATGCCCGATCTCTATATTTCCAGGCTTCCCGAAAGAATATCGATGTCAGGCAAAGCACTATAGGTGGTGGCTCGCAGTCCAACTCCAAACGTTTCACCAGAGGTGTCACGAGGTCACCTGAGGAGCGCTTGTCGAGCCCGTGTTCATCGACTCGATAGTGATATAAACCGGCGCCAAGACCTTCACTGTCATCTCGAATCAATATTTCCGTATCGGTCGGATGCAGATTTCCGGACGAAGCGTTTACTCGAAGTGCCCAGCGATGGTCGGTGCCGACGACCTGTTTCCATGCGCTTAGAGCCATCCCTTCGAGTAAGAGGTTAGATAAAAACTTCGCGACATCTGCAGTTGCCCCAACGGACTGCATGCCACCACGCCAATCGGAAACCATTCGTTCCATGGTTTCGAAATAATCAAGCTTCGATACTTCAAATTCTTTGGGTAACTCAACTAAGGGAGCTCCGTCAAAATGCAAGAAGGGATTGGGCTGACTGGCCCAGTCCAACCGATAAGTCGATGAACGCAAGCTCTGCACCGAATGCTTCGTTCTCTGATGGTATTTGTAAAAGACCGTCGACTTGACGTCGAAATCGATCTGTCTAGTTTCCATAATTCACCGATGAAAAACACCAGTATATATTTTTGACTAGCCACCGATAAATTTTTTGGTCAACGACAGCAAAGTCACCCATAAAAATTCATAGACGCGACCGCCGACGATCAATCAATCGCCGACTGATGGCGCTGAAACATTTGTTGTCATGAGCATCTTCAGATTCGTCGTGGGTTATCGACAGGCGAACATCAGGAAAAACCCTATAGTCTTCCAGAAAAACGGCAGTTTATGCTTGATGTACTAGGTCGCCGGTTCCCACGTTTAGCAACGAGAAAGATTAACCATCGCCGGCGGCTCCTTAGTAGATCGAAATGACGAGAGAGGGAGGGGAGTGTTCCTTCCCTCTTTCTCTTTGTGGATTTATTCTCAATTATCGAGGAAGGCGACAACTCGAGCTGGAGCCGCGCTGGCACCGACGATCCGCAAAGGAAAGAAGGCGACTTTAAAACCAAATGGGGGTAACGAATCCAAATTCACCAGTTGCTGCACCACATAGAATTCTTTGTCACGGTGAGCAAAATGAGCATCCCATATTTTTGATTTGTCACCGGTTTTCTTATAATCAGCGATCATGACGTGGAATGGTCTGTCCCATCCCAAGGCGTCAGTGCCACCAATTTTGGCTCCACGATCAGCCAGCCACAGAGCCGACTCCCGAATCATGCCCGGATAGTTGTAACGCATCGGATCATTAATCGCATACTTATCATGGTCGGTCCGAATCAAAACTGCTTCACCACCGGTGATATCACACTCGATTCTGTCGAGCGCGGCCTTCAGATCATCGACGGTGATCGCCGAGCCGGAACCTCGTTTATGGCTCAGGTCGAGCACAATGGCCGGCAGATAAAGATCTTGCAAATCGATCTGGTCCACGGTTTTCGCTGGCTGTCCGGCGCAGGTGCTGCCGTAATGCAACGGCGCATCGACATGAGTACCCATGTGGCTGGACATCCTCAAGTTGTCCTCGCCCCAGCCTTCGCCTTCGGGCAGATGTTCTTTCGGGCAACCAAACAACTCCATCATGATTTCCGCACCACGCTGGTTGTCAACGTAATCTATTTCTGGCGAGATTATTCTAAAGAGGGGTTTGATTGCGTCTGGAAAGGTAGTCTCATCTAGCTGTTCCAGAGGGCGGGTCAAATCAACCAGTCTCGTCATATAGGCACTCCCTAAAATAGTCAGTGGGATATTTTCGTCAATTCGGGTAATTTTAGATAGTGTATGTCTCGATGAATATTCCTGGTGCCCCATGAATCGCAAGTACTTCACCCTCGAAGAAGCCCGCCAGGCACTCCCTGGAATCAGGGATTTTATTGTCGCTGCCAATGCGGAATTGGAAATACTTGCTGAGGACCTGATCGAAGCCAATGAAAAATTCGATCGATTAGAACGTCGTTTAACTGCAGCCAACATTATGGACGTCATCAAATCAGATGGAGGCCATGGCGACAGGGGCAAGAAAGGCTCATCGAGAGCCAATGTATTGGACCATGTCCCCCATGAAGAAGACGAGCAGAAGTATGAGCGCACCGCCCACGAGCTCGCCGACATGCAAAATAATTACATTGTTCGTCTCAATTACTGGGTCGACAAAATCACTGAACAAGGCGTCGTTCTTCGCGATCTGCGCTCCGGTCTCCTCGATTTTCCAGCCCGCGAAGGTGCGCTCGAGTACTTCCTTTGCTGGCGCCTCAGTGACAGCGACATCACGACCTGGCATCCGATTGATGAAGGTTTCAACGGACGCAAACCGCTTTCCGTCCTAATCGAATACACTTAAAAACCTGGGTCCACAGTCGAGAATGATCAGAATCGACGCCGGGGAGCTATGGCGTCGCGTCGACTATAGATATCGCATATGGTGCGCTTCGAACGTTGTTTGTCGTCACCACAACTTGCGCTTGTCCGGCGCTAATGTGCCCCGGCAACTTGACGGTCAGCGAAGTTCTTGTCGCCGCAATCACCTGGATTTCATGCCCGTTTACAGTGACTCGATTCTCGTCAGGGTCGACACTGAATCCCCGACCGGAAAGAGTAAGTCGCCCACCTGATTGAGCCTCGGTCGGATTGATTGAGGCAAACTCAGGCGCCGGCGGTCCTTCGATCACCCAGCTAATCACCCCGTTCTTTGGACCGGTGCCTTCCAAGATAATCGTGTTGATACCAGGAAAACATTTGTCGGAAAGATCGATCTTGATTGTGCGAAGCTCAACATAGTTCTCGTCATAAAGCAGGTCTGCCGAGGGCTCTTCTGCGCCCCTCAAGCCGTTTAAATTCAAATCAGGTCCATGCAGCACTCTAATCCAGTTCAAACCCGGACGATCGCCAAGCCCGTTATGTAAGACAAGAGTCAAAGGCTTAGCCAGATCATCTGGTGACAGTTTGAACTGGGCAGAGAAACGCTGCATTCTGCGCGAGGTAAGAACGAATGGTCCGGCGGTCGCAATTTCCTCGACCACGGCAGAGCCTGCGTATTGTGCCAATGCCGGTGCAGTCGTTTGAAAAGCAAACAACGCGACCAATGCGGCTGGCAAAAGCGCACAGCGCAGGCGCGCCACACTAGACAAAAGAGTATTGTTGCTAGGCATTCTTTTGCTGACTCTGATTCGATTGCAAGTTAATGATTTAGAACTCGGCTACGAGTCCAAACATGGCAATCAGGATGATGAATAAGAAATAGAGAGCAAAGAACCAAACCCATCGGTTGATAAGTTGCACTTCTGATAGTTTATCTTTGGCCATCTTAGTTTTTTTCTCTTCTCAAACTACGATTCTTTGGTTTCAGGCTTAGCATCGTCGGCGTCAGCCTTCTTAGCTTCTTCTTTCTTCTGAGCAGATTCTTCCGCTTTTATGGCGGCGCCTTCAGCATTCTGTGCACCAGAATCGGTACCAGTCGCCTTCGCATCACCCTTCGGCGTTTCCTCAGGTGCAACTTTCACTTCAGCCGCAGGCTTCGCTTCCGCCGGCTTGGCTTCCACTTTCTCCGCCGGCTTGGCTGGAGTTTCAATTTTAGCGGCTGCTGGTTTTGCAGCAGCACCTTCAATCCGGGCAGCGACTTTTTCTTCACCGTCGAGTCCGCTGACATAAGCAACAAACTCTTTGGCTTCGTTTTCAAAACGTCCCTTTTGTAAACGCGACAACCAGAGAGCCATCACACGGCGACGATCAACGGTTTTCTTCAAACCAGGTGGACGTTCACCGAGCAATCTCTCGCGGATCATGCGATTGCCTTCGCGATAGTAGCAGTCGCCAATCTGGCAGCCACAAACGATAACGCCGGAAGCACCTGCTTTCATAGCCGCTTCAATCATCAGCGGTTGAACCATGCCTGAGCAAGGCAATTTGATTACCTTCATGCCAGGCACCGTGGTGCACTCGCCGTCCTTGTTCAGGATATCGTTGACATCAGCGGCTCTTTCGCAGATTAGTGTGATTACTGTCTTCTCTTCGGCCATCGCGGTTTACCTTAATTGATTATCCGATTTGTCACTGAATGTGATGCTAATTACTGGGCTTTGCTGAGCTGTTTGATCTTCTCGGTCACATCACTATCGAGCAAGTTCGGCAGGTCGATTGCATCGAACGCGCAAGCGCCGACGCATACTCCGCAACCGGAACAACGGTAGGATTTAACCACGGCCAATTCTTTGAAACGAGATCCGGCTGGAGCAGGAACCATCTCGATTGCTTGATATGGGCAATCTCTTGAGCAGAATGTGCAACCGACGCACTTGGAGTTAACTACCTCGGCAGCCTCGACTGGTTTTGCTCCCAGAGGCAATGGAATCAAACACAAACCGACCGTGCCGATAATCGTGAAGAGCCAGAATCCGAACATTCCCCATTGACTGAGCACAGCGTATGGGAAGAGGAAGAACATGTCGATGTCCATCGCGGTCGGCTGAGTCTGAAGGTCAGCCATCTTGGTCGCAGTGATCGGGAAGATGTATACGACAAGCAGGATCAATCCGAGCAACACATAGTTCACTACCGGCGGTGGAGTGATAACTGGGCGTGTCATGCGCACATAGTGGATCCACAGACCGAAGAGCAGTGAGAATGAAAGACCGATGTGAATAAAGAGGAAGTTGGAGAGTGTCAGGTTGCTGATGGCGCGACCATTCAAGAACCAGTGTCCAAGACCGACTCCGATCACTGGAATCGATTCGAGAACAGATACGGTCATGCGGGTGAGGAGCAACGAACGCTCATCCCAGATCAGGTAATAACCTGTCTGTCCGATGAAGAGGACCATGAGAAGCAGGACGATACCAGATTCCCATTGAACCCAACGGTATTGGCGATAACGATCGGTGAACCAGACCCGCACCATGTGCAGTACTATGGCGACGACCATCGCATCTCCGGCGTAACGGTGGACAGCCCGAACTACAGCACCGAATGGGATATTGTTCGTTATGTATTTTACGGAAGTAAAAGCGTTGACCAGATTTTTCGATACGTATGCGTTGTCGATTGTCGGTACATAGTAAGCAAACAATAGTAGTCCACTCAAGAAGAGCACATACATGATGAACTGCGGCAAAGCGCCGTGGTAGTACAGCGGGTTGTACTTGCTGGTGGCAATTTTGTTGAATAAGTCTTCAGTAACCAGGAAGACTTTAGTCCAAGCACTCGTTTCCATTTCGTTTCGGCTCCCCTTCTCCTACCTGCAATCCACGTGCAAAAACTTCCTACTTCTTAGCCGGCATCAATGTCTTCTCTTGTTCGTCGGCGCTGCCGATCGCAGCGACCGCGAGTGCACCACCCAGAATCGCTAAACCAATTGCGAACGAGTAAACATACTCACCACGATTCCCCTCGGCGGTTTTGGCATCCAGGGCTGCTCTATGAGCCTCCGCCGTCTGACCATACATTTTATCGAGCGCATCAGCAACCGGCTCCAGGCGGAGCAGGCGGAATGTGTGCGGGAGCGATTTAGTGCTCATATCGAGCTCAGCCCACGGCATCATGATGCTGCCATAGAGGCAGGCGCCGATTCCGATTAACATGATTACTACTCTTATGGCCACCTTCAGTTTTCTCCCTTTTCAGTGACTACGATCTCAGCTCCGCGTTTTGCTTGCGTCGCAAGATAGATCTTTTCAAACAACTCGACGCGCTTCTTGAGCGTCCCTTTCGATTTTTCTTCGAAGTAGACCCAGTAAGCATGAACTCCCAGAAAGACCAATGTTAAGACTGTACCGCCTATCAGAATTGCAGCGTGAACAATCGTCGGGTCTTCATTGATCTTGCGCCAGCCTTCAAAAAACCAGGACAGGGCAATGACGGCGCATGAGAAATTGACGAACTTATAGACGAATTTGACTTTCGCCGGTCCATTCACTGACGCGACTTGCTCCGCGGTGTCACCAAACTCGGTGCCAACAGCAGAAACATTTTTCGTCTTGTCGTGATTGGCCATTACTCTCCTATTTGTCCGCGACCGGCTTTGCAGGCGCTGCTGGAGCAGCTTTACCCTTCGAACGGCTGGCGAAGAAAGTCACGACGGCGAATACGGTCGTCACAACAGCGCCAATCATCCACCACCAGTCGACCTCAGGCACATTCATCGGATAGACCTCGAAAGGTTTAGGCGTGAGGTTACTGAGATTCATGCGGTCATGGAATGTGACGTAGTCATAGACCCATTTGTTAGAGACCATGAAGTCAATGGCGCTTCTGTACACCGGCTCCTTCTCATTGAAGGTCGGGATCAACTGGAAGAGCCAATCGATACCAGATGGTGTGCTCTTAAGGGCATCCAACTGTTTCAGAGCCGCTTCACCATCCGGAACCTTAGACAACCAACTGTTGGCGGCTACGGTGAAGTCAGTGTTGTATGGCATTTCGGTGCCTTTAGGCACGAGAGTTCGAGTAACCGTTTCCAGTTCTTGCGATTTGTCCTGCCAGAATGGCCGGAATGCGATATAGGTGAAGGCTTGTGTCAAAGGTCCCATGAACATTTCGGTTTTAGCCATGTAGTAGTACAGGAAGGCTAGAACCATTTGCAGAACGCCCATAACAGCGGAGACCACAGCTGGACGAGCGCCTCGCGCCCATTCTTTGGCATCTTTCGATTGCCAGATCAGAGCCAACTGCCAGATGATACCTGCGTCGATTGCCAGATATGAGATCGAGCGCCAGAACGGAGGATCGTAGTGAATGTTGGCTACGTTGATGATGATCAAGTAAGAGAAGATGATCCACGAAGCACCACCCATGATGGTCATCATCAGGATGAACGGTCGCTTCATGATGTTCTTTTCCGGACCGCACAGCCAGGTGTCGATGAACGGCAACAGGACAACCGTCACCGGTATCACCATCGTAATTTCAGTCGCGACAACCGGCTCCAGATACTTGTACATCTGATACAAGCCCAGGAAGTACCAGTCGGAAAGAATCGGCAGAGGTGTGACGTCCGGATCGGAACGTCGACCCTGAGCAGCAGGAAGAATAATTGCTGTGATAACCAGCATCAACAGTACTACCGTGCGTTTGATCCAGTTCAATGGCATACGCACGTAGTTATTGTTGTAGAAGTAGATCTCGACAAGAATCAGTGGAATCAAGGAGAAGGCCAGGTGGAGCGAGAAAAATCGTGTGATCGTCTCTTGCGTAATAGCGCCGCCTGCTCCAAGAAGCACTTCGGCTGTGTTCCAACCGAGGTGCAATGACTTGACCAGAGGCTCGTAGTAATCACCCATCACAGGGAATTGATCCATGTAAGTAG